>DAOTTV010000007.1:0-49580 GCA_034437755.1 Anaerolineae bacterium | reverse complement strand
AATCCCCTGAATACCCTGTCGCAACACGTCGTCTGCCAGCGAGAAGGCTTGTTGCAGGGTGGCGCGTTTGTCCGCCATTTGGAGCAAGCGATCATTAGGAATGACGATCAGGGTATCAACCTGACTCTTGAGATTCTCGATACCAGCGTTGGCGAATTGCCCGCGCCGACTGCCCTCAAACGTGAACGGGCGCGTCACCACGCCGATTGTCAGCGCGCCGAGTTCCTTGGCAATCTGTGCGATGATCGGTGATGCACCGGTGCCAGTACCGCCACCCATCCCGCAAGCGATGAAGACCATATCCGCACCGCGCAGGACTTCGTACAGTTCTTCTTGGCTTTCTTCGGCGGCTTTGCGACCAATTTCAGGGTTGCCACCAGCACCCAAGCCACGAGTCAATTTCTCGCCGATGTGGACGCGGGTCTTCGCCTGCGACATCATCAAGGCTTGGTTGTCGGTGTTGACAGCGATGAAATCAACACCGCCGAGTCCCTCGTTAATCATGCGATTGACGGCGTTATTGCCACCGCCCCCCACACCAACGACTTTAATCTGTGCAAAACTTTCACCCGGAGTCAGTTCAAAATCTTCCATGAGAGCGTATCCTTATGTATATACAGCTTGAGTAAGAGGCTACACTTTACTTGTCATTGTACGCATTACAAAATCGTATGCAACCATGTCCGGTTGTAGAGACACGCGGGGAACGATCTGATCGTTGGCTTACCCCGTAGATTGCATGAGTGATGTATTAATTTATGTGTATTATAAACGGAAACGAAAAAATTGATAGGCGACAAGCGGCGCGATTAGGACAGACGACATTAGAAAACGGAAACGTTCATCGGTATCTGATCGATGCGATGCCTCACTCGTCGCGATCATCCGGCAGTAAACGTCGGAAGAAGTTGCCCAGCGCCGTGCCGATGCTACCCGCGCCTGATCCGTTGCTCGCGGGTAAATCTTCATCAAGCGCGCCGATGTCAAAATCTAGCCCCATGCGTAATAAGCCGACGCTGGTGCTATACGCCGGATTCTTGAGGCTATCCGCCATCCCCGTGATGCGTTCCGGTCGCCCGACGCGCACCGGCGTGCGTAAGACATCACTGGCGACATCGACCAGCCCTGGAATCTGTGAACTGCCGCCAGTGATGACAGCCCCTGCTCGCAGTAAGCCATCATAACCGGAGCGTTTAATCTCTTTTTGCACCAGTTCAAATAATTCGACCGCGCGCGCTTCCAGCACCATCGCTACGTCACTGCGCGCCACTTCTTGCGGCATCCCATCGCCGAAGGGTTCAATCACGAATTTCTCTAACTCGCTGACATCCCGTTGGCGGGCGTGCCCATGTGTGACTTTCACGTCTTCCGCTAGTTCGATCGGGACGTGCATCAGGTAGGTCAGATCATTGCTGAAGTGATGCCCGCCGACCGGAATCACCGCCGTATGCCAGACCGTACCTTCAACATAAATCGCAATATCGGCTGTGCCACCGCCGATGTCGATCACCGCGACACCGCTCTCTTTTTCCTGCTCGGTGAGGGCGGCATCGCCAGCGGCGAGTGGGTTGAGGATGAAGCGATCGACATAGATGCCCGCGCCCTCGGTCGCCTGTTCCAGATTCGCCAGACTGGTGGATGACGCGGTGATGATATGGGCATCGACTTCTAAGCGGAAGGCGTGCATGCCGACGGGATAGCGAATGCCCTCTTGCCCGTCGAGCGTGTACGTGCGCGGGACAACGTGCAGGACTTCGCGGTTATGCGGGATCGCAATCGCGCGCGCCGCGTTCATCGCCCGATCGAGATCATGCTCGCGCACCCCGCGTGACCCCGTAATCGGTGCCATCCCGCGACTAGTCAAGGATGCAATGTGACTGCCCGCCACGCTGACGAACGCCCGCCGGATCTGATAGCCACTGGTTTTCTCGGCTTTATGCGCCGATGCCGCAATCGCATTCACCAGCGTTTGCACATCGTTGACCACGCCCTTCTTCATCCCACGACTGGGTTCAATCCCCACGCCGAGAATGTAAATATCATCGGGGCGCACTTCGCCAACGATTGTACAAATTTTATGTGTGCCTATATCTAAACCTACAACAATATCGTTCATGAATCTCGCTTTAAGAACCACCTGAGTCATTACGGAAGGGCGCATCGGGATCGACAATGTTGATCGCGCGCGTTTGGATGCCTCTTGCGATTATATCGGATGCGATGGCATCGTAAATCTTGAGTTTCTCGGGCATGTTCGCCCCCACGCCAAACCACACATCCCAGCCATTTTCGGTTTGATACCCCAATCCTTTGACCGCATCATAATTCCACACCCCGACATCGGGCAAGAGTTCGTGCAATTGTAACACGCCGATGACAATATCTGTATCGAGTTGTCGGCTCTCGCCCAGCGGCCCGTCAAATAGCGGATCGTTCACCTGTATCCGCACTAAATCGGGGCGTTCTTCGCGCTGTGCCATCACGTTACCCTGTATATCGCCCCACACCACGACGCTATTCTGCTCCCAGACAAGTGCCGGTTCGCGCTCCTGTATCGTGATGTTGACCATATTTGGTGGCAGGGACAAGCGCACCTGTGCCGATGCCACTGTCGGATAGGTGAGCAAACGCTGACGCACAGATTCCGGCTTGACCCACAGCACGTGCATATTCGCAATATCCGCATACGAGAACACTTCTTCGCGCGTCATATAGCGCAAGTTGCTGACGGCGATACTGCGGACGAAGAAAATATCCGTCAGGAAGATGAGCGCCAGCAAGCCCGACATACACAGCACAATCACGCCACTGACGATGCGCCAGCGCACGTTACTACCCCGCTCGACACTGTGCCGAGTCTGCGGGCGGTCATCTGCGGTCGTGCGGTTGCGACTGCGTAGAATACCGGTATATTGTGTGCCGCGTTGTCGTCGGTTGCGCCGTGCCATCCTGCTCAATCCTCACGTATCGACGGGCTAGCGTCTATTGTATCATGGGCTGAATCCGGTTGAGCGTTATGGTTGCGTTTGCGTTTGCGCTGACGATCATCGCTGAGTTGGCGTTGAATGAACGTGAACAGCGCGCCCAAGAGCGCCGTCAGCACCATCACCACCAGATGATTACGCCCGCCACCAGATTTGACAGATGGATGTTTAGTCATGACCAGTCTCCTACGAGTTCGATCTCTAATTCTAGCTCTACCCCCTGCTGACGATACACCGTCGCACGTACATGCTCGATCAGGGCGTAATACGCGCTCGCCGTCGCCGTGTGATTGACGATGAAATTGGCGTGGACATCCGAGACCTGCACACCGCCCTGCTGATACCCCTTGAGTCCGCTGACCTGAATCAAGCGTCCAGCATAATCATCAGGCGGATTCTTGAAGATACTGCCGAGCGACGCACCCGGCGGTTGTGTGCGCTTGCGATAGGCGTTGTAATCTGCCATACGCGCCTGGATTGCATCCCGATCATCGGGTGGCAGGGCGAAGGTCGCCAACAGCACGACAAAGCGCCGATCTGACCGCGCTTTGAGCGCACTATAGCGATAATCATAGTCGAGATCCGCCGCCGTGTACAACTGTGCGCCACCGATCGCTGTGTAAACTACAACGTCCGCGACACTATCCGCCATATCTGCGCCATGTGCGCCCGCATTATTGACAATCGCGCCGCCGACCGTGCCCGGCACACCGATCGCCCATTCCATCCCCGCGATGCCGTGCTTGGCACAACCACGCGCGAGACGTAACAAACGAGTGCCGGCGGTCGCGGATACGGTGCGTCCACCGTGCCACGCCCCGTATTGAATCTGCGTGATGCGGTTGACGACCACTAGCCCGCGCACCCCGCGATCGCTGACCAGAATATTCGCACCCCCGCCGATCACGCGCACCGGCAAGCCTGCGTCCCATGCCGCCTGCACCACCTCTACCAGTTGTTCAATCGGTTCATCCCGTCCAGTGACGTAGAGCCAATCCGCAGACCCGCCGAGACGGGCGGCGGTGTATTTCGCCAGCGGTGCCGAGCGTTTGAGGTTTGGTAAATCGAGCGTAGCCAGACGCATTATGACGAATCAGCCTTCAACTGTTGCAGATAATCGATTCCGATTTGTGGAGCATCGCCCGCACTCATGATTAAGATCACCGCCGGCGCTGTGACGTGCTGGCGTAAGTGCGCGACAGCATCGGCATGTGTCGGCGCGTGCTGGGCATGATCGTGCTGGAGTTGCTCGACAAAGTGCGCGATGTCTACCGCCGGATCAGGAGCTTCGCGCGCGGCATACACGTCCGTTACCAACACATGTTGCGCCGTGCTGAACGCCGTCAGGTACGCATCCCAGAGCTGGCGCGTGCGGCTGTAGGTGTGCGGTTGCCAGATTGTCCACAGCGTATGCGCCGGATAGCGTCGCCGCGCGGCGGTGATTGTCGTACGAATCGCGGTCGGGTGATGGGCATAATCGTCAATCACGATGATGTCATCGACGATCGCGCGCACGTCAAAGCGTCGCCTCGCCCCCTTAAAGCTCGCCAATGCCAAGATTGCTTCGGCGATCGGCACGCCCTCGTGATGAGCAATAATCAGCGCCGCCATCGCATTCAAGACGTTATGCTCGCCCGGCACCTGTAGCGTGACGATCCCCAGACGTTGATCGCCCTGCTGTAACGCGAACTTGAGCCGATCGCCCGCATATTGCAGATCATGCGCGTGCCAGTCCGCCGTGCGATCATCGAGCGCATAAGTGACGATCGGCGCGGGTGTGTGCTGGCGCACGAGAGCGAGCGCCTCGGTATCGCCGGCATAGGTGACCATCAAGCCATCAGCAGGGACGCGTGCGACGAACTGCGCGAAGGAATCGCGCATCGCTTGCGGTGTTTCAAAAAAATCGGGATGATCGTACTCAAAGCTAGTGAGTAGAGCGAGATGCGGGCGCAAGCCGTGAAACATATTGTCGTATTCATCAGCTTCAATGATGAAGTGCGTCCCCTGCCCGACATCGGCGTTATAGCCCGTATTTGCCAGCACGCCCCCGACAATATACGAGGGATCGCGTCCGGTTTCGGTCAAAATATGGACGATCATCGCGGTAGTGGTCGTCTTGCCGTGTGTGCCAGCGACCGCCACCCGTCGATACCCCGTCATGATCGCTTCCATAACATCATGACGCTTGTAAACGGGGATCGCCTGTGCTTTAGCGGTGGCAATTTCGACATGATCGGGCGGAATTGCCGAACTGGTGATGACAACATCAACAGCGGCGCTGATGTGCTGTGCCGCGTGCCCGTGATGCACCGTCACGCCGAGCGCGCGCAGATGCGCGGTCACATCGTTTGCGTGCAAGTCACTACCACTGACGCGATAGCCCTGCAAGTGCAGGACACGCGCAATCGCTGACATGCCCGCGCCGCCGATACCGATCAGATGAATATGCTGCTCAGGAGATAACGTGACCATGACTGCGCTCACAATGTTATGAATACGATGAAGAGCAGAGCCAGCACGACAATCGCCAGCAGATCGCCGGTGCCACTCGCGCCGCCGCCCAGAATCACCAGCGGAATCAGATTCAGGGCTTCTGAACTAGGTGAGTTCGGTCCCGGGGCGATCACGAACTGATCCCACGGATATTCGTTGATGTCCAGGAAGTACCACAGCGTGCCGCCGATCAGATAGCCGTTGATGAAGCCGACGATCGCCCCCAGTGCGCCCGATTGGTAATCGTCCTCGTCGCGGTCTTCCGCACCGCCCAGTTCATCGGCTTGATAGAGAAAGAGAACAACCGTGATGAAGATCGCCGCCTGCACGAAGAACACCTGCCCACGCGGGAGCGTCAGAAAGATGGTACTGCGTAAGAAGCCATCGAACTGAAAGAGCGCGAACATCGTCAGCACGATGCCCGAACTGATGATCAGTTCGGGCCGCCAGCCACGCAAGAAGCCAATCACAGCGAGGAAGATGCCCATAAACCACATGAATGTCGAGAGTTGCATCATAAGTCGGCTTGCTCCTTTAGATAATCACGAGGACGACGATGAACAGCAACACCACCATCAAGGCGAGTAGATTGCCCTCACCCGCGCCCAGCACGTACAACGGCAAGTTCGAGACCATCTCGGCACTCGGTGACCCGGGCGCAGGCGCGGCTACCCGCGGGCTAAGCGGATAATTGGCGATATCGAGCAAATACCACAGCGTGCCGCCGACCATATAGCCGTTGATGAAGCCGACAATGCCGCCTAATGCCTTGGTCTGCGCTTCGTCGCGGTCAGCGCGGCGGCTCGATCGTCCGTCGTCAAGCTCGCGCGTTTGATAGGCGAAGAAGACCACCAGACCGAACAAAGTCGCCTGAATGTAATAGACCGCCGCTGTATTCAAATCATCAAAGAGTGTGACGCGAATCAGCGTGTCGAACTCATATAAGCCGAAGAGCGCCAGCGTGATACCCGATAGCGAGATCACCTCTTTCATGAAGCCGCGCTCCCAGCCCACATAGGCGAAGAAGCCCGCCAACACCCACACCACAATCGATAGTTCTATCATAGGTTCATGCTCCCGCTAAGTGTAACAACTCCTGCGCGATCGTCTCCGCACCATTACCGCGATTGAGCGCACGCGCATTGGCGCGCAACTGCGACAGGCGGTCGGTGTCGTGCAACAAGCTCTGCAAAGTCGGCAAAAGATCATTGGTCATGTCCGCATCATCCATGCGGATGCCCGCCCCGCGCTCGACCAGCCAATCAGCATTGACGCGCTGATAGCGCCAGGCATACGGATAAGGCACGAGGATCGATGCCGCGCCAAAATACGGAAATTCGCCCAGCACACTCGCCCCACTGCGCCCGATGATTATATCCGCTACCGCAAATGCCGCGCCCATGTCGGGGCTATCGAGATAGGGATAAGCGTGATATTGCGGCAAATCCAGATCGTGTGCCACTGCCTGCGATCGCTCCCAGTCTAGTTGACCCGTGACGTGAATGATCTGCACAGATTCCCGCGCGAGATCAGGCAAAATCGACTCTAGCGCGAGATTGATACTCCGTGCCCCGCGACTGCCACCGGTGACCAGCAGAGTCGGGCAATCCGGCAGTAGCCCGAAGCGTGCCCGCGCATGATCGGCGCTCGCCTGCGTCACGGTCTGGCGCAGGGGATAGCCCGTGACGACCGTCTGCCCCGCGCGGAAATACTGCGCCGATTCGGGGACGGTGATCGCCACGCGCCCGCCGATTTTGCTCAAGACTTTGATCGTCGTGCCGGGTTCAACATCCGGCAGGTAGATCAGCATCGGTATACGCAAAAGCGACGCGGCGAGCGCCAGCGGCACGTTTGCCCAGCCCCCCGTCAATAAGATAGCCTGCGGACGCTGGCGTATTAAGCGGGTCAGTGCCTGACTCACGCCTAGCCCCATCATGACGACGCTCGCGCCCTGTCGCGGCAGTGACACGCCCATGATAGGCCCTGCGAACACCTCGGCGAACGCGTCGAATTGTACCGTCGCCTTCTCGACAAGATCGCGCTCGAAGCCACCCCCGCCGCGCGTGCCGACGAAGGTCAGATGATGCGCGTCGTCCTGATCACGTAGTGCTTCGGCGACGGCGAGCGCGGGATAGACGTGTCCGCCGGTTCCCCCAGCCGCCAGTATGAGTCGAGCCATCTTGCCTCCGTTGATTCTGTGATTCGCGCAGGGTTGCCACGCGGTTGATACTCAAGAGTAAGCCAACGCCGGTCATCGACACCAGCAGAGCCGAACCGCCATAGCTGATGAACGGCAAGGGCAAGCCGGTCGACGGGATGACCGCCGCCATCACCGCGATGTTGAGCAGGGCTTGCACCGCTACCCACAACGTTAACCCCATCGCTAATAACGCCCCGAAAGGATCGACCGCCCGTTGACCAATGCGGAATCCGCGCATGACCAGCGCGACGAACAACAACACCACCACCGACGCGCCGATCACGCCCAGTTCTTCGCCGATCACCGCAAAGATACTATCGGTATGCGGGGCGGGTAGCGCGTTGTTGAATTTTTGCGTGCCTTGCCCCAGCCCTTTGCCGAACCAGCCGCCGGTGACAAAAGCCGTGATCACCTGTTGCGTGTGATAATTCGCCAGCGTCGGATCGCGCAGGGATGCCAGATAAGAATCGACGCGCGTCTGAGCATAAGCCTGCGTGTTCACCAGAATGAAGCCGAACACGACACCCAGCAGAGCAATCGTCACCAAGTGCCAGATGCGCGCCCCTGCTAGGAAATACATCGCAACCGTCGTGCTGAGGATAATCACCACCGTGCTGATGTCCGGTTGCAGGACGATCCACACAATCACCGAGAGCAGAATCATCATAAACGGAATCAAGCCGAAGATGAAGCTATCAACGCGGGTGCGCTTGGCGCTCAACCACGATGCCATGTACAGCACCATCGTGAACTCGGCAAGCTCACCCGGCTGTAAACGCCCGCCGATCAAGGCACGCCGCGCGCCGAAGGTATCATCGCCGAAGAGCAAAACCGCGATCAGCGCGCCAATCGTCGCCACGAGCAAGAGCGGTGCAAACCGCCGCCAGAAGCGATAATCGACCAGCGCGAAGAACGTTGCCGCCCCCAGTGCAATCACCATATTACGCACATGATCCTGTACGAAGATCGCCGTACTCGTGCCGCGTGCTTCCAGACTCCAGTTGAAAGTCGTGCTGAAAACCATGCCCGCGCCGATGGCTAACAACAGTCCGACGATCAGCACCAGCGGCTTATCGAGCGTGGCGAAGTACCCCAGATTAGCGTCAGTTGTGCGCTTGGGCTGGGCATCGCCACCCGATCGGCGAGCGATACTGCGTGATGATAGGCTCTGGTTTGTCATGATGATTGCCCCGCTGTGATGGTTTATCCGACAATTCACGAGTTCTGCGAGCGATACCGCCCGCGTCTATTCTGGATTGTATCTATTATAACGCTTGAACAAGTTTTCTGAAATGCTCGCCTCGCTCAGCAAAATCGGCGTAAGCATCGTAGCTGGTGCCACCCGGCGATAACAACACGACATCCCCCGCCTGCGCGATCTCATGCGCTCTGGCGACAGCATCATCTAAAGTCTCAACGCGGGTGACCACATCCGCGCTCGCCCCCATGATATTATAGATGCGTTGGGCTTTATCGCCGACTTGTTTCGCGCCAGATTTGCCGAATAAGATCACATGGCGTGCCTTCTGTAGCGAGAGATGGACAGCTTCGTCCCACGGCAGGTCTTTATCGGCACCGCCGATGAGCAACACCAGTGGTTCGCTAAAACTGCGTAACGCCGCGACCAGTCGTTCGGGTGCGGTGGCGATGCTGTCGTTGATGTAGGCGACATCATTGATCGTACGCACATGCTCCAGACGGTGCGGCACGGGGCGAAAGTTCACGATCGTCTCGTGCATGGTCTCGGGCGCGATGCCGGGACGATCAGCCGCCAAGCCCAGCGCCCCGGCAATCGCACAGGCGGCGAGGACGTTCGCCACGTTATGCTCGCCACGCAAGGGGATTTCATCGCGCTCACACAGCACATGGGGCACATAATCGTAGCTCGCCGCCCCCGCTAACACCAGCCGATTACCAACGGCGAACGTGCCGTTCGGTACCATCGTGCGACTGCTGAACGAGACCAATTCGCCCGGCACTAAGGCCTGTAGCGATTGACACCACTTATCATCTTCGGACAGGACTGCAATATCTGAGGGCGTTTGATGGCGCAGGATATTGGCTTTAGCGGCGACGTAGGCTTCCATCGTCCCGTGACGATCGAGATGATTGGGCGTGATGTTGAGAATCGTGCCGACCTGCGGGCTGACGGTCATCAACTCCAGCTGGAAGCTCGATAATTCCATGACGACCACATCATCACTCTCGATGTCGTCCAGCATATCCAGCAGGACATCGCCG
Source organism: Anaerolineae bacterium (assembly GCA_034437755.1). Lineage (GTDB taxonomy): Bacteria > Chloroflexota > Anaerolineae > Aggregatilineales > Phototrophicaceae > JAUZRW01. The sequence continues at coordinate 39,662 of DAOTTV010000007.1, read as the reverse complement.
ATATTGCCGCCGACCCACGTCTTATAGCCGGCGGCGCGCACGATCTCGCCGACGAGCGTCGTTGTCGTCGTTTTGCCAGCACTACCCGTGATGCCGATCACCGGTGCTGGACAACGTTCCATGAATAACTGCGCGTCGTTGGTCAACGGGATGTCGCGCTCACGCGCTTCGATCAATAGCGGCATCTGTAAGGACACACCGCCCGATACACAGACCAAATCCGCCCGATTGAGTACCGAGGACGGATGATCGCCGAGGACGAAACGCACGCCGGAATAATCACGGCGGTTGATGTTGAGATCGTCTTCACTGCGGCGATCGTTGACGACGACCCGCGCCCCTTGCTGGGGTAACCAGCGTGCCAGGGCTTTGCCTTGCCGCCCGAAGCCCAGAATGACGACGTTTTTATTCTTTAGCTTTGTTGTTTCCATAACTCACGTTTTTCGTTGATGTACAGATAGAACCGCCCATCCACAACGGGGCGGGCATCGCGTGTATATTGCCCCTGATTCTACAATAATGCCAGTGCCACGCCAATCATCGCGCTCAATAAGCCCACAAGCCAGAACCGTTGCACGACCTGCGTCTCGCTCCAGCCCCCCAGTTCAAAGTGATGATGAATCGGCGAGCGCCGAAAGGGGCGAATATCTTCGCCGAGATAGCGGCGCGTTAACTTGGCTGAGGCGACCTGTATAATCACACTCAACGTTTCCATAACCGGCACAATCGCGATGATCGGTAGCAAGAGCCACTCGCCCGTCATCACGGCGACCATCCCCAGCGTCGCGCCCAGTGACAGCGACCCCGTATCGCCCATGAACAACTGCGCCGGATGCGCGTTATACCACAGGAACGCGAAGCACGCCCCCACTAGAATGAAGCACAACTGCACGATGAAAATCTGCCCCTGCAAGAAGGCGATTACACCGTAGGCGGCGAAAGCACTCGCCGTGATGATGCCCGCCAGACCGTCCATGCCGTCCGTCAGGTTGAGCGCGTTCGACATGCCGACGATGATGACGGTCGAAAGCGGGATGAAGATATAGGGCGAAAGCGGAATCACCAGCGGAAGCAAGGGCAATTGAAGCGTGTTGGCAAACTGAAAGGCGTAATCCGCATTGGCGAAGCCTTGATCGAGATATTGCGAAAAATCGAAGCCGTACAGCGAGAAAATCACCGACGCGGTGAACGCCAGCGCCAGCTGGATGAAGAATTTCATGCGTGACGAAATGCCGTAGCCTTCCATCCCGCGTGACATGCGGATGCCTTCCCAGTCATCGACCAAGCCCAGCAAGGCAAAGCTGACCAGCACCCCCAGCGGCAAAAACGTACTCGCGCCTTCGCCTTCCTGCACAATACTGGCAATATTCAGGGCGAGCATAATCACCACCGCCGGCAGAATAATCATGATGCCGCCCATCGTCGGCGTGCCGATTTTATGCCCTTGCATATCCTGAATCTCGGCACGAATGCGCTTGCCAATCCCCAGACGACGCATAATCTCGACGAATGGCCCGCCCCAGATAACACCCAGCAAGAAGGTCACGCCGCCGACTGTCAGTGCTAATGGCAGTTGTGTGTCCATACGCGTTATCGCCTTTCCTCGTTAATCACGCCGCCTTCGGCTTGCAGACCACGCCGGATGTCATCGTTGGGGATGCCCAGCAAGACCACCAATCTTTGCGCGAGATCGCTGAAGAGCGGCGCGGCGACCTGTGACCCCCAGTAGCCATCGGGACGATCAATCTTGACGAAGATCACCAATTGCGGTTCGTCCGCCGGCAAGAAACCGATGAAGGACGCGATCGAGTCGTCGGGGTCGTAACCGGTCGGCGTGCTGATCTGTGCCGTCCCCGTCTTGCCGGCGACGGTATAGCCCGGCACCTGTGCGAAGGTCGCGCCCGCTTCGACCACGCGCACCATCATATCGGTGACTGCGTTCGCCGTATCGGTCGACACAGCGCGATTGCGTAGGATGGGCGGCGCGGGGATGATTTCATCGCCATCGCGGATTTCGCGCACGAGGCGTGGTTGATACATCAAACCGTCGTTGGCAATCGCGGCATATGCCGTCGTCATCTGTAGCGCGGTCGTGCTGATCGCCTGCCCGTAACTGTTCGAGGCAAAATCGGCTTCGCTCCAGCGATTATCACCCGGTATCCGCATGATGCCTGCTTGCTCGCCCGGCAAATCAACGCCTGTCACCTGCCCTAAGCCGAAGCGGTTCATACTGCTGTAGAACAAATCCGGTTGCATCTCTAGCGCGACGCTCACCGCGCCCACGTTGAGCGAGTTCACCAGCAATTGCGACGTATCCATCAAGCCGTATGAGCCACGATCCCAGTTGACGTGAAAGCGTCCGCCGACTTCGATACTGCCTTGATCGTTGTACGTCCACTGTGGCGTAATTGTGCCGGTATCGAGCGCCGCCGCGACCGTCAGCACTTTCATGACTGAGCCGGGTTCGTAAATATCGGCGATCGCCGGCACGCGCAGAATATTATCATCCGCGACCTGCGAGAATGTGTTGGGGTCGAAGGTCGGGTAACTCGCCATTGCCAGCACGTCACCATTGCGCGGATCCATGACGATGATCGTGCCACCTTCGGCATTCTGCTCGTTGACCACGCGCTCTAGCTCGTATTCCACCCAGAACTGAATATCACGATCAATCGTGAGGATCACATCCATGCCGCGCTGGGTGTCGGTGCGCGTTTCCAGCGGCACGCCAATCGGGATATTGCTAATCGTCTGGTCGAACGAGCGCCCCGCGAGTTGTTCATTATAGCTGGCTTCGATGCCCATCGCGCCCCGCGTGCTATTGTTGTTATCTTCGATGATGAAGCCCACGAGCGCCCCCCCGACGCGCTCCTGCGGATAGGCGCGCCGCGATAAGGGGTTGATGACCACGCCCAGCAAGTCTTCATCAGCGATGGCTTGCCCCACTTCTGCCGATACCGGACGGGCGATCAGTTCCCAGTTCGGGTTATCTGGATCGACAATTCGCTGATAAATCTCAAACTCGTCTGACCCCAGTTGCAAGCCCAGCTGTTGCGCGACGCGCTCCGGATTGGACACCAGATTAGGACTGATGCCGACTTCATATTGCAAGACGTTGAACGCCAGCGGCACGTTATCGCGATCGTAGATGATGCCGCGCACCGCCGGCAAGCGTCGCACCGACTGAATGTTATTCTGCTCGCGGATTTCGAACTCGCGGCGGATATTCGGGTCAAGCTGTTGCAGGCGTGCCAGCGCAAGGAGCAACAGCACGCTGAGGAACACCAAGCCCCACGTCACCACTGGCAGACGACGATTAATCAGGGATTGTTTTTGATCTTGTGTAGCTTGCATCTCAGTTTTCTCTTCGGCTCAGTGTATGGGTCGCCCTACGTCCCAAAATTTTCAAATTGGCGCTGTAATCCGTCCCATTGTTGGCGCAACCAACCGCTGAAGGTCTCGTCATAGCTTTGTGTCGTGACGATCTCTTCTTCGTCGATAATTTGGATGGCGGTCTGCGTGCGGTTGGGATTATAGCCCTCGATGACCAGATATTCGATATCAACCGCGTCTGCCGGCGTGAAGCCCAGCGTCTCGGCGCGCTCGAGCAAGCGCGGCACCGTCTGCAATTGGGCAATTTCGGCACGTAGTTCTTCATTGCGCCGCTCAAGACGGTCACGCTCGGCAATCAGTTCTACAATCTGGCGATTGGTCGTGGCATAGTTCGCGATTTGCGTCAGGTAAACCCCTGCAAAAATCAAGGTGATGACCACCCCCAGCACAATCAAGCCCGCGACCTGATTCTGAGATCGCCAGCCAGTGCGGTCGAGTGCATGTCGGAACCAATTTTGTGCCATAGCCTCTTCTGTCCTCCGTCGGTTGATGCGTCGTCGTCACAATTTTTCGACGATACGCAACTTGCTACTGCGACTGCGCGGATTGCGTGCAATTTCGGCATCTGTGGGCATGATCGGCTTGCGCGTGATGAGATCGACCACCGCCGCCTGCTCCTCGATCGATGCCATGCCCGGCGGCGCGACAATCTCGGTACTCGCGTCTTTGAAGAGCGTCTTCACGATGCGATCTTCCAAACTATGGAAGCTAATCACACCCAAACGCCCGCCCGATGCCAACAAGTCTATCGCTATCGGGATGGCGGTTTCAACCGTGTGTAACTCATCGTTGACGGCAATCCGCAAAGCCTGAAAGACCTGTGTCGCGGGGTGCGTCTTACTGCGCTTGCCCTTGGGCATCGCGCTGGCGACGACCTGCGCTAATTCCTGCGTTGTTTCTAGCGGGCGCTGGCGCACGATGGCGCGGGCGATACGACGACTGTGGCGCTCTTCGCCATACTTGTAGAAAATATCGGCTAAATCCTCGGCTGACCAGTGATTGACAATATCGCCGGCTGTCGCGCGCGGGCTCGCCTGATCGAAGCGCATATCCAGCGGCGCATCGTGCATGAACGCGAAACCGCGATCGGGCGTGTCCAGTTGCATCGATGATAAGCCTAAATCCAGCAGAATCAAATCGACCTGATCCCAGCCCTGCGCCCGCGCATGATCGCGCATCGGCAGGTAGCTATCGTTGACGATATGGACGCGGTCGGCATCTGTGCCGATCGTCTGGCGGGCGAGCGCGATCGCCTGCGGATCGAGATCGAAAGCGAGAATGGTCTGCACGCCAGCGTCTAACAGCGCGCGCGTGTGGCCGCCTGCGCCCAGCGTACCATCAATCGCCCGTGTGATGGGTCTATCATCCGGCACGAGATTAGCGCGTATTTCATCGACTAGAACGGGAATATGCGTCATAGGGTCATCAATATACGGGTTACGTCCAATTGGCATCAGAGCTTGATCGACAGCAGGTTATCGCCGTCGGTCAGCGTCTCGTTGATTATATCCAGCGTCTTGTGCCAGCGCGACGGTTCCCACAATTCAATGAACAATTCCATGCCCACCAGCAAGACCGTCTCTTCAAGGCTGGCATAATCGCGCAGGTATTGCGGGATGACGACGCGCCCCTGCTTATCCAGCGTCAGTTCGACCGCGCCGGAGAAGAGCAAGCGCCGTAGCGCACGCGCTGACGGGTGCGTGATCGGCATTTTGTTAACCTGTTGCGTCACTTTTTGCCAGATGTCTGCGGGATAAATCACCAGATTTTGGTCGAGTCCCCGCGTTAAAATCGCCTGATCGGTCAGGCGCTCGCGGTACTGCGCCGGGATAATCAAGCGCCCTTTCTTATCCAGTTGATGCGAATACTCGCCCCAAAACATCGGTGATATACCCTCAATCGACACTCGTTGACCCATCACGCGTTACCAGCATGAGTATAGCACAGCTTGGATGATCGTCAGGGCGCGAATGTCGCTTTCTACGAAAATCCACATACAAGCACGATCGGCGTTTTGTCCATGACACATATTCGACTTATAATCGCCTATAACCGTTGCTAGATGATAAGTGAGCAGGACGATTATGGACTTTTTGAAATCATTCTTCGCTGATGACGACGACACACACCCATTACGGGGTCATGCGTCATCGTTTCACATTGAGTATCCAGCGTATGGCACCCACCCCGCAAAAGCCCAACAACCCGCACCCGTTCACAAAAAAGTGTTGATGATCACCCATAATCCCGTTTTGCACAGCAAAGGCGGGCAGACGGTGCGCGAATATTTCGGCTGGAATGAGCCAGACGCGCTCGCTGAAGCCTATATCCGTGACGTGCGCTGGGCGAGCTACGGCTATGCCAATTACGAGATTGTCGAGCGTGTGGTCGTTGATGGCTACCCCATCAAGCGCGATGGCTTCCGTTATGATGAACAGAGCTACTTAGCGGCGTGGCACCGCAACGACTTCCACGAACCGGACGGAGTCGATTATCTGGCGTTGGTGCGCGAGTTCGAGATGATCGAAAAGCTCAATCAGGGCACGATTGACGAAGTGTGGCTCTTCGGGCATCCCTACGGCGGCTATTACGAGAGCATCATGGGCGGTGCGGGGGCGTTCTGGTGTAATGCGCCGGCGCTGGAACAGACCGACCATGCCGAGCGCCTCTTTGTGATTATGGGCTTCAACTTCGAGCGGGGCGTGGGCGAGATGTTAGAAGACCTCGGTCATCGTGCTGAGTCGATGATGTTCAAAGTCTACGAGAATTTCGACGGGCGCGAGAACCTATGGGAGCGCTTTATTCAGTACGATCAGACACACCCGCGCCACGCTCACTGTGGCAACGTGCATTTTGCGCCCAACAGCGTCAAGGATTACGACTGGGGCAACCCGACTCCCGTCCTCAGTGCTTGCGATGACTGGTATCGCTACCCGCATTTCAGCGGCAAGCGACGCACGGTCGATTGTCACGAGTGGGGCAATGGCGATATTCGTCTGCATCATCTGTGGTGGTTTCGTCATATGCCACACATCACCGGCACGCGCGACGGCATCGCGAACAACTGGTGGCAATACATCATCGACCCCAACACCGTCCCCCGTTGAGGACGCGCTTGCCCCTAGTTGCCAGGTTGGGGGCAGGCGCCCTAGATAATCGCAGGCGATTTTCAGCAGACACGGCGCATTTCGATTACAATAGAAACATGATATACACACGACCAACGAAGGGGAGACCATGCACAAAATAGGTTTGATAGGGCTGTTCTGCCTGATGATGCTGGCAATTGGCATCGTCAGCGCGCAGGAACAGACGTATACAGTTCAGCGCGGCGACACCATCACAGCGATTGCCAATCGCTTCGACGTGAGCGTCGATGACTTGTTAATTCGTAATAATCTGATTGACCCCAATCGCATCCGCGCCGGACAAGTGCTGACGATCCCAGCAGGGACAGTGGCAATCCCGCCAACACATATGGTCGCACACGGCGAAACGCTGACCGACATCGCCCTGCGCTATGACACCACACCGCAAGCCCTGACTGATAACAACGCGATTGCCAATCCCAATCAGCTAGTCGTCGGGCAGGTCATCAACCTGCCAGTGGCGCAGGGACAAGCTGCCTTCGACCGTATTCACCGCGTCGATATTGGCGAGACGCTCCAGACGATCGCGGCGCGTTATGGCACGACATGGCAAGCCCTCGCCCGTGCAAACAACATCGCCAACCCCAATTATATCCAGGCAGGGATGACGCTCCACGTTCCAGCGAATAGCAGTGGCACAACCGCGACACACGTCCCACAGCAGACGACCTACACGCCCCCGCCCCAGCCAACACAGACAACGTATGTCGTGCAGGCGGGCGACTTGCTGAGCGCGATTGCCCTGCACTTCGGCACGACAGCCGACGCCATTCGCCAGCTGAACGGCATCACGGATAGCCGTCGCATCTTCCCCGGCGATGTCCTGCTGATTCCGGTCGGCACAGCGCACCCCACACCCGCGCCCCAACGTCATCTGGTCGGGCGCACGTATCACGTACAGGCGGGCGATACGCTCTTCGAGATTGCGGCGGCGTTCCACGTCAATATCTATGATCTCGCCGAAGCTAACGGCTTGCTCAATCTCAATCATATTTTCGTCGGGCAAGCCTTGCACATTCCGGGACATTGACAATGACACGCCGCTGTACATCCACTTCGACGCGGACGTGTTGCATCTGGATGATTATCCGGCGGTCAGCTATCCGGCGACCGGTGACCCGCGCCTTAATGATTGCACAAAATCCCCGACTCATGCCGTGACTCATGCGTCGCTTGCGGGTATGCTTATCTCAGTATGAGTAACTACTCAGCCCTCACCCTAAATCCCTCTCCCGACCGCCACTATGTGGCTAGGAGAGGGACTTTAACCGTACTTGTCTTGAGGGCAGAGGCTGGCTTAAATCATTTGACCTGAGTAGTTACCAGTATGGCATGATGGTTTAGAGGGTGCTGAGCAATCGAAAGAGGTTATCGTATCGATTTTAAGAGCCGTCGCAACGCAACTCGTATAAGTTTTGATCGTCGTCCATCGCTATGGGCAGTACGCCTACTGATCGCCGCGCTATTTCTCTTCGGCGGCGAGGTCTTGCTGTGGACGACGATTCAAGAACATACCCTGCTCGACTGGACATTACGCATCGTGGGCTATATCGCCATCGCCACGCTGACGCTTGATCTTGCTGTGCGCTATCGCATCCGCGATTTATACGATGGCATGACGCTGATGGCGATCGTCGGCGTGCTGGTGAGCCTGTTCATCAAGCCGGATTTCTCGTTTTCGGGCTTTCCGGTCTCCTTGCTGACGCGCGTCATGGGCGGGCATACGCTGGTGATGGCGGAGATGTTCGGCTTGTTCATCGTCCTCACCGCCGGCAACAATCGGCGCTATCGTGGCTTGTTGCTGGCAGTGACGGCGTGGCTAGGCTTTTACTGGGGCATCTGGATACGCTGGAATCCGGCACTTTCAGGATTGTTCGAGCCAGTCGGGTGGGTCAGCGCTTTGATTTACGCCGCCGCGTTCTTCGCTGTGCCGGTGGTGCTATGGGGCCTCGTCACGCGCATCAGCACCCAGCACACGCCGACGGATTTCGCCTTATCGCTGGCCGAGTGGTTCGCGCTGGTGACGGTGTTCGTGTTGCTGTTCATGGTGCAAGCCTTACAGAACGCGGTCAACGTCGGTGCGATTGTCACCAGTAGCACGATTCTGCTGGTCTGCTGGAGTATCCTCTGGTTTCGGCGCAGTGAGATCGGCACGACGTTACTTGACCAGCATCTGCCGATCACGCCGCTTGACCCGCGCTGGCTATTAGGTGCGGCGGGCTTTTTCGTCGCGGTCATGCTCTTCGCTTATCATCTGCCACTGGTACAACTGGGCGCATATAACCAACTGTGGCTGATGGAGATCGGCTTCGGCTTCGTGGGGACAGTATGGTTGCCGATTATAGCGACGGTTGTCTCGGTGCGCGGGGTCGATTATTTGATGCGTACTAACAAGCTATCACTATGACACTGACTCCTGATCTGTTCGAGGACGTGCGCCAACTGGCGCAGACCGTCACGATTGCGGCGGGCGAGACGCTATTCGCTGAAGGCGACGCGCCCGACTATGCTTACGTGCGCCTGACGGGTACGTGTACGCTCAGTCGTCATGCTCAGCCGATCGGCAACGCGCCGCTTGATACTGTGCTGGATGCGATCGCGATTCTGGGCGATGTGCCACACACACAACGCGCCATCACGCAGACCGCGTGTACGTTTTTGCGCTGGGATAGGAGCGATCTACGGCAATCGACGGCGTTCACGATGGCGGCGCGGCGCTATCTGGCGCACCAACTCCAGCAAGCACAAGCCGAGCGCGAGCGCATCGCGCAACCAGTGCATTATGATACGCACAGCGCACAAGTTTTGCCGGGGCCGTTCGCCTTCCACAACAGCGTGATTCGCTTCGTGTTCTGCACGGCTGAGCTTCCGCATCTGCGCTTGCCGACCGGCGTTCAGCGCATCGGGCAATCGCTGCTGATCGGCATCGCTGATTTCCGCGACGCGCAGTATGTGCATCGTCCGCAGGCGCGTTTTCATTATACCGAGACGACGGTCTTTGTGCCGGTGCGCGTCGGCGCGAAGCTGGGCTTGTACGTGCCCTATATCTATCCCTCGACCTACGAACCGATTTTGCTAGGGCGCGAGATTTACGGCTTCCCCAAGCGATTAGGGCGAACCGACATCACCCCGACGACCAGTAGCTTACACGTAGCGGGCGCAGAGTATCTCACATTGACGCACGACCAGCGCACGCCCGCCAACGAAGCGAGCATCGTCGGCGCGTTCGGGCGTTTGTTCGGCGTTCCCAATCTAGTAACTGCGACCGCTTTCCGCGCCGGTGATACGCTCCTCGCCGCGATCGGCGTGCCCTTCTATCGGCGCGTCAACGTGTTCAATCACAAGCGCATCCCCGCCGTGACCAGCCAACACGGTGCGCCGCAGTACGCCGTCGATCGGCTGACACAGGCGATTTTCAGCGTTGAGCGCTGGCACAGCATCGATCATCTGCCGACAGCGCGTTTAGATTTAGGGCATGCGTTGCACGATTGGGAGGTGACCCTGCGCGAAGCCTACGACACGACGCTTGCTATGCGCCTGAGTACCGGACGGGTCGTGCGCGATTATCAAGCAGATGCGAAAGATTGAAGAGCTGTGAGATCGGGCGCAGTGTGGATGCCGATGCGCTCGGCAGATTGGCGAATGCGCGTATTCGGCTCGATCAACAGGCATTGTGTCGGCTCTAACGCGCAGTGCTGGCATACGCGCTGGAAGTACGGGGTGTCGCGCTCGACCAGACGCGCCCCATCAGTGAGATGTACGAGGTCGATCAAGCCATAACGGATCATCGCGGTAAGCCCTGCACGTTGACGACGTAATTAGCGGGCGTGCCGCCTAAGTCGCTGACGAGAATCGTGAAGGGGGCGCTCTGATCGCGGGCGAGTGACTCGACTTCCAGATCAGCGAACGCCGCGCCGATCACGCGCCCGCCCTCGTCGAAGATCGTCGCCACTGCCCGTAGCGAATGCACCGCGACATCGCCCGTGTTGCGTACCGTGCCGGTCACGAATAGATCGCCATCAGCGGTGAACTGTGTCTCATCCGACCATTGGAGTTGCGGCTCGCCGATCACGTCGATTGTGCGCGGTTGTCCGCCATCACTGCCGAGAATCACCTGATACTGCGTGGCAGTCGGCGCTTGCCCCTGCCCGAAGCGCACGCTAAAAGGCGCGTACTGATCGGGCTGGATGCCATGCCCCATGACCGTATTCGCGGCATCCGCGACCACAGTTCCCGTGTCGGTCAGCAAGATCGCGCGCACGGGTAAATCAGCATAGGTGCTAGCGCCATGATTGCGTACTTCGCCCGTGACGAAGAATACGCCTTCGGGAGTCGTCCACGTCGCTAGATTGACGATCTCGACTTCGCTCTGTCCGGCGCGGGATAAGATCGAGAGCGTCCCAACGGGTAAATCAGCACTTGGCGACATCGTGAAGGTATTGACAATCGTCTGCACCTGTGAGCGTAGGCTCGCGTCGTTGGGTACGGTGATCTCGATCACGCCCAGCAAGCCCGCGCTACGCTGAATGAAAGTATTCAACGGTTGTGGGTCGCCGGTCGGCGTGGCGCGTAAGCCCGTGATACGCCAGCTTCCATCGCCAATCGCGGTGCGCTCTTGCTCGGTATAGCGGCTTATATCCGGGCGAATCTCGGTCTGGTAACGCGCCATCAACTCACCGAGACCGTCAGCGCTGATAGCTTCGCCCAGATTGACGACCTGCACCTGCACCAGCGGACGCTCGGCATCCGGCGGTGCGAAGGACGCGCTGGCAAAGACGCGATTCTCCTGTTCGTACAAGCTCCACGTCCCCGGCACCAGCACCGAGAACGCGCCGGTCGGGTGCGTGTATTGGGTCGGGTTCAGTTCCGGCGGGATCGGCGTAGGTGCAAAGACGACCGTGCCGCCCGCACAGCCCACCAGCCCCGTGCATATCAAGAAAATTCCGATCAACTCGTACCAGCGTCGTCTCATCATCGCTTTGCCTATGTGTACTCGTCTGCTTGTTGGCGTTATGCCACGTATTATAGCGCACATGTGCGAAAGAACGATATTCTAACTTGCCACGATTCCTAAACCCTCCTATGCTTATGAGCAAAGGGGCGCGATTGCAGTCGCCTCAATGAAACACGAGGAATGATTTTTCAACGGTTTTTTAAGGATAATTATGTACACAGCAAATGATATCCTGTTTCCGCGACACGTCATCCCAACTCTGAAAACATTACGTGGCGAGCAGTGGGCGGCACTGGTCGAGCGCGTGAGCCAACAACCGGAAAACCACGAAGATACGCTGGCATTCATGCTGATGATGATCCGCCTGAATGGGTGCATGACTTGCGAAACCGATAGCTATCGGGCGATGCGCGGGTGCGGTCTCTGCGCTCAGCAGACTTTACGCCGCTACAAGGGCAGTGATGACGACTTGCTCGCGCTGTTCGAGCAAGCCTTGAGCGATGTACGGGCCTTCGCCCATGAGAGCGATCATCCGCGCATCATCACCACCACGCCCGACGCGCCAACCGAGAATATACAAACGTCTTGATCTTTGTTATACTACGCATGTTATGCACTGCAATAATTTTAGATTGCCGATTGACGGTGTAGGGCCGTTTTGTTATGATTCGTTGCGCTATTTTCGGAAATCGGCTATATTATGAGTGAGAACAAACTCATAAGATTAGAGGAAAGGTTTAAGGAAATAGCAGACATAGACTATCGTACGAACGGTCAAATCCGCGCGAAAGAAGTGCGCCTCATCGTTGAAGAAGAAGGCGAGGACGGTCGCCCTGTCTCGCGCAACGTCGGTGTTGTGAACATTCGTAAAGCCCTCATGATGGCACAAGATATGGGTGTTGACCTTGTGGAAGTTGCGCCAAACGCTAATCCACCTGTTTGCAAAGTGATGGACTTCGGTAAGTTCCAGTACGAGCAACAGAAAAAAGAGAAGCGCGCCAAGAAAAACCAGAAGAAAATCGACGTGAAGGAAGTCCAGCTACGTCCCAAGACTGATGATCACCATGTGGGGATTCTGACGAAACGGGCACGAAACTGGCTGGGCGACGGCAAAAAAGTGCTGTTCAAGATGCGCTTTAGAGGTCGCGAAATCACACATTCCGAAATTGGACGCGACCAACTCAAGAGCATTGAAGAAGATTTGAAAGATGTCGGTGTGGTGGAGCAAGGCCCCAGTATGCAAGGGCGCGACATGATTATGATCATGGCTCCAGCCGCAGACAACTAACTACCGAAGGACGGTGATTGACGTGGGTAAGAAGAAAAAGAAGAAGTACAAACTGAAGACTCACAAGGCGACAGCCAAGCGCTTCAAGGTGACGAGCACTGGCAAAGTGATGCGTACCAAAGGCGGCAAAAGCCACCTGCGCCGGCGCAAATCCAGCCGTGTGAAACGCTCGCTGGACAAGATGCAAGAGGTGAGTCGGAGTTCAATGACGAAGCGCGTCAAGACCCTTGCGCCCTACTTGGGCAAATACAAGGCGAACCCGCCTGCGTAACGATCGTATCGCGCTCGTCACAAAACTGAACCAAATGCCCAGATGCGTTTCGCTCTGGGTCTTTGCTTGTATGACAGGAGAGAAGGACTATGCCAAGAGCAAGAACAGGGGTCGTCCGTCGCAGACGACACAAGAAAATTATCAAGATGGTCAAAGGGCAGTGGGGCACGCGTGGTCGCCTGTTCCGCCGCTCCAACGAAGCGATGATCAAGAGCTTATTCTACGCTTACCGCGATCGTCGCCAACGTCGCCGCCAGATGCGTCGCCTGTGGATCCAGCGCATTAATGCCGCGAGCCGCCAGAACGGCTTGCCCTATAGCCGCTTGATTCACGGTCTGCGACAGGCCGATGTGCAGGTCGATCGGAAGATGATGGCAATGCTGGCGACTGAAGACCCGCAAGCCTTTGCGGAAATCGTCAACACGGCGAAAGAAGCCATCGCCTAACACAGAACAGGGTCTTACATGACCCTGTTTTTTCTCCCTCACCCATTGCCACCCCACCTATCCACTGACGACAGGATCTGCCGATGTCATCGGAGCTTATCACCAGCACGCAAAACGCTAAGGTCAAGTTCGCGTATAATTTGCAGAAGAAAGCGCGTGCCCGCCGCAAAGAGAAACAGATGGTGCTGGAAGGCACGCGCCTGATTCAGGATGCTACCGCACAAGGCAAACGCCCGGAATATATTTTTTACGAGCCGGGCAGTGTCGATTATGATGTGATTGCCCAATTGCAGGCGATCAACGCGCCACTCTATCCCGTCACCGAAGACGTGATCCAGCACATCAGCGATACGCAAAATCCGCAGGGGATCGCGGGCGTGTATCACTTCCCCAAGCCACAGATTCGCGCCCAGCCTCAGCGCGTGCTGATTCTAGACGCGATCCGTGAGCCGGGCAACATGGGTACAATCCTACGGACAGCGGGCGCGAGTGGCGTACAGGTCGTGATCCTCGCGCCGGAATGTGTCGATCCGTATAATCCGAAGGTCGTGCGGTCGGGGATGGGGGCGCACTTTCGGATTCCGATTTTAGAAGCGCCGTGGAACGAGATCGCCACGTATTGCGAGCCGCTGAACGTCTACTTCGCGATTGGTGATGGCACGCAAGCATACACCGCTGTTGATTGGACACAGGTTTGGGCGCTGGTGATCGGCAATGAGGCGCACGGTATCAGCGACGCGGCGCGCATCCTCACCGGCACCGGCTTGACAATCCCGATGACGGGCGATACGGAGTCGCTCAATGCGGCGGTTGCGACGGCGGTCATCGTCTTTGAAGCGCAACGGCAACGGCTCGCGCTCAATCCAGATGCATGATGATCGCCTCCGCCAGCGCTTCGTTGATGCCGGAGACCTGCATCAAGTCCTCGGCATTGGCGCGCTTGATCGCGTCGATCGAATGATCGAAGTGCTTTAAGAGGGCTTTACGCTTCTTAGGGCCGATGCCCGGCACTTGCTCTAGCTTGCTACTCATGCCCTGCTTGCGGCGACGCTTGCGATGGCTCGTCACGGCGAAGCGATGGGCTTCGTCGCGCACCCGTTGCACCAAAAATAGCGCCTCGCTCCGACGATCGAGCAGGACGGGCTGAGCGCGACCGGGCAAGTGTAGCTCCTCGAATTGTTTGGCAAGCCCCGCCACCGGCACCACATCATAAAGCCCGAACTCTTTCAACACCTCAATTGCGACGTTCAGCTGTCCCTTGCCACCGTCAATCAGCAGTAAGTCAGGTAACATCTTCCATGTGAAGTCTTTATCGTTGCCATTCGGCAGAATATCGCTGTTCGCGCGTGTCGTTTGCCAGCGGCTAAAGCGGCGGGTGAGTGCCTCGCGCATGGATTGATAATCGTCAGAACCACCGTGCGTCACACTGCGAATATTGAAGCGGCGATACTCGCTCTTACGCGGGACACCCTGCACGAACACGACGCGACTCGCGGTGATCGCTGTGCCCTGTGTCGTGCTGATGTCGTAACATTCGATGCGCGTCGGCGGTTCTGGCAAGTCGAGCGCTTCTTGTAGCTCGGCAATCGCTTCTTCATGCTTGGTGGTATCCGCTTCGTACTGCGCGCGCATCAAACGCAGGGACTCAGACGCGTTCTCCTGCGCCATCTTGATCAGGTTCTTCTTGTTGCCGCGCTTCGGCACAGTGATCGACACTTTAGTGCCGTGCCGTTTGTCGTGCAACCAGCGTTCGATAATACGCGCTTGCTCGATATTATCCGACAGGATCAACTCGCGCGGAATATCGCTCATGGTGCTGTAGAACTGCGTGATGAACTGCTCTAGCACTGCTTCGTCGCTCTCACCGCTGGTATTATCCAACATGCGCGAGTCGGTGCCGATGAGCTTACCGTTACGAATGAACATGATCTGTACCGCCGACTCGTTATCATCACGGGCGAGCGCGATCACGTCATGGTCAGTCATCTTAGGCGAGACGGCTTTGTGCTTGTTGGTGATGAACTCGATCGCCTGAATCTGATCGCGGATGACCGCCGCCTCTTCAAAGTCGAGCGCGTCGGACGCGGCTTGCATCTGCCCTTGTAAGCGGGCGATCACTGCTTCTGACTTGCCGCTGAGGACATCCATCAACTCTTGGATCATCGTCCGATACTCGGCTTGGGTCACCGCGCCGATGCAGGGCGCATTGCACAGCTTAATATCATGGAACAGGCAAGCGCGGTCGTCGGTGCCGTCGATGTCGCGGTCACAGGTCAAATACGGGAAGGCTTTCCGCAGGACGCGCAGAGTATTCTGCACCGCCCACATCGCCGCATACGGGCCGAAGTAGCGCGCTCCGTCATCTTCTACGCGGCGCGTCGTCTCGACTTTGGGGTAGGGGTCATCCCAGCCAATCCGAATATAGGGATAGCGTTTATCATCTTTCATGAAGATGTTATAGCGTGGTTTGTGCTTCTTAATCATGTTCTCTTCGAGGATCAATGCTTCGATCTCGCTATCGACCACGATGTAATCAATGTCGCGCACTTTGCCGCGCATCTTCAGCGTCTTAGCATTGCCATCGGCATTCTGCGTGAAGTAACTCCGCACGCGATGCCGGAGCTTCTTCGCCTTGCCGATGTAAATGATCTTGCCGCGCTTGTCCTTCATGATATAAACGCCGGGCTTGAGCGGCAAATTGTCGAGAATCGTTTTGATGTGATCTGTGGGTTGGTACGCCATAAGATTATCGTTGGCTAACGGCTGCATAGCTGTGCTATTTTAGCGCGAGGCGCAGATTTTTTACAGAGCGAGGCAGGCGAAAGCGGCGACAGGGCGACGTATGCGCCGCCCGGCCGATGATCGGCTTATGGTTGTTCTGCTGTCCCCAGATGGAACGCGGCGACGTAATCGCCCTGTGTGTTGCGCGTGCCTGCCATCAAATAATTGATATACCCGCCCCAGTTGCCATTGAGCGGGTAGGTCAGGAGCGCGTCAAAACGCCCGCCGGCAAGCTGGCGATTTTGCGAGCGCGAGACATACGAGCCGATCAAGCGCGTGCCGGTCGTCCAGCATAAGCCCTGCGAGCCAGCATCATCGCACACGATCGGGTTGCCGTTGGCATCGCCGACGACGTTGTAATCGCCGTCAATCACCGAAAGAATCGGATCGAACGCGCCAACCACCGACACCATATAAGCGGTGGGATCCACACCGGACATCAGCAGAGCCGGTGACGCATAGAGCGAGAAGGGATCGCCCGCACCGTCGGCACTGGTGGCGATCATGCCTTCGACGATCAGCACGAACTCGCCGCCCGTGCCGCCGAAGCCGCCGACGGTGATCGTGATGTTGGCGAAGTTGTTACCGCGCACGCTATATAACACCTGTGAATTGGTGTTGCCGGTCGGCACTTGTCCGGTCGTCGGCAGGTTCGCGCTGTATGAAAGCGCATCGGCGCTATCGTCGTTGCAAATGATGTTGCCGAATTCATCACGCACGGCAATCACCGGATCAAAACCGTTGATCCCGATCGCTGTCATGCGATAGTTACTGCCGGGGCGTTGTTGCACAATTGTGATGTCGATGCCGTTAGTGATGGTCTCGCCCGTCGGGCAAGAGACACTCGTCCCCCACTCACCGCCGAAGTCAGGCATTGCGGTGTTATCGTTCGCCTGTTGCGCGTTGCCACCACCGTTACCGTTCGTATCTGAGGGTGGCACGACTACGTTCTCATCACCGCCGCCCCCAGTCGTGACGAGGTTATACTGCGGGAAGTCGTCAATATCGAGGCTGGAGGGTTCACTATCTGCCGGGAAGCCGGTCGTCGTACCCACCAGTTCTACCGCGTCGATCTCGTTCCAATCGCCTAGATCGCTCTGGTCAAGCGAGATGATGATCTCGCGTGTCTCGGGCAAGCCGCCGGGCAAATCCAGGCTGAAGACGGTCGGGCAGGTGCCGCCGGGGTCGGCGCTATTACGAATCGGGATTACATCACCGCCGCCCATCGGCACAAGCGCCACCGACGTAATCGTGCCGGAGTTATAATTCTGATAAATGTTAATCTGCGTCGGCGTGACCGCCGTATCATAAGTCAGCGTGAGCGTCTCCTGTGTGCCAGCGCTAGCAGATGCCCAACTGTTGGCATTATCCTCACAAGCGAGGACATCCGGCGCGCCGGTCGCCCGATCGGCACTCCACGCGCTATCGGTATATTCGCTGGTGGCATCCGCTCCAGTCGCCCACTGTGCGAGCTGGATTGTCCCCGCCCCTTCTTGAGCCGTCGTCAATCCAAAGACAAATAACAATGATCCTAATATGTATATATATCGACGCATCAGCGTTACTCCTGCATAAAGAAATCCGGATATATATACCGTACACTATTCACAGCATTTGCGCCCATGAGATTATGCTTGATTCATGACGAAATGGTAACTACTTAGGTAGAGTCTGTTTCACCCCACGCCCCAGCAGGGGATGTCTCCCCTGCACCCCAGTTTTGCCGACCGCAAAGCGTTCGGCGGGTACAGGTTCAAAGGACGATCGTCCTTTGTGGGGATGCGGGGGCAACGCCCCTGCGACAAAAACCACGCGAAATCCCAAAGAGCCGAGTTATATTGTTACAGACACAATCCCTCTCCCGCTTGCCAGATACACGCTACTGATTTGTGAGAATTTAATCATCAGGTGATAAACTGGGGTAACCAATGGTGGGGTCGTGTGTTGTATGAATTAGGTCAGAATCAGCTTGAGTGAGGACTGGATGCTAACATTTTTACAAATCATTTTGATTGTCATGCTGAGCTATGCACTGGGCGCTATCCCGACGGCTTTTTTGATTGCGCGGTACTTTCATCGCCGCAATATCTTTCAATTAGGCAGTGGCAACATGGGCGGTACCAACGTCGCGCGCATCATGGGCTTGCATTGGGGCATCATCACCGCCCTGCTGGATGCGATGAAGGGCATGGTGGCGGTGTATATCGCCCAGCAATTAGTCGCGCCGGATGCGTGGGCGATGGCATCGGTGATCGCGGCATTGGCGGCGGTCGCGGGGCATAACTGGTCGCTGTTCGCGTCGGCGCTCTATAGCGTCTTCAACCGCGAATGGTCGGTGCGCGGGGGCAAGGGCGCGGCGACCGCCTACGGTACGATGATCATGCTTTTGCCGCCGACACCGGTACTGATGGTGCTGGTGGTCGGCGTGACGCTCGCCGTATTCACGCGCTATGCGTCGCTCTCGGTGCTGGTCTCGTTTTCGGTCGCGCTGGTCTGGTCGCTGTTCTTGATCTTGCGCGACGATCTCGAACGCACGTATATCCCCTATATTTTCATATTATCGATCTTGATCGCGTGGCGCTTCCGCGAGAATATCCAGCGCTTGCTCGCTGGTAACGAACGCAAGCTGGGCGAGCGCGTCGCCTGACGCACACGCCCGCGATCACTGACGACAATGAACGGAGGAGCACGGATGGATTTTTACTTTGTGCGACACGGGCAAGCCAGTCATAAGGCCCCCAGCGACGAACAGCGCCCGCTCACCACGACGGGCGTTGCCCATGTCGAGCGCCTGGCGCAGGTACTCCAGCAGATGCAGGTACAGCCTGATGTGATTTATAGTAGCCCGCGCTTGCGTGCGCGCCAGACAGCCGACATCCTCGCTGGCGCGTTGGGCAACCGAGTCATCATCAGCGAGGCGTGTAACTTCAAGTTCAACCTGACCTACGCCTTCGATCTCGTGCGCGACCTGAAGAGCGATGCCAGCGTGATGTTCATCGGGCACAATCCCAGCATGAGCATGACGGTCAATCAGGTGAGTGGCGCGCATGTCGATCTGGACGCGGGAGCAATCGCCTGTGTGTCGCACGTCGTCCCGGATCGCGATCAACACGGCGCAACCCTGCGCTGGTTGCTCACCCCGCTGATCGTTGCCGCGTTGGTGTAAATCCGTCCGCTTTTTTCACCCGACGTTAAGCCCGCTCACGTATACTTGTGAAAATGTGAACAAATTCCAATTGAGATTGAGATAGTAGAGGTCATATGGCAAATCGTTGGCGTATTGTTGGGATCGGGCTATTCATTTTAGTTGTCGTCATCATCGGCTTCTCGCTGGTGGATGTGGTGACGGGTAACAACGTCAGTGCGCGCAGTGTCGTGCAGGTTGGCGAAGTTGACACATCGGGCTATGCACAGGCGATCGAACCGTATGACTGGCAGTTTCCTGAGGACTTCGGGCCGCATCCGGATTTCCAAACTGAGTGGTGGTATTACACGGGCAACGTAGCCACCGAGGACGGGCGGCGCTTCGGCTATCAGTTTACGATCTTCCGCCGTGCGATCACCCCTGAGGGCGCACAGACCGCGAGTGAATGGCGCACCAATCAGATTTATCTGGCGCATTTCACCATCAGCGATATCGAAGATGAGCGCTTCTTACACAGCGAGCGTTTCAGCCGTTCGAGCGCGGGCTTAGCTGGCGCGACGGTCGATCCGCGCTATCGCGTGTGGGTCGAGGACTGGGAGATACAGGCGCAGAGTGACGATGCGTCGCTGGTGACGATCAACGCCGCGACTGAGGACTTCGCGCTGAATGTGACGCTGGAACAGGTCAAAGAAACGGCGCTACAGGGCGATGGCGGTCTATCCCCCAAGAGTTATGAGAGCGGCAATGCGAGCTATTATTACACGCTCTCGCGCTTGTTGACGGAAGGCACAATCACGATCGCGGGCGAGACCTTCGACGTGAGCGGCACGACGTGGAAAGACCACGAGTTCAGCACGAGTGCGCTGGGTACCAACGCGCAGGGCTGGGACTGGTTCGGCTTGATCTTCGACGATGGGCGCGAGATGATGGTCGGGCAAATTCGCATGGTGGACGGTGGCAAAGAGGACGCGTTCGGCGGCTTATTGATTAACCCCGATGGCACGACCGAATATCTACCGGCAGAGTCGTTCACGATTACGACGACCGATACGTGGGAAAGCCCGCACACGGGCGCGGTCTATCCGTCCGGTTGGGATATTAGCATCGACGCTGAGACCGAAACGCTCAGCTTCAGTGTCACACCGCTGATGCGCGATCAAGAGTTATATGATACAGATCCGTCGTACTGGGAAGGCGCGGTGAGCATCACAGGCGATGTGACCGGTTACGGCTATGCCGAACTGACCGGCTACACAAGGTCGATGCGTAATCGCTTCTGAGCGACCTCACGCGATGATGCTCAAGCGTTTAATTTTGCAAACAATCGCCGAATTATGTATGATTTTTACGGGACTGTTATGCAAAATTACGAGTATTGCAGTATATTAAGCGCATCGACCGATGTATAGCATAAAAGGGGGACACACCCATGCAATGCCCGGATTGTGGACATGAGAATTTGCAGGGCATCATCCTGTGTGAAAATTGCGGTGCAGATTTATACGACGTACTACTGGAAAAAGTGACAACCACCCAGCTTGAAGACTCGAAGCAGACCAACCCACTGCGCCTCGGTGAACCGTCGTCGTCGCGTCCGGTGCTGTTTTATGTCGGGCGTGCGCAGATGCCAATCGCGGTTGAACGTATGGCCGATCAAACCGTCGGGCGGGTTGACCCCGACACGGGCGACCTTGCCGACATCGACCTGACCGAATATGGCGCACAGGATGCGGGGATATCGCGCCAGCACGCGGTGCTAGATGCCAGCACCGACAAGCCTACGATGACCGATCTCGGCAGTTATAACGGGACCTACATTAACGGCGTGCGCCTCGTGCCCAAACAGCCCTACACGCTGGAGAGTGGCGACCAAGTCCGTTTTGCACGCTTGACGACGCAGGTCTACTACAAGTGAGGGCGGCGGGGCTTAGCGTTGCACGCGCACGACGCGATCGCGCTTGGCATAGTCCTTGAGGACATCGACCGCTTGCGGCGCGAGTTGCTCGGTCGCTAGAGTCATCACGGCGTGTCCCTGTTCTGCGCCGATTTCGAGCAGAATCATGGCATCATCGGTGCAGAGTTGCGGCACTTGTGCGATCAATGCGCGGATGTGATCGAGTCCATCTTCGCCGCCATCCAACGCGAGCAGTGGCTCGTGCTTGGCGACTTCGAGGGCGTTGATGTTATCGTGGCGGATATAGGGCAAGTTCGCCATCAGCAGATCGACCTTGACATCTTTGGTGAGCAAGGGCTGTGCGAGATGCCCTTGCTCGAAAGTGATGTTGACGTTGCTAGTGCGGGCGTTATGCCGTGCCACGCGCAGGGCATCGGAGTCAATGTCGGTGGCGTACATCGTCACATCGGCGACGTTCTTAGCGACGGCGATCGCAATCGCGCCACTGCCGGTGCCGATGTCGGCGGCGGTCAAACCGTGGCGCGTCTGGGCGAAGCGAATCGCCTCTTCGACGAGATGTTCGGTCTCCGGGCGCGGGATCAACACCGCCGGCGTGACGCGCAGATCAAGGTTATAGAAGCTCTGCTTACGCAGAATATAGGCGATCGGCTCGCCTGTCGAGCGGCGATTAATCAAGGTCTGGTAGGCTTTGCGTTGCTCCTGTGTCAGTTCATAGTCGGGATACGCTAGCAAATACGTCAATTCGACATTGAGGACGGCGCACAGAAGTAGGCGCGCATCAAGGCGGGGCGTGTTCGACCGATGAAGGGCGGCAATCCCCTGATTGACGGCTTCGCGAATGATGGTCATCGTTCAATCCTTGTGAGAAATCAGCAAGCGTAAACACAATTTAAAACAAGCGGGCATGACAATCAGAGTCAACTCATGCCTTCAATTTTAATGACGAAGGTCGTCCCCGTGTCAACTGTGCTTTCGTAACTATAATCAGCGTTAATCAGATCCAACATACCGAACGCAATCGGGATGCCGAGACCACTACCCTTATAGGCGGTGACTTCATCGCGCTCGCCACGAAAATAAATCTCGCCGAGCTGGGCTTGTTCGTCTTCCGTCATGCCGATGCCGTTATCGCTGATGGTGATGACGAGCTTGTGATCTTCTGCCGCGCCGGTGATCGTCACTTTACCATCGCCTTCGGGCGCGTATTGCAAGCCGTTCTCGGCTAATTTAGTGAGGGCGACCGTCAGCAGATCGGTATCGATGTTCAGCAGGGGCAAGCCTTGTGGTGCTTCTGGGATGTCTAGTTCACGGTTGAGTTCTTCGGCGCGGGGGCGCAGGGTCTTTTCCACCTTTTGGATTAAGTTCTTGTACATATCCATTTTCGGCTGGATTTTGAGCGTGCCTTTGCGAATCTTATTGATGTAACTGACATCAGAGAGCAAGCCTTCCATGCGGCGCGTGTTGGTCTTGATCGTGTTCAAGAATTGTTTTTGCATATCGTTTAACTCGCCCATTTGCCCTAGCATATCGCTATACCCGCGAATACTGGTCATCGGCGTGCGGAGTTCATGTACGGCGTGGCGCACGAAGTATTCTTCTTGCTCAAGGTAATCCCCCATGTCGTCGGGCATCGCGGCCGCCTGTGCATCGGCGAGAGCTTGCTGATGTTCGTCGCTGGCTTGCTGGAGCAGGGTTACAATCTCTTCGACTTGTCCGGGCAGGCGTACGGGGATGATCGCCCCGCTTTTCGCCGCTTCGAGTAACTCTTCTACTTTTGCCTGGGCTTGCTCTAAAGCCCCCGCATTGTCTGACATGATGTATCTCCTGTATCGCGCGTTCGGTCACGGGCTATATTGTACTACGGATAGCTTCATTTTGCTGTCGAATACCCGCTGGGTGCAAGTGTGGTCTTTGGCTCACGCGTCGGTCATTTGCTCTTCTAAATCGTTCAGCGTCCAGATGATGGTACGTTGCAGGTCGTCGCGCAGGGTTTGCCCGCCGCTGATGCTATTCTCGTAGACGATGAAGCGCAAGTGTCGAATATCAAAGGGGATTTGCAGGTCATCCTTGTGTTGCGTCAGCAAGATCACGGGCTTGCCCAGCGTATGCGCGATGCCCAGCTCGTAATAGACATTGGGGTTATCGCCGGTTGTCTCGGCGATGATGAGGCGGGCGGCGTGGATCGCGTTCCACACTTCTTGCATGATGAAGTTGCCCGTCGTGCGGAAGTCATCGCCACGATTGATGGTCAAGTTCAGGTCAGCCACCAACGGGCGGATGATCCCGCGATAAATCTGATCGAAGCGATCGCGGAAGGGCATCACCATGAAGATATCGCTCTGGAACTGACTGCGACTCTGCGGTTCGCCCCAGAGGGGGCGCGCCTGAATGATGCCGTCGAGGCCGTTGATGCGGTCTTTGGCTTGTAGCGTCTGCGCGGCATCGTGCAATTCTAGGGCGCGGCGCACAATCTGCTCGATCTCATCCTGCGCGAGATCGAGGGCTTGCGTCACCCACTGATCGAGATCCTCGGCGGGCGCGTCGGGGGCGCTGGTCTCTGACGTAGGCGGGGCTTCTTGCGGGATGGGCGGTACTGTCGATGGATCGACGAGATTTTGCTGACCGCCGCGTAAGGTGATGCGCGGGGTGCGACCGCCGCCATCGTCTTGTTGATAGCCGCGTGTCTCGCGGGCTTTGCTGATGCCGATCTTCACCTGCGAGGCTAATTCTGTCGCCGTCGTGAAGCTGTTGATGATGTGCTTCTGCATCAGACGTTGCAGGAAATCGGCAAAGGTGCCATCGGCACTCTCGGCAGTGCCATCCTCAGCGAAGATCAAGCACAGCAGACCTTGCTGATAGGCATAGTCATATTCGAGTTGCGCGGTCAGCTTGCGCGGGGTGGCGGGTGTTTCGTGCTGGCGGCTGATGATCTGCACGTAAATATCAGCCGTCTCGATCATCTGCCGGGCTTGCGACAGCCGAACTTGGGCATCAGTCGCGCTGATGTGCAAGCGCGAGAGTGGCAACTGATTCATGCTGATGAGGACCTGCTGTACCTGCAAGAGATAGGGGGGCTTGTCGGGCGCTTCGGTCGTGCTGATGTATACGCGATAGACCATGTGCGGGTCTCCTTACTGAGATTATCAATGAGATGGGCAAACCGATTTCTAATGCTACCACGTTCGTGCAAATTGGGCTATCAATTGACGCTTGCCATTGTCACAGGCTATACTTGCGCTGTACTGATGGCTGAACCCAAGGAGCCTATTCCATTATGGCAGAGCAGAGCGTATCGCCCGAATTATTAGAGATTCTACGTTGTCCCGAAGCTGTCCACGGCGATGGCGACGACCCCGGCCGCTTAACCCTCGTGCGCGATGGTCACTGGTTGCACTGTGCGGATAACGATTACAAGTATCCGATCCGCGAAGGTATTCCGGTGATGTTGATCGACGAAGGCAAAAAGTGGCAAGAGACCGCCATCGACGATTTACCCGTGCCACCCCCAGCAGAATAAGCCGGCGTAACTACTGAGGTAGAGCCTTCTCGTGGGGTTTCACCCCACGCCCCAGCAGGGGATGTCTCCCCTGCACCCCGTTTTTGCCGAACGCTCCGCGTTCGGCGGGTACAGGTTCAAAGGACGATCGTCCTTTGTGGGGATTCGGGGGCAACGCCCCTGAGTAGTTACAAGGCGGCGCGCCTCACTCACGCGGGAGCCACATATTGACGAAAGCATCGCCATCGACCCATTCGCCATGCACAGCAATTTCCCAGTGCAGATGCGGCCCGTTACTGCGGCCGGTGTTGCCACTCGCGCCGATGATTTGCCCCTTAGCGACCGACTGCCCGACCTGCACGTTAATCTGCGAGAAGTGCGCGTAGCCGGTGTATACGCCCCACCCATGATCGATCATCACGTACTGCCCGCGAATCGCTAGCTCGCCCGCAAAGACGACCGTTCCCGCGCTCATCGCGCTGACTGGCGTGCCGATCACTGCCCGTTGATCCCAGCCCGTGTGCCGGGTCTGTACGGTGCTGTTCAAGACGCGATACTGCCCGAAGCCGCTGGTATATTCGCTATCAAGCGGCAGTTGCCAGCCGTCCTGCCAATAGAAGTCGTCGGTCACGCCGGCGGTGATCGCATCCAGACGGGCGAATTCCTCGCGCTCGACAGCTGGATCAGTCAAGTAGGCGATGGTGTTCGGCACTTCAAACAGCTGGCGGATGAAGCCACTGCCGTTGACGGTGACGACATCAGTAAAGGAGACGGTCTGCTCATCGGCTTGCAGGGCGATCACCGATAGCTGATAATCGCGCGGTTGGGCATCAATATCCGCGACGACCAGCGCATACCAGCCATCGCCTGCCCGCACGAAGGGATACTCGCGGTCACGCAGGTAAGCGCGAGATTGTACGATGTTATCGCCGCGCAATTGCACCAGCCCGACCTGCCCTTGATTGAGCGACGTGAAGAGGCGATCAACAGTGATGCCGTCGGCGCTCTGCGTGCGAACGCTGAGGGGGCGCACCGGCTGCGGACGCGGGGTGGCGGTCGGGGCGGGTGGTGCATCCTGTGCGATGCTGATCGTGATCGGGATGAACAATAAAAACAGTGGCAGGGAACGTATCAATACTTTCATGAGTCTCTTTTGCCGATGTTGTGGATGGTTGAATAGCTCGCATACTGGCGCGATTGTAGCGTCCTGTGGGCGAATGACAAGCCACGATTCGCCGACGGTCGATCAGGGTTTACGCACGATGTTGATCTGGTTCACGCCCAGAGCCAGCGGAATCCATGTGGTGCGCGTCATAACTTGGACAAAGGCTGGGAAGCCGAAGAAGGCGAATTGTAGGCGTTTCGGGATCACGGGCAGGTAAGGCACATCCCACAAGCCATCGCCGAACTGCGCCAGCACGTCAAAGCCGGCGGTCGCGCACCAGTCGCGCCAGACAGCTGGCACATGACAGTTGATGTGTGTTTGATCCTTGCCGATGGCATCCGTCGCCCGATCTTTGAAGCGGCGCAGGCTGTAGTCTGGATGTGGCGTGGCGAACAAGAACAAGCCGCCCGGCTGTAAGTGCTCGTAAATATCGGCGATGGTTGCCTGTGGATCGGGCAGGTGTTCCATCAGGTGCAGGGCGACGACCACGCTCAGTTCAGATGGGGCATAGCGGCTAAAGTCTGTGGCATCACCGACGTAAGCCTGCGCTTTGGGCGCGTTCGTCTGCGTTTGCGCGATGCTGTAGGGGATCAGATCAACCCCGATGCACTGAAAATCGTCCTGCAACAAGCCCAGCAAATCCCCGAGGCCGCATCCCATCTCTAGCAGTTTGCGCGTGTTGTCACCGGCAGGCGCGTAGCGGCGCACAAGCGCGGCGTAATAGCGACGGGCGAACCAGTACATGCTGAACTTCCCTAACGGGCGATCGGCATAATTCCATTTGTTGAAGTATTCGTCGGTGTAATGTTCGACGGGTACGTTTTGCTCTGGCATAAGCATCCTGTATCACTGACAGTGGTGGTTCGCGCCGTATTATACACCCTTTGCACGGGGCTTGTCGCCAGCGAACACGAGCCGATAGGCATCTCGCATCGCTTCTTGGCTGTTGTAAACGCCAACTTTCGCCCATAATAGCGGGGATATTCATAAGCGCACAAAAGGACACAGAGCATGGCGAATTGGTATCTGGAGACATACGGCGCGTACCTACGCGCGATCGAAACGCGATTATACGACACCTGCGCGGCGCGCGAGTACGTCGCTGATTTATACTGGCAGATGGTACAGCATCACTTTGGCTGGGATCAACACGATGTGGCCGATCCTGATTATGATCTGGCGCATATTAACGGCAAGCGCGCGCGCGCGCTGATGGTGTTATTGGTCGCGGAAGCCATTGACGGGGCATACACCCACGCGATGCCCGCAGCAATTGCGGTCGAGCTATTGCACAACTTCACGCTGTTGCACGATGATGTGATGGACGTGAGCGCGACGCGGCGCGGGCGCGTGACCGTCTGGAAGAAGTGGAACAGCAATCAGGCGATCAATGCTGGCGATGGCTTGTATACGTGGGCGATGCGTGCGCTGACGTTGCAGGAGAAGAATCCGGTGCTGGCGATGCGTACGCTGATGGATGCGGCGATGGCGACCGTCGAGGGGCAAATCATGGACATCGGCTTTGAGGAGCGCATGGACGTGAGCGCCGACGAATACCTGACGATGATTTACAATAAGTCGGGCGCGTTGATCGAAGGCAGTGCGCGGCTCGGGGCGCTCGCCACCACCGACGACATCGAGACGATCGACGCATACGGGACTTTCGCGCATAATCTGGGCATCGCCTTCCAGATTCAGGACGATTATCTGGGCATCTGGGGCGACGAAGCGCGTACCGGCAAATCCGCGACGACCGATATCGAAGGCAAGAAGAAGAGCTATCCGGTACTCATCGCGCTCGATGAGGCGAGCGTCAGCGCACAAACGCAATTACGCCAGATTTACGCACAGGACGACCTGAGCGCGTCCGACGTGCAGACGGTGCTGGGTATTCTGGATGATGTCGATGCTGCCCGCCGCACTCGTGATCTGACCGATCGCTATTTTGATCAGGCGATTAGCGCGCTCGACACGGTGACGACTGGCAACCGCGCCCATGCGAAGTTGCTCGAACTGGCGCAATTCCTCGTCAAGCGCGATCACTGAGGTCGCGCCACTTTTTCTGCCGCAAGCTCAAGGCGACAGTTCCTTATGGGGGTGCCGGGTCAACGCCACCACAAGCCACATGCAATCGCCCGACTGAGGCTGTATCACGGGCTTGGCTCGGCACAGGATGGCAACTGCCCGTAATCCCGCGCCCACTCGCGCCCATAGAACGTGAGATATTCGCTCACATGGGCTGACCAGTAGTCGTTATTATGCTCGCCCACGGGATGCACGATGTATTCGTGGGCGATATTGCGCTGGACAAGACGATTGCTGAGCAATGTCTGGCTGGGGCCGGATGAATCGGACACGCCGTTATCCAGATACATACGCAGGTTGGCATCCTGCAAGAAGCTCGCGTTCAAGGCCAGTTCCAGCGGGTTGAAGTTGGGCGGTATCTCTTGCGTGTCGTTGGGGAAGTACGCGCTGTGCCCGCCGACTGCGCCGAATATGTCGGGGTGGCGCATGGCGATGCTATAGGCCCAGAAGCCCCCGCGTGAGATGCCGCCAATCGCCCGATGCTCGCGATTGCTGATCGTGCAGAAGTCGCGCTCGACGGCGGGGATCAGTTCTTCAAGCATGAAAAGTTCAAACGATGGATCTGGCGGAAAGCGGTTACGCTGTCCCAGTTGCCCCATGAAGGGCATCACTAAAATCATGGGCGGCAACACGCCAAGCCGGATGCCCTGCTCTAAGGCGCTATCGATGCCTAAATCTTCCCATTGGTCTTCGCGATAGCTCAAGCCATGGAGCAAGTAGACGACCGGAAAGCGCACCTGTGCCGAGAGATAACACGGCGGCACATAGACGCGATAGCGCAGGTTCTCGTTATTGGCAACCACACTACGATTTTCATCAATATCGATGAACGTGCCCTCGCTTTCATCACAGGGGAAAGGCGTTGCTGTCGGCACGAAGGGAGTCGGGGTCAGGGTCGGTGTGGGGGTGAGCGTCGGTGTCAGGGTCGGCGATGGAATCGGCGTGTCGGTCGGCACGTTGGTAATCACCACCGCGACCGCCGTCGGGTTATACGCCAGCGGTTCACACGCGACCAGCGCCAGCAGGATCACCCCCACCCAACTCATGTGAAACGGTATCCGTTGCATGTTCCCTCATTCATTCTTGCTTTGCCGTGCGGATCAACTTTATCAACACCTGATTATAGTAGGTCAGGGCGCTCTTGCCTATTCAGTTTCGCTCAGCGTGGGGATGTATCAGGTGGCGGGTTTACGGCGCGGGCGCAGTTCCAGCGAGATGACCGCCGCAATGATGAAGCCGGCCCCCAACCATTGGATCGGCGCGCTGGTCTCGTTGAGGAAAAGCGGCGCGAGGATCAGCGTGAAGACCGGCTGACTGGAACTGATAATCGCGGTGCGCGTCGCCCCCAGTCGTTTGACCGCCAGATTGACCAGAAAGATCGGGAAGGCGCTGGAAATCGTCCCTAGTGCCAGCAGTAAGAGCCATGCGCGCAAGGAGGGCGGGGATGTCAAGCCGAAGAAAGGCACGACCAGCGCGAGCGAGATCAGCGTGCCGGTGATGATCCACGCCGTGCCGCGAATGGTCGATTTGGTATCGCGCATGATGGTCTGGATGAACTGGTAATAGACCGCCACCGCGAGCGCGGTCAACAAGGCAATGCCCACGCCGACCAGTACGCCGTCGCCCGTGTTCCAGCTTAAGTCAGGCACGGTCAAGTAGATGCCGACCAGCGTCATGGCGATAGCCATCCACGCTACGCGCTGGAGCTTGACCCCCAGAAAGAAGCCGATGATCGCCACCATCGCCGGATAGGTGAAGAATAAGACGGTGAAGGTGTTCGCGTCGATCGTCTGCAAGGCGGCGAACGCCCCCAACGCCGAGAGCGAGTAGAGCGTGCCCATCAGCAAGAGCTTGATCGTCTGGAGGCGGCTCTCATGTTCGACTTGACGCAGGGTCGGGCGCGTTTGAATCATGATCCAGATGACGGGGGTCGCCACGACGAAACGCCAGAAGGCGACATCGGTCGGCAAGAGATCGGAGACGTTGTAAATCTCGCGCCCGATGATCGGCAAGAAGGCGTAGCCCAGCGTGGATAAGGTGACGAAGAGTAAGCCGAGGCGTTGCTCAGAGTCCATGAGTGTGCGTGTGTCCTGTCTGTGTGCGGTATGCCTGCATGATACCACCATCTGCCCGCGTGGACTGAGTCCAATCGGGGCGCGCCAGATGTGCACGCGCCCGATCATCATACGATCCACCGGTGCGGACGCTCGTCGCTGTATTTGCTCGCTCAGGACTCGCTGGCGGGTTCGGCTTCGCTCTCGATCAGTGATTCGCTCAGGCGCTCATCAAGCGAGTGGATGCCGGTCGCGCCATCCGGACGCACGCCACTGCGATTCGTCGGTTGCAGGATGGGATCGCCCTGCCCATCGTCCGGCGCTTCGAACATACGCACCGAGAAGGTGTGTGCGCCGGCTTCAAAGGGCCAGTCATAACGCCAGAGCACCCATGTGCGATCAGAGAGGCGCGGGCGCAGTTGCGCGGTTTGCCACTCGCCATCATCAATGCTGATCTCCACGCGGACAATATCACGATCGCCGGCCCATGCCATACCACCGACCGGCACGTAATGCTGGCCGGCCTCGTCGTCATAAATCGCATCCACCGCGACGGTATCAATCACCGACGTTGCTTTAGCGATCGCCATCGCTGACCACCCCCGACGCACCCAGTACCCGCGCCCTTCTTCATCGACAACTTCAATCGTGCGAATCCATTTCGGTTGCTTCATACCGTAGCGATCGGGGATGTGGATGCGGAGCGGGTAGCCGTTGCGTAGGGGCAGGGGGGCATCGTCCCACGCATAGCACAGCATGATGCGCTCGTCATTGCGAATCAGATCAAGCGAGACGTACTCATCAAAGTCATCTGCGCCCGTGATGCGAAGCGCGGCGGCTTCGTCCATAGGCTCGATCTGCTCCAAGATGTGTTGCATCGGTACGCCCGTCCATTTGGTGGTGCTGATGAGGCTACCAGCAATACGATTAGAGATGCAGGACATCGTGATGTGTTCGCTGACGGACGGCAGCGCGCGGATCTCATCCAGCGACCACGCTACTTCGTTAGCGACCAAGCCCGTGATCGGCAGGGTGTAATCATCCGGAATCGAGGGCAAACCACCGGCGAGAATATCAATGCGGTAGTGATTCTCAACCGGTGTGATTTCCTGCCGTGTGCCGGGGGCGGGCATCAACCCATCGCCGCTTGCAGTCGGGTCGAACGAGCCATCGCCGGCGCTCGTGCCGCTGTCGTTGCTGGCGATGGGGGTGCCACCACTGGATTGTGCTGTGCCGAAGAGCGCACCTAACCCCGCCCCGACGACGGTCAGCGTCGCGGTTGCACCGCCCAGCCGCACGATGAATTGGCGCCGGTCGATACCTTCGACGCTGGCGTTTTTGGTTTTCTCATCCTTATCGGCGCTATCCACCAGCGGGAATGCCAGATTATCATACGCCCAGTTGACGATGCTCCCGAAGCCGACGAAGAGCAAACCCAACCAGACCCACCACAGGAAAACCGACGCAGTTGCCGAGACATTGACGCGCTGGACGACCAACAAGAAGGGTAAGCCGAATAATGCGCCGTAGAATACGCCGGGGATGTTATCGACAGCGCGTACGTTGACGCGATTCATGATCGCGAAGAACGCAGTCGTCGCTACGATGCCGATGAGCCAGAAGATGCCCAGCGCCATCAATTGCTCGGCGGTTTTCGCCGCTGAGTCTAAATTTGCGCCGAGACCGATGAAAATCAGCGTATCGACCATGCGATCAATGCCAAATGTGATGAGACCGCCCGGCAAAACACGCGCAATCCAGTTGAATAAATCGAAGGGGACAAAGGGCATCCCCGCCACACGCTCGCCTAAAAACATAACGCCCATCAATGCCGGAGTCGCCAGCAAGCCCGTCAATGCGCCATACAGCCATGAGGGTTTTTGTTGTGCAGTATCCATAATCGTGTGATTAATCCTTTCGATATTTATCTGACTTATCGCCTGTAATTTACAGCTTAGTACAGGCACATAAACCATACATGATGATAGTGTAAGACGAGATTATGATAGAAATCTTACGCCGACTTTAGTCACAGGGTTTGACAATCGTGATCGTAGGCATTTTGCGGGGATTTATGTCGGTACAATACACATGTATTTGAAAATCGTTACCACATCTGTTATAAAATAAAAACAAACGTTTTTTACACCTTAATGACCCGAAATGACCGGTAATGTTGTTAAAATAATGTCAAATTTTGTTGACATAAACGATATTATAACCACAAATAAGCATAAAAATAACAAACATGAATTGTGTACTATATCGAACCGTGATATAGTAGGTTTGTAAATTGTAATAAGATGTTTGTGCGGATAACAGCCGCGATAACAGGAGATGATGCCAATGCCTGAAAAAATTCTCGTGATTGACGACGAAGAAGCAACCGTTCAGTTGATTAGCATGTTGCTAGAAAAACGCGGCTTTGAGACGATTAAAGCGTTTCGGGCAGAGGAAGGCTTGCGTAAAGCCTATCGGCATCAGCCGGATTTAGTCCTGCTGGATATTATGATGCCCGATATGGATGGTTGGGACGTGTGTAAACGCCTGCGCGAGATGTCGGACGTGCCGATTGTGTTCCTCAGCGCGCGCAGTGATGTGAAAGACGTGGTGAAGGGTTTAGAGATGGGCGCGGATGATTACGTCACCAAGCCTTACGACAATGACGAACTCGTCGCCCGCGTGCGCGCGCACCTGCGCCGTAGCCCCCGCCCCAACATGAGCGAAGAACTGGTCTTCGACGATGGCGACTTCCGCATTAATTTCATGAATCGTGAAGTGTGGGTGCGTAACGAACTCGTCCACCTGACTCCCAAAGAGTTCAACCTGCTAGCGGTACTCGTGCGCGATGCGGGGCGCGTGGTCACCCGTCAAGAACTGGTGACACAAGCCTGGGGCGAAGAATACAGCGACGCAATCGACAGCCTCAAGCTCTACATTCATTATCTGCGGCAAAAGCTGGAGAAGAACGCGCAACAGCCCGAATACATCATCACATCGCGCGGGGTCGGGTATCGTTTCGTCAATCGCTGATGCACACGATAGCAGGCCCTATGAATCAGAAAACCCACACGCGCTGTGTGGGTTTTTGTGTGTGGGTTGTACAGGACTCGAACCTGTAACCTTCTCGACGTCAACGAGACGCTCTGCCAATTGAGCTAACTACCCATGTGTGCATCATTATACAGCGAAGCCGTTTAGATGCAAGGGGTAGTTCAGGGATTTCGTCAGGGGCTTAACAATCGCATTAAAACATGCGGCGATGAGTCGACAAATGCGCGCATCAACGGCATGATAGGTGCAACGTTCATCTGATACGAGGACAATCCATGCAACCGAGCGAAATCATCCCTGGCTTACATCAACTGACGCGCACTGGCGTGAACATCTTCATCTTAGAGACGCGCCCCGACGAACTAACGCTGGTTGACGCGGGCTTTCCCGGCTCTGCCGGCGCGATCGTGCAGGCGATCAGCAATATCGGCAAAACGCCACAACATCTCAAGCAGATTTTGATCACCCATGCCGATCTCGACCATGTGGGCAGTTTATCGGGCTTGGTACAGGCAAGCGGGGCGACCGTCTACGCGAGCGAAGAATCCACGCCCTACATCCACCGGCGCGAAGCCCCGCCCCACCTGCCCGCCTTCGCCACCTTCCTCAGCAATCCGGTGCAGAAGTTGATTATGGGTACAGCGCAGGTGAACGCGCATTTCAGCGATCATACCGTGTTAGACATCACCGACGAGGGCATCGAAGCCCTACATACGCCCGGACACACGCCCGATAATTATAGCTTCTTCTGGCGGGCACGGCGGGTGCTCTTCGCGCCGGATTTGCTCTTCACGCAGGGCGGCACGCTCGCTCCTTCGCCGGCAATCATATCATGGAATACGCAAGCCGTGTATCGCAGTATCGAAAAAGTCCTCCAGCTAGAGCCGGAAATTATCTGCGTCGGGCATGGGCAAGCGGTGAATCTGGTGCAACAGCCGCAACTGCTGACACAGCTGGAACAGAAGCTCGCGCAAGGCATGTCCCGCGCCGCAGTCTGAGTTGTACTCATGGCAAGCTGAACGTGCCGAGAACGAATGCGCCGTCCCCGTCAGCGGTGCGATAATTGCTGAAGGTCTCGCGCACGTTATCGTAACGATACCAGCCCACACGCACCCGATAATCGCCTGCTGGCAAGTCCGCGAGAGCGAAGCGCAGGATTTCGGTGTGCTGGTCGCCGCCCGCGAACGTCCCCAGCGGACGGTCATCCTGCACGACGATCGCCCCCGTCGCCTGATCGACCACATGGACGAAGCGCACGTCATTGGCACTGCGCGCCTGATCGAACTGCCAATAGAGGCGCACGACTGCCTGCTCATCCACCTGCACATCGCCCGCCCGCAGGGCAATCCCACCATCGAATAGCGCGAATAACACCTCGTCCGTGCTCGCTGTTAAGCTGATCTCGTAAGTTAGCTCACGACAGGCGAGCGTGCGCGTGTCGTAGGTCGGGCAGGGCGGATCAAGCGCGAGTGTCGCCGTGTGGTAACCGGCCTGCTGGATGTAAAACGTCGTGTCGATTGCCTGCGTACCGGCGACATCCCATGTGTGAATCACCGCACCATCGTAAAGCAATTGCACGCGCCGATCGTCGGCGTATAAAGCCCCGCGCACATCAACCCACGTCGCCCGATTGTGATACAGATACAGATCAGCGACGGTCGCCGTTCGCCCGCTGGTGCGCGGCAGATTCGCAACTGTTGACCGCCCCGACTCGGGCACATCATAGAGCGCGATACGCGCACCTTCGTAATAGGGATCGCCCAATTGCGCCCGCAGGCGATCGTTCAGCAGGTCATACATGCCGATCTCACGCGCCCGCGCCGCATGAAAGATGACGACATCCGCGCCGGCATCCTGTAGCAATGCCGGATTGAGTGTCTCCTGCAAGAGCGATAACTTCGCGGGATTAACGGGGGTGACACGCGTCACCTGCCCGGCGATGATCGGCGTTTGATGCTGGGTTTGTAGATAGAGCGCGTCCTTCGCCGCTAGCAAATGCTGATAAGGCACGTTGAACACAGCGCGCACGTCGTCGCGCTCCTGAATTGCCGTGATCGCCGGCGCAACGTCCGCTGGACGCAGAGGCATCCCCCAGAAGAACGTGTATTCCCACAGGATGCCCGCCACCAGCAAGGCGACAGCGACGCGATGCCAGCGCTGTGCCTGCTGGCGACTGCGCCATAGCCACGCCATGCCATAGCCCGCCAGCACCGCCAGCGCGACAATCAGCGCGAAGCCGAAGCGCGCCGGTGACCGCACCACGTCGAAGCCCGGCAGATTTTGTAAGAGCGCGAAGGGAAGCACGATATAGCTAGGATACGTGCTAATCTGGAGTTGAACGGGCGTATCGTAGAGTTTGAACAGAGGCCCTAGTGCCAGCACCCACGCGATAAACGCGATCAAGCCCCACCAGCGCGCCTGTCGATACGCCAGCAGACCGATCAGCGCCAGACCGCCCACTAGCACGCCGATATACAGCGAGCCTTCGCCCAGATTGGTGCCGAGTACCCGACGCGGGTAATCCAGCAGGGCATCGACCGCCGGATTAAAAAACGACGGCGTGACGACCGCCAGCGCGTCGGCGCTATAGCGCACCGCACCGCCCGTGCTGATGTATGCCTGTTCGCTGGTGCTATCGCTGATCGCTGGCAAGAGCAAACCGCCCGTCAGCGCGAGGCTCACCACGCCCACGCCGACGACACGCCGCACCGCCTGCCAATCGCGCCGCCACAGGCGATGCAGGAACACGCCCGCTAACAAAGGAAACAGCACGTAGATCACTTGTAGAATGTGACCGGTCGTGCAGAGGAAGAACAAGAGGACGCTCGCCACGAACCAGCGCCACGCCTGCTGATCGGCATTGAGCAGATTGAGCAAGGCCCACAGGAAAAGCGGCACGGGCCACCCCAGCAAGAGTCCGGCATGCCCTTCCAACAGATGCCCCTGAAAGATGGGCGCGGCGGCATATACTAGACCAGCAATCCCCGCCGCCACCGGATAACGATCGTCCAGCAGGTAGCGCATCAGCCAGACCATCGCCCACCCATTGAGCGCCATATAGAGAATCACCGTCAGGTTATAGGCAACCGGCAAGGGGACGACCAGCGCCAGGAGCGTCATCGGCAGATACTGCATCACAACACTCGTGAAGACAATCCCCGTAAAGCCATCGGGATAGCCCATGAAAGTCTGATAGATTAGCGGTTCGCCCTGTTGAAGCGCATAGGTGAACCACCAGACATTCCGCACCATCTCGTAGGTGTCGCTGGTATCACTGCCGATGTAATGTGTGAACAATAACAGGGGATTGCGCCCGATGAGCAACAGCACCACCAGCACGAAGCCCCCAACGATAAGCCCTTCACGGCGTAACCCACGCATATGATTGACGCTTCCTTTGATAGGGTCTACGAACAAGTTATCATGACATATCTTGTCTATGCTCGCCACTCTTGTTGACGTACAAGCTATGCGGTAAGGGTTTGCTACAGCGAACCCGTCACACGGGCGCACTATAAGCCCTTACATTTTGCTAGACGTATGACTCTGACGAGTCTGGTTCTTTCGTATCTTGCGTGGTCACGCTCTTTTTGTTCCCTTTTTTCAAAAAGGGAATGCCAAAAACTTTTGCCTTAATGAACAAGGTCAAGGAACGACAGTTCCTTGTGCGGGTGCGGGGGCAAAGCCCCTGCAACAAAAACCACGCGACATCCCAAAGAGCCACGAGTCTTTCGTCGTCCCCTTTAATGATCGGTATCGCGCATCACAATAGCAGGTTCTGCGGGGGGTGTGTAGGTTGATATTGCCTATGGAGAAACGTCGTCAAATGAGCATAATGAAAAGTAACCCAATTGACCATGACCCACAGCGAGGCACCTGACCGATGCGTTTTATCCTTGCCAGCAGTTCACCGCGCCGCCGCCAGATCATCAGCGAGATGATCGACGACTTCGAGATCATCAAGCCCGCGATCGACGAGACGCGCCAGCCCGACGAAGCCCCCCGTGCCTATGTCGAGCGCCTCTCGAT
Source organism: Anaerolineae bacterium (assembly GCA_034437755.1). Classification (GTDB taxonomy): domain Bacteria; phylum Chloroflexota; class Anaerolineae; order Aggregatilineales; family Phototrophicaceae; genus JAUZRW01. Next base: position 2,437 of record DAOTTV010000007.1, on the reverse strand, counting down.
CGAGAAAGCGCAAGCCGTCGCCCGTCACGTACAGGGGGCAGATGTGGCGATTCTCGCGGCAGATACCGCCGTTATCCTCGCGGCAGATACGATCGGCATCACGGCGACGGGCGACATATTGGGCAAGCCCGCCGATGCTGAGATGGCGCGGGCCACATTACGCCGCCTGCGTGATCGTTCGCATCAGGTCTGTACAGCCTTCACGATTCTATACGGCGATCAGCGCCATACCGAGACCGTCTGCACGACTGTCCACATGCGCGGGTATAGCGATGAGGAGATCGACGCATATATTGCAACTGGCGACCCCTTCGACAAAGCGGGCGGCTATGCCATCCAGCATGCGGGCTTTCATCCTGTGCGCCAGATCGACGGCAGTCGAAGCAACGTGATCGGCTTGCCAGCGGACGAGGTGCGCGCCGCCTTGCACGCGCTGGGGATTTTGTAGGGCGATCCGATCAGCCTTTGTAGTGCTTCTGCACGCGCTCCATCAGCGCCAGCAAATCGGGCGTGTCATACGTCTGTTGATTATGATCGTAGAGCAGAGCCGCGACCGCCATCCCCAGCGAATAATGATAGCGCGGGCCGGTCGTCTCGTTGCCGATGACGACCCCCGTGAAGCCGGGAATCGTCAGTTGATCTGCCGAGAGCATCAAAACGACTCCGGCGGCATAACGCGCCCAGATCGGCAAGGGACGGTTGCGAACGGTGCGCTTGCGCTTGGCACTGCGTCGATCAAAGGTCGTGCGATTATCGACATCAGGCGCGATCAACGTGATCTGATGCCCGTCTTCGACTTCTGCGGCAATCCATATCTCGCGCTCGGACACGCTGATAATCGATTGCGGCGGGTGATCGAAGTGATCTTGATAGGCAGTATACAAGCGGATCGGCGGTGCAGTCATCTAGCCCCCTGTCGGTCAATTGGCGTGTGCGTTGCCCTGTATTATACGCCACGATTCAGCACAGCGTCACGGGAAGGGCACGCGCAGAACTTGATTGATGGCGATTGCGTCCTCATAGTCGATCGTCGTGCCATCGACCCAGCGCACCTGCACGCGATCGACATGATCGACCGCCCCCAGTCCAAAGTGGGCGATTGGTTCCATCTGGCACAGATACCCGCTCCCCGCATCAATCGCGCGGCGCTGGGTGCGTCCCCCCGCCGTGATCGTGACGACCGCACCGCGTGCGGGTGCGCCGTGTGCGGTCAGCGGGCGCACGCGCAGGTAATTGTTATCGTTCGCTGGCGTATGGTACAAGCTCAGCGGTTGATAGCCCGACTCGCCGTGCGCGATCAGCAATTCCAAGCGTCCGTCGCCATCGAGATCCGCGATTGCCGCGCCCGTGCCCAAGCCCTGTGCTTCGTGGGCATCGCCCGGGGATAAGCCGACCCAATCGCCATCACGCAGGGCAAAGAGCCGATTCGGCTCGCCAATGTTGTTGAAGAAAATCTCTTGATAGCCATCATTATCGAAATCGGCGGCGATCACCGTCCGTACCTTCGAGGGTTGCGCCATAGCCGATGGCGCGATGTCGTCCCACTTGCCATCACTGCTGGGGATGAAGAGGCGGTGGGTGCCGTCCCAATTGCCATAGACCAAACCCAGCACACCATCACCGACATCGACGGGCGCAATGCCGCGCGCGTGTTCGTAAGGGTCGTGCAAGCCCAGTTCTTCGGCAATATCGGCGTATGTCCCATCGCCCTGCGCCTTGAAGAAGAAATTCGCGCCGTTCTCGTTACCGGCGAAAATATCGGCTTGATAATCGGACAGAAGCGGCAGAGCGACGAGTCCACGCCCGCCTGTGACCTTGCTCAAGCCGACATCCGGCGCGACATCCACCAGTTGACCATCCTCATCTAATTCATATAAACGCATCGCCCCGCCGTAGTTCGCCACGATGATGCCGTAGAAGCCCGTCCCCATGCGATCGACCACGGCGACACTGCGCCCAGCCGTCAGGTTCAGCACGCTTTGATGGCGCGGTAGCTCGAAGAGATCGACCCATTCATCCGCATAATCAAAGAGCCGATCGGCAAAGGCTTTGCGTCCGGCGAAGGTATCGGTGTTGAGGATGTACAACTCTTCGTAACCGTCCCCGTCCAGATCACCGGCGGCAACCCCGATCGCGCGACGTTGCGGGTCAGCAAGGGTCGCGGGGGCGACATCGCTGTAATGCCTGCCATCCCATTTGAATAATTGATTATGAAAGCCGAATCCAGCGACGAAAAATTCAAAGTGATCGTCATGATCGGCATCGAATACCGTAATGCCATAATTCAATTGTGGCGGATTGGTGCGGAGTAAGTCGGTGCGGTTGATAAACATTAGCGCATCTCCCTTGTGTACGCCTTTAGCATAGCGCGTAATCTTAAAGTATGGGTAAGAATCTGCGATTTTATCCGGTAATTGGTGTTGTGGGCGCATCGCGC
>DAOTTV010000006.1:0-54659 GCA_034437755.1 Anaerolineae bacterium | reverse complement strand
TGTCTTTTCCAAATCTTGCTTTTAGTTGAAACAAGTGGTTCTTTCGTATCTTGCGTGGTCAAACTCTTTTTGTCCCCTTTTTGAACGCATAGCGTTCAAAATGAACAAGGTCAAGGAACGACAGTTACTTGTGGGGGTGCGGGGGCAAAGCCCCTGCAACAAAAACCACGCGACATCCCAAAGAGCCAAACAAGTTTGAAAGACATCCCTCTTTTTTGCTAGACTACGTTATTTTGTGGTTCTACCCACGACCACACTATCTCGTAGCTATACCGTTTAAGTCCATTTACTTTACAAGTGTCACAAAAGTTGTTAAAAATATGTGAGTTACAATCTGTAACCATTTGTGGCATCATCTATGTAAAATGTTCTTTGAGGAGTATTTGTTATGAAGAGATTAACCTTAGTAGCATTTGTTCTATCTTTGCTCATGCCGTTGACTTTATCTGCACAAGACGAAGTTGTCGAACTCACGATGGGCAGTTGGCGGACGGAAGATATTGAACAGTGGGATAATATCCTTGAGGTTTTCCACGCACAATATCCCAATATTCGCATTAGCTTTGAACCCACACTGAATACCGAATATGACGCACAACTTCGCAACCAGCTTGAAGGCGGTGTCGGCCCTGACCTCATCACATGCCGTCCCTTTGACCGCGCCCTGCTCAACTATCAGATCGGCGGCTTAGCTGATATTTCCGACCTTGAAGGTCTCGAGAATTTCTCGGACGTGGCGCTCAGTGCATGGCAGACTGACGATGGTAGCGCGACTTATTGCGTGCCGATGGCATCTGTGATCCACGGTTATATCTATAACGCGACTCTCTTTGAGGAACTCGAGTTAGAAGTCCCAACGACTGAAAGCGAATTCTTTGCTGTGCTGGATGCCCTGCAAGAAGCAGGCGAAACCCCGCTTGGCATCAGCACGAAAGATGCGTGGACAACCTCGACAATGGGTTTCAACAACCAATGGCCGGCTTTCTGCAATGGCGAAGAAACCCGTCAAGCGATTATCGCTGGCGAAGCCTCGTTTACTGATGAATGTTTCATAGACACCTATGAATCACTGGCCGCATGGGAACCCTACATGCCTGAAGGTCACCCCAGCATTGGTTATGCAGATGCACAACAACTCTTCCCGCTTGAGCTTGCCGCTATTTACCCCTCCGGCTCGTGGGAAATTCCCTTGTTCAATGACCTTGCGGAATTTGAACTCGGCGCGTTCCGTCCGTATGTCCCTGAAGAAGGCGATGCCTGTGCAATCAGCGACCACGTTGATATCGCCATCGGCATGAATGCCAATACCGAACATGCTGAAGAAGCACGCACCTTCCTCCAATGGCTGACCACGCAGGAATTCGCACAAGTCTTCTCTGATAATCAACCGGGCTTCTTCTCGCTGTCTACCCATCCCGTTGAATTATCTGACCCACTAGCGGCTGAGTTCGTGTCATGGCGTGAAGATTGCGATCAAACGATTCGTATGTTCGATCAATTCCTATCGCGCGGTGAACCCGGCGGCAACCAGCTGATGAACGAAACAATCCCGCTGTTGGTGCAGGGCAATCTAACCCCAGAAGACGTTGGCACAACCATCCAGGTAGGTTTGGAAGATTGGTACTATGAGGACTAATCTCCTGACATAGCTTTCACGATCAACTGAGTAAAACCAAGGCGATGGCAAGAATAATTCTTGCCATTGTCTTTATCAGCAGAACCACCAGATAACGTAGGTCTAGCTCGTGTCCCGCGCTATTTGGATATGTCATCCGCTCTATCATCAGTAGGTTGAGATAATGGATATTCATAATGAGAACAAATAATCTTATTCCACCGTGGCATGTCTTACTTATTTTTATCGTGCCTGCGCTGGTCATCTACACGGTTTTTATGGTGTACCCGTTGTTTGACTCGATGCGACTGGCACTTTATCAACAACAAGCCGATGGCACGCATGTCTACGTCGGTTTAGAAAATATCGCACGCTTGTTTAACGATACACGTCAGACCGAGTATGACGAACGTTTCCGCAATGCTCTGTTCAACACTTTTCACTTTTTTGGCATCTTTATGGCCTTTCAAAATCCAATCGGGCTATTTTTAGCGGCATTGCTCTCGATTCAAGGATTGCGGTATGCCGGCTTCTTCCGGGCAGTGTTATTCACCCCGACGACGATGTCTATCGTGATTATCGGGTGGATATGGACGCTGATGCTCAATCCAATTTGGGGGATTGTCAGTGACTTCTTCGAGAATATCGGATTGGAGTGGTTTATCCCCTCGGCGGGATGGCTCGGTGATCCTGCATATGCCCTATCAACAGTTGCGTTGGTCGGCGTATGGCAGTGGATTGGGATGCCTATGATTTTATTCCTCGCCTCGTTGGTTGGCATCAATCAGGATTTAATCGAAGCCGCTAAGATAGATGGCGCGACTGGATGGGATGTCTTCTGGCGCATTAAGTTCCCACTCGTCTTGCCAACGGCGGGGGTTGTCGCTGTCTTAACATTCACGGCGAATTTCGTCGCCTTCGATAACGTATTTGTCATGCAGGGGACACAAGCCGGGCCTGATTTTGCAACGGATATTCTCGGTACGTTTTTCTACCGTGTAACATTCGGCGGAACTTCCCAATTACCTAATCCCTCAATGGGTGCGGCGATTGCCACGATGATTTTCTTCATCATTCTGACGGGAGTTCTCATCTATTTTTTCCTAATCCAACCGCGACTGATACGGGAATAGGGGTAAATGCATCATGACCAACCAAACGATGACGCAGAAGGCGAAGCCAGACACCGATAAAATCCCTATAAGCTCGTGGCTTGCCCGCCTAAGTGCCGCGTTCCCGTATGCCGCGCTGATAGGCTATAGCTTTATCGCGCTGATACCGATTATCCTCGTGGTGTTGAATTCCTTCAAAGAACGGCGTGATTTGTTCCGCACACCCTACCAACCACCGCTCTGGTTTACATTTGAAGATGGCTTTCAGATTGTCAACCAATTTACACTTGAAGGGTATGAAAGTGTGCTCGGGCGCGCGCAGATTTTCGTCTACTTCGGCAACAGTATTTTTATCACGACTGTTTCGCTAACGTTTATCCTCTTGCTCGGTAGCATGATTGCTTATGCGCTCACGGAATATGACTTCCCCGGCTTACGCATCCTCAACATCTATCTGATTCTCGGCATCATGATTCCGGCACGCCTGGGGACAGTCAGCATGATTGAACTGATGACCGATCTCGGCATCTATAACACGCGGATAGCTCTCATACTCGTTTACATCGCCCGTGGCTTGCCGATTGCGCTGTTTATCCTGTCGGAGTTCATGCGACAAGTTCCAAAAGAACTCAAAGAAGCGGCGCGGGTTGATGGTGCAAGCGAATACTGGATTCTATTCCGCCTGATTATCCCGCTCATTCGCCCTGCGCTGGCGACGGTGCTGGTATTCCAGTTGATCCCAATCTGGAATGATCTATGGTTCCCGTTGACACTAGCACCGGGTGAAAGTGTGCGAACAGTGACACTCGGGGTCTCAACATTTGCCGGACAATACAAACAAGATTGGTCAGCGTTGTTGGCAGCATTATCGCTCGCGATGATACCTGTAACAACACTCTATATCATCTTCTCGCGGCAATTTATCGGTGGTCTCACACGCGGCGCATTGAAATAATGAGGACGAAAAGTGGGAGGTGACGTGTTGCCTCCCATAGCTACACATCAATTGCTGTTGGTGTGTTTCTTGCCGTTGTGACCAGTATCTGCCGGAATACAATCAAGATAAATACAGCCACCAGTGCCACGAGTGAAACGATGCGAAGCAGTATCCGCGCACCGAACACATCGAAGATATAGCCCGCAATCGGTGCGCTGACCAATTGTGCCAATGCTGGAACAGTCACCTGGGCAATCGCTTGATTGGTTGCCGCTTGTGCTGGATGACTAATCCGTGAGACAAACAAAGTATGCGCGATATTCTGAAAGGTATAGAATGTTCCCCGAATGATCATCAAGGGAATGAGCAAGGCTGCGCCCTGCAAAAATGTGAACACCGTCCATATGCTTGCCATCCCAATCATACCCCACATCAAGGTCACACGAATATTGACCCGCCGCATCATGCGGTCAATCACAATCATAGATGGGATTTCTGCCAATGCCGCTACCGATGCTAAAATTCCAATCATCGCGTTACTTGCGCCCAATTCCTGCTGGAAATACGGGTACATAAAGCCAGCGATAGAACTCATACCAATGAAAAATAGGAACCAACTCGCCATGAGGATATAGAATGCTGTAGAACGACTTCGCGGTCGGGTGTCCGGTTTACTCTTTTGCGGGGCGGTTTCAGTCGTGCGCTGGGGCAGGGCTTTCACAAACAATAATGAGGCGAAATTGAGGATGGCCGCCAATACAAATAGCAGAAAGTAACCCCCTAAAGCAAAAAACATCCCGCTAATCATCGTAGTGACAGCCCAACCCAATGACCCCCAGGCACGCAACTGACCGTAAATATCGCGCCCCTGCGTCTCCAAGCGTGTGATTGTCAATTGTGAGAGCAATGATGCACTCGGAGCATCAAAGCTATCACGCAGGACAACCATACTACCGATAACCCATTGAGAGAAGATCAGTGTAACTGTACCAATCGTTGCAAGCGCATTTCCTACGACTAAACCGTAGAATAATTGGCGATGCCGTTCAGTACGGTCTGCGAGGGCGTTGAGCAATGGCGGGACAATCAACCGGAACGCGGCACTCGCACTCAGCACAAGCCCAACTTGTGTGCCTGTAAACCCAATCGACAGTAAGTACAGGCTCATAAACGGAAACACAAATCCCCGCGCCGCATAATTCAAGAAGGTGACAGCCCCAATGGAGCGTAACGATGTATCATCCCGCTTGCCCATTAGAGAATTATCCATCCACTGCTAGCGTAACGGGTTGCTTGCGCTCTGCTGATTCAAAGCAGGCGAGTGCCACCCGCAAGGCTTCGTAGCCATCGCGCCATGTGACAGAGGGAGCGCGGTCTTCGGCGATACTCGCGACAAATTCGTTAATCATATTCTGGTTCGCATCAATACCGAAGTTCATCCATGTTGGGTTACGTGGCAAGTGCTTGGAATATACGTTTAAATGTTGAGACAAATTATCGAGCGTCATAAAGCCGTCTTCACCAACGATGTCCATCTTCATATGTCCCCAGCGCGGGTAAAATGTCGGGCGGCTCCAGCTACAATCAATCGTTGCAAACACGCCGTTTTCCATCTGTATCGTGATAATACCGGCAGTATCGACATCAACCTCGCCGGCATAGAATAGGTTATCCACTTCGGCATAGACTTCGACAATCTCGCACTCAAAGAAATAGCGATAAATATCCGCGAGATGCACCGTATGATCCATGACTGCGCCCCCCCCTGCAAGCGCTTTCTGGGCAAACCAAGCCCGATGCTCACGCGGGATTTCACTATGGTTAATGCCGTTGATGCCGTAGATACGCCCTAAATCACCACGTTGAATTGTTTGCTTGACTTGTTGCACAGTTGGCGAAAAGCGTACTGGAAACGCTGTCATGAATTTGACATTGTTCGCCGCGCAGACATCACGCATAGCTTTTGCATCATCCAGCGTCACTTCGATCGGTTTCTCACACAGGATATGCGCGCCGGCTTCCGCCGCCATCTCTACTAATTCACGATGACGGGCATTCTCCGAGCATATCACGACACCATCAAGCCCTTCTTGTAATAAGGCTTCATGTGAGGCGAACCATTGCGTATCGAATAAATCTGCGAAGTGTTTGCCGCGCTCCGCATCGGTATCCGAAAAGCCGACAAACTCGACATCCAGCGCATTGCGTAAATTATGAATGTATCCCTCTGCATGGAGATGGGCAAAACTCATAATAGCTAATCGCATTAGCTTCCCTCCTGTGACAATAGAACAGGCTGACCAGTTTTCGTGGATTCAATTGCTGCTAGCCCAACCTCAAGGGCTTTGAGAGCTTCTTCAGCGGTGACAATCGGTGTTTCATCATGCACAATCGCATTGTAGAAATTGCGTAACTGTGCCGTGAAGGGACTATCTGCCGCTTTTGCCGCCGGCACTGCAACCTCATCGGCTTCGACCTGTGGCGGGTTTGCAAGATGCGTATACAAAGACTGTGCATCATCGGATTGATATTCGATCACGCCATCAGTTCCGGCAATATCCATTGATGTGCGGAAAAAACCCGGGGGATATGCCCACCCACCTTCGATATGAGCGATAGCACCATCCCGAAAGCGCAAGCTCACGAGTGCATAATCACCCGGCGCATCCGGTGTTGTTCCCCGTACGGATTTAGCGTAGACCCGTTCGACATCGCCACCAATCCAACGCGCATAATCATAATCATGTACCATCAGGTCAAGCATCATCCCGCCTGACCGCGACTCATCGACAAACCAGTTATCTGTTTTTTTTCGGGGTTGATACCCGGCTCGCGTCAGCCGAATCACACCGGGCTTCCCGATGTCGCCGGCATCAATGCTTTGTTTGGCGAGGCGATATTGTGAGATAAAGCGCACCACATGCGCGATATACAAATGTACCCCCGCAGTCTCGCAGGCGTTTATCATCGCCTGTGCATCCTCGACCGTGAGTGCCATCGGCTTCTCGCAGATGACATGTTTACCTGCTTGCGCCGCTTGTTCGGTCATCTCGCGGTGTAAATGGGTCGGCACACAAATATCGAGAATATCAACATCGTCAATCAATATCGACAGGGTATCATAAGCGCGGATACCATATTGATCAGCAAATGCTTCTGTTGACTCAGTACGATTGGATACCACACCGACAAGCTCGGCTCCAATAGATTTTAGCAATTGCCACGATGGCGCATGAGCATGACCCATTGACCCCGTTCCGACTAATCCTATTCGCATTGAATGTCTCCTCTCAATAATATTTTTGGCTCTTTGGGATTTCGTGTGGTTTTTGGTGTTCCCTTTTTGAAAAAAGGGGACAAAAGGAGCTTGACCACGTAAGATACGAAAGATCCATATTTTTTGCACCTATTTTGACTGTGCGCGGTAGACAACACGCCCCTCAGCCATCGTGAGATACACATTTATATCTTCATCGACGAGGACAATATCAGCATCTTTACCGACTTCGAGACTGCCCTTGCGATCAGTGATATGAATCGAACGAGCGGCATTTAGACTACTCGCTTGCCAAACACGCGCTAACGGTTCGCCGGTCGCCTGTATGAAGTTACGTAAGGCGCGATCCATCGTCAGTGTACTGCCGGACAAGGTGCCATCTGGTAAGCGTACCGCACCATCTTTGACCACCACCACACGATTATCGTCCTTCTGGTATTCACCATCTGCAAATCCGGCAACGCGCACGGCATCCGTAATCAAAACCACGCGGTCAGCGCCTTTACACGCATAGAGAACCTGCATGGCGGTCGGATGCACATGGATATTATCAGCAATCAACTCACAGAACACTTCATCGCGGGTTAGGATTGCACCTAAACCGCCCGGTTCACGGTGATGCAAGCCGATCATGGCATTATATGTGTGCGTCGCTTGCGAGATACCACGATCAATTGCGGTTTGCATCTGGTCATGCGTCGCGGATGTATGAGCCGCTGATGGCGTTATGCCACGTCGCCGACATTCATCGATGAGCCACCCATTTTCTTCATATTCTGGTGCGAGTGCCAGCAAGCGAATGACATCCATATTCAGGAAGTCCAGCGCTTCGGCACGGTCAGCACGGCGGACATATTGCTCTAATTGTGCGCCCCGCTTCGCAACATCAAGGTATGGGCCTTCGAGATGCAATCCCAAAATCGTCGCGCCGTCGGGTTGTTGTCCTTGCATTTCAGCGATGAGTTCCAGCGTTTGCATAATTCTCGCGCGCGATTCTGTCCATGTCGTCGGCAAGTAACTGGTGACACCATGTTGTGCATAAAATTTTGCCATGGCATGAATGGCGTCCGGTGATGCATCCATTGTTTCGTGACCGACCCCACCGTGTACATGCACATCGATAAACCCCGGTAAACCAGTCAGACCTTTGCCGTCGATGTGTTCGACATCCTCGAACGTCGGCGCATGACCTGCGCCCATCGCCTGAATCCGGCTGTCGTCAACCAAAATCCAACCCTGCTCCCACACCCCGGTTGCAGTGATGACACGCGCATTATCAATCAGTATTTGCATGGTTCTTTCCTTTATTCAATTTGTGCCAGACCAAACACGCCGGCCCTAGCGCACTATCCTGCACTTGCGACTCAAGGATTGGCACCTCTTGATGAATTTCGCGGCGTGTACGAATAAGTAACTTGCGCTTCAAATCCACTTTGAGATAGGAAAAGAGCGCATGACCTAACCCACCTCCAATCACGAATACCTCCGGGTTCAGGATACCCATGCAGGCAATCATCACCGAACACAGCCAATCTGTCATCTCATCCATAAGCCGCATAGCCAGAGGATCTTGATCTACAAAAGCATCTAATATGACTTGTGTCGTGAGTTCAACATTATTGAGCCGACTTTGCGGGTAATCTGCTAAATACTCGCGTGCGCCTGCTAATAAGCCCACACCTGATACATACATCTCAGGACAACCATTCATGCCACAAATACACATTCGTCCGGTGGGGTCAAGCGGCATATGCCCAATTTCCATGCCGGAGTAATGCGCGCCTAACACAATCTCACCATCCACAATCGCGCCTCCCCCCAGACCTGTCCCAATCGTAATCAGCACAAAATCACGATAGCCCCGTGCCGCGCCAAAACGATACTCACCCAATGCCGCCGCGTTACCATCTTTTTGTAGCCATAGCGGTAAATCTAACTTGAGGTATTGCCGTACCCCCTCAATCAAGTTGATATGATTCCAGTACAGATTTGTCGCGTTATAGATGAGACCGGTATGCGGGTTCAAATGACCGGGACTGCCCATACCAATGCCGGCAATCGGTAACTGTGTTTGATCGAGCAAGTGATGAATACCCGTCGCCACCTGCTGAAACACCGCTTCCGCGCCCTCAGCGACGGGGGTCGGCAGGCGGTGCGACCGCAACACATCCCCCTGTTGATTCACCAGTGCAAAGGCGATTTTCGTCCCACCAATGTCTACGCCGAGAGCAACGGATTCGCCCATAACCGTAATCCCTTAATCCCAGCGTCGCGGCAATTGATAACGGGCAAGTCGCGCCTGATAGTGTTGCAGTAAAGCATGATTATGGTCTGTGCCTTCAGGGACATTAGCACTCACGAGAATCGGCGGTGTCATCCCACGTTCCGCGAGGAGGGCGACGGTTTGCGCCGTGATGGCTTGGATAATGGCACATCCGGCCATTGTCGATGTCGCGCCGGTGGGATATGGTGCATTTTCAATTTGTAGGGCGGCATCCCCACGTGCTGAATGTGTATCAATCACAATATCAGCGACTTCATACAATTTTTTATCGCTCGAATGGCGCGTCTCTACGGCTTTGCTGTGTGTCAGTGATGTAATCGCCACCACCGTCAAACCTTTATCTTTGCCGAGCATTGCCATTTCAATCGGGACAGCGTTAATGCCCGAATTGGAGATGACAATCAAAACGCCACCCGCTTCTAATGCGAAGCGACCTGCGATAATCCGTGCCATCCCTTCGATGCGTTCGGCATCCCCCTCGATTACATCTTCAATCAAAAGTGCCGGAACAAGCCCGCCTGCACGCCCCGCACCATCCCGCGCAACTAATGCAGAATGTCCACTCCCGAATAAATACATCAGGTGGTCATCTGCGATAGCATCGGCTACAGCTTGCGCTGCTTCGCGGATAGCGATATCTGATTCGTCCATGATTTTCTGCAAGGTTTCGATAGCAAATGCGAGAAACTGTGTACTATAATCTGGCATCAATAATAGTCCTTTGTCAATAAGTTATTTTGTTAACTGTATCGCAGAAGTGGGATTTTCGCACTCAGAATGGACATGGATGGATATTCGCTATCTGTGATGCATGTGCGGTATCCTCATCTATCATCGAGACGTACAAAGGATGCTCATGACATGGGGATGGCGGTTTGCCTCATTTATCGTGGCTTCTGGCAGAGTTATTGAGGAGGATACATATGTTAGCAGGTGTGAGTAAACGTCAATTATCACCTAAAGTGGGTCATGGATTAGTCGGCTATGGCAATCGGACAGGTGTGAGCCAAGGCATTCATGATCCTATTTGGGTTCGGGCAATTGCCATAACACAAGGCGAAACAACAATTGTGATGTGTAGCATTGAATTATGCTATTTGCGTCCACCAGAATTACAGACCATACAAACTTATATTGCTGAACACTCGTCCCTGACCGCCAGCGATTTACTCATCACGACGACCCATACACACTCTGCACCTGCTGCCCATGAAGCGGATGCATGGGAACACCCGTTTATCGAAACCGTTGGTGATGCCATTATCGAGGCTTATGACAATCGGCAATCGGCAAAAATCGGCATCGGGGCCGGGTTCTTATATGGTTACAGCATCAATCGTCGCTGGCTCGACCGCCCCATCGACCCCGCAGTACACGTTATCCGTATTGATACAGCTACGGGACTTCCCTTAGCCATCGTCGGTAATTTTGCCTGTCATCCGGTTGTGCTAGGCTACGATAATCTACTGATCTCAGGTGACTGGGCAGGCTATGCCAGTCGCCAGCTAGAAGAACACTTCGACGTAGATTTTGTAGCAATGGTCACGCAGGGTGGCTCTGGCGATATTAATCCCCTCACAGAAACAGTCCGTCAACGCCTACAAGCCGGGCATCCAGTCAGCGCAATCGGGGATTTGACGACCTATTATGGTCATAATGCACAACCTGAGGCCTGGAATATTGGCGACCGAAAAGGCGGGACATTTGAGGCATGTGCAATCCTTGCGCGTGCCTACAATGACGAAGTGTTGCGCGTATGGCAACAAATTTCCATGCGCGGCGATACTATTCTATGGACGAAACATCTCTCTATTGATGCCACCCTTGCCCCTGATGACCCCCCACAAGCCAAATTACCGGAGGCTTTGCAAGCCATCTTGCCAGATTTATCCGATTACACGATGCAACTTGATATGATGATCGTGGGTATAGATCATACACTGATCACCACGCAACCCGGTGAAGCATTTAGTGAAACAGCTGTTGATCTGCGAAAAATGGCGCAACAACTTGGTTATCACCATGCCATACTGATGACCTATGCCAATGGGAGCTATGGTTATCTACCGCCTGAAAACGCCTTTGCCGAAGGTGGCTATGAAGTTATATGGCCCCTCGGCTTAGGCATTAGCCGTCATCTACAAGCCCGCATACGTCAAGCGATCCATGCGATCATCAGTTAATGTGCGGTATATGACAATTTTGTAAGTTTAGGGGTTGGCTACCTTCCCGCGCCCTATATCGCGCAAGTTATCGTTTGCGAGGGTATAGATTGGATGTTAGACTAAAATACATTTACTGATATATGATGGGCGATAAAATAATTATGAAAAAGCAGGTAGAATCCAGTTCCAAGCAAGCATCTCATGAGTTGTCCCGTTCATCTGTGTCAACAGACCAACCAACAAGCCGACCAACGCTCCCGTCGTCGATACTGCGCCTGCAGTCTACGCTGGGTAACCGCGCCACTCATCAACTGCTTGATGGCGATGCACAAGATCACCAGTCGCACCTGCTCATGCGCCAGTATGGTTCGTCTCTGTTACAGCGTCAGGGTGCCACAGCATCTACTAAGCAAGATGAGGACGAACAAGCGACAACTACTGACCCCGATCAAGTGCAGGGGGATAATTGGTTCAAGCCGGGGGCATATCTACGCTTAACGGGGGCACAGCAACGCGTGATTGATGCTTTTGTCGCACAGGCACGAAGCGAGATGGATCGTTGGATCGCATACCGCAACACAGGTACATTCGATCATTTCAATACACAGCGCCTCACAGATTTATACGATCAGGTTAAAGAAGATTTTCGTGCAACACAGACGTATCTTTCTGCTGAAAATATGCGTGGGCTTAAGGTCGCTGGTAGCTTACGTCAGGGCTGGAACAACATACCACTGATGGATCATCCAATCGCAATCACTGAGTTGCGGCGGCAACTACTGAGTGGACACTTCACACAGTTCCTACGCGAGATTCGTTACTTCAATCCCGATAAGCTATCGCAATACAGCTATCTGCTGGGTGTAGAAGCGGATGTCGGTGCATTACCCCATCATTACGAACTGGTCGTTGATTTTGGTGCAGAAGCTGACGTCGGGATGTTCGGCGGCACAATCTCGAACATGCACATCTATTATCACAACGATCTTGGGATGACGTGGGAGATGGATTTATATGGCGGGTCGTTGAGCATGGGGGCGGGGATTGGCTCGCCTGTTACAGCTAACGTTGAGATAGGCGATCGTGGTGATCAATATAGTTATGGCACTGCCAACAAAATGCGTTATTATTCGCCTGAATATTTCCAATTCACAGCCCCGCGCGAGGGTGAAGCATCAATGCAGTTAGGCGGCGTTAACAAAGCTGACTCAGCAATTGTCTTTGGTGATGTTGTCTTCGATACCAGCGGTACGTCAATTAAGGCCGGGTCGGATACAGTCATTCCCGCTGGAGCCGAGATTTCGGTCTCGCAGGGTGGTTATGTCGGGAGTGAGCCTTATAACAAGACTGAACTCAAAGACGTGCCAGTCGAAGATAAACCGGAAGAAAAGCCTGATACAAGCTGGCAACCATACATACAAGCCGCTGTTCACTTCCCGACTGAAAGTGCTAATCTTGACGATGCTGATACAGCGACGCTGACGCAACTTGTCGATAAGATGGTTGAACATGCTCGCGCTTATTCGAGCGATATCTTCAAGTTAGAAATCTTGGGCTTGGCAAGCGAACGCTGGCGCGAGCCTGAAGGCACAGCTGGTCAGTCTGACGAGGCCAAGGACGCGCAGGGCTACGAGTACAATCTCGAACTGGCGATGGATCGTGGGTGGACAGTTGAGACAGCGATCCGGCAGATGCTGATGGAAAAAGAGCCGAAAATCATGACCGGTCTTCTGCGATATTCTGAGATTACAGTGGATGGTCAGGTTAGTCGTAACCAAACAGCTCCCAATGATCCCAAACAACGCGGCGCGTTGGTGCAGGTGCAGTATAATCCCGGCGAAGCTGGTACGATAGAAAACGCTATGCGACAGAAGATGTCAGACGACACCGGATTTTGACATAAATCGGCGTGAGGTGCCAAAGTTTCACGCTACAGAGTTGGTAGCGATTATGCGCGAGAGGATGGGCCATGTCTATCCGCCTCAGGCTGAAGCCATGAGGCCCGAAACACGCCTGTAAGCACACTGAAGGTGCTATTTTACTGTAGGTCGCCCCTATAACCCGTTAGAACTAGGGTCAAAGAAACCACCTTCTGACGCGGCTCTCATAGACCGACACGGATGTATTGTGCAATTTATCACATTTAAGTTAGGCAAAGCATCACTTAACGCGTGTATAGATTGTCGTTATGCTAGTGATGTAAATTTCGATTTAGAGAGAAGGGAATACATCGCTGTGGATTGGACATCACGCATAATCTCAGCAGAAGACGCGGCAGACAAAGTTGAGTCCAACAGTCGCATCTTCTTGACAGCCAATAGCTCGACCCCGCAGGTTTTCTTATCAGCCTTGCTCAATCGGGCAAGCGAGTTACAAGCTGTCGAAGTCGTAAAATTGCTTGATAGTGAAGCGACGACATACATCACACCTGAAATTGCAGAGTCGATCCGTATCAATAATCTATTCATCGGTGCGAACGCTCGCCGAGCTGTGTGGGAAGGTCTAGCAGACTTTACCCCTGTACACCTGTCCGAAATTCCGCTTTTGTTCCGGTCACGGCGTTACCTTCTCGATGTCGCTGTGATTCAAGTTAGCCCGCCCGATCGTCACGGCTATTGCTCCTACGGGGTCGAAGTTGGCGTGACGAAGAGCGCGGCAGAAACAGCGGCACTCGTCATTGCCGAAGTAAACCCGAACATGCCGCGCACGCTCGGCAACAGTTTCATCCATGTGAACCAGATTGATTACTTCATCGAAGTCGATTACGAATTGCCGGAACTACTCCCGCAACCGGCAAATGAGCTACAACAGCGCATTGCCCGACACATCGCCGCTTACATCCCGGACGGTGCCACCCTACAAACGGGCATCGGCGGTATACCGGACGCTGTCTTACGGCAGTTAACGGGGCACAAAGACCTCGGTATCCATACCGAATTGTTCAGCGATGGTGTGATGGATATGATCGATGCGGGCATCATCACCAATGCCAAGAAGAGCATCCACACGGGCAAGGTAGTATCGGGCTTCGTGCTAGGATCGCGCAAGTTGTTCAAATACATTCACGATAACCCGGTCTTCGAGATGCACCCGACCGAATACGTCAACGATCCGTTTGTGATCGCCCAAAATGACAATATGTACTCGATCAATTCCGCCATCGAAGTCGATATTACCGGTCAAGTCTGTGCGGATAGCATCGGCACGCGCTTTTATTCAGGTGTGGGCGGTCAGCTAGATTTTGTACGCGGGGCATCGCGCAGTGACGGCGGCATGTCCTTCATCGCCCTGCCCAGCACCGCCAAGAAAGATACAATCACGCGTATCGTCCCGCAACTGAAGCCGGGCGCAGGTGTCACCGCCACGCGCTATGATGTGCGGTGCATCGCCACCGAATACGGCGTTGCTAACCTGTGGGGTATGACGATCGAACAGCGTGTACACGCCATGATCGACATCGCCCACCCCGATTTCCGCGACGAGTTGATGGCATACGCGCGCGCGAACAATTACATCTCCGCCAGTTCAGTCCCCGTTTAAACTGCTTCAATAGCGAACGGTCATCCGGCAAACAGGCGATATAACATTATCGTCTGTTCGCGGTTGACATTGTTAATAGTCTGTGATTGTCGCGGCGCGGGTTGTTGCGATGGATTCATCTTTGCTATATAGTCTTATAAAGATATGTTAACAACGTTGGGGGCAAATCATCACGATTAGATAAGGAGCCAATCGTGAACATCGGATACCATGCTAACCAACGCCTCAGTCAGCGTAATCTCAGTGGTGCTGATATTGAATTCATTCTGAAATACGGGAGCAAAGTGCATCGCGCCGGCGCAATCTTCCACCAGATGCGGCGTAACTGCATTCCAGATACTGTTCCCGTGAATGATCGGCGGCGTAGGTTGACAGGCACAACAGTACTCACGTGTAAATGCGGTCAGTTTGTCATCACAGCCTACCGCAATGAGCGTGCATTTAAACGAGATGCGAAAAAAGATAAATATGACAGATCAAGAGGCAGGCACAGTTGCCCGATATGCGGAGGCAGTGCTGACTCGATATAGGGATTGGTCTCTACAACGCTATTGATGAATTCACACACAACCCCGAACATGCCCGCCGATGATTTGCGCCTGTCGTTGTTAGATGTTCTTCCTGTGTTTGATACGACCATTATGCGACATTAAGCCTGATATAGCCTCTGTGTAAGATTCACAACCTATGCTTGCATTATCTGTATACGACTCCCTAGAATACACGTAGATTGATCAATGCAAAGGCAACGGACGAATGGCCCCCCTTAAGCGTCATCCGGCACTACAAGATTTCTCGCGCGATCATCAGCGCTTCTTATTACACGCCCGCAATATTCGCTGGTTAATTGATGGCGATGACCGCGCACAATCCCTCGATGATGTCGTACATAATCTCTTAGATTTTTGGGAAACGCACGGCGCACCCCACCTGCGCGAAGAAGAAGAGATTCTCTACCCGCTTTACGTCCAGCAAGACCCACTGGCACAAGAAGATATTGATACGCTTCACACCGATCATACGTGGTTGCGCGATAAGTTCGAGGAACTCGCGTCTCTGCCTCGCTACGAAAACTGCGCGCCGATTCTCAAGTCGCTAGAGCAATATATAATCAATCACGTGCGACATGAAGAGCGTGTGATTTACGAAGCAATCCAGCAAGCACTCGATGAAGAGACATTGACGCAACTCCAGCGTCGTTCGCGCACATTCCGCGAAGAACACCGCACGCCAGATGCCATCGGGCCAGCAGGCGGCACGCTCCCAGATATTGACGCGCTCTAACGACAAAGGTCTCACTGTGGCAGAGTGAAACTGAAGGTCGTTCCGGTATCTGGCGAGCTGGTCGCCCAGATGTCGCCACCGTGTGCCTCGACAAAGCCGCGTGCAATCGCCAAACCCAGCCCCGTCCCGCGCTCATTATCGCTCGCCGTGCGCGACTCATCACCGCGATAGAAGCTATCGAACAGGCGTGGCAGAACATCCGCTGCGATATATACACCCGTATTATGCACATCGACCTGCACCGCGTGCGTCGCGGTATGATGCACGCGAATGGTAACGCGCTCGCCTGCTGGCGTGTAACGAATGGCATTGTCGATCAAATTCTTCAACACACGCTGAACTTTATCCGGCGCGACACGCACTAGGTCAATCTCATCAGCAATCATGCCGTCAAGCGTGATGTCTTTATGCTGGGCTTTGGCGTGCAAGCCGCCGATTGTATCGCTGATGAGATCACGAATGGGTGTCTGGCATAGATCAAGCTGGATGTGCCCGACATCGAGTTGAGCGAGTTCAAATAAATCGTTGATCAGATGGTTGAGATGTTCGATTTCTGAGAGTGTATTGCCGAGATAGCGGGTTTGCGTTGCCTCATCGGTGATAATGCCATCCGCCAGCGCTTCCAGCATCACGCGCATCGACGTGAGCGGTGTGCGTAGATCGTGCGAGACCCACGCGACCAGATCGCGGCGCGTTTGTTCGAGCTGGCGTTTCTGCTCCTCGACCTGCTCTAGCTCGCGGGTCATCGCGTTGAAACTGCTGGTCAGGTGTGCGATTTCGTCGTTGCCCTGCACGCTCAAGCGCGTGCTAAAATCACCCTGCGCGACCTGTCCGGCGGCTTCTGCCAACCGAAAGAGGCGATCCGTCATCGCCCGCGAGACGAAGTAACCGAAGCTGATCGCCGTCAACCCAGCGAAGAACATCATCGTGGTAATCATGCTGTAATAAAGCGAATTGATGAACACCAATCGTGAGAGCAAGTACAAATTCGCCAGCACCACCGCCACCGTGAAAACCACGATCAACAGCAAAAGCCAGCGCAAGCTCGGCAGTTTTTGCAAGATGCCACTACGATATACACCATACGATGCCAGCGTGATAATCATGCCCGTCAGCGTCATGAGGATGATAATCTGCTGGGTGATTGATCCGGGTAAATCCATGACGAAGATGCTGATAAGCCCCATGCCAAAAACCAGCACGAGTAGACTCGCCCCCAGTAGCGTCAATGGATGATAGAGAATCGTCCGAAGATCACGCAAGTCCATCATGGCGTATCATTCCAGTAAATTTGTGCGGACTGCCGCTAGCGTCTGCTCATCTAGCCCGACATGCTGGCGTAAATACTGTTCAGCAGAGCCGTAGACATCGTACAAATGGGCTAGCGTAGCGCGCATCACCGCGCCATCCGCCAGAAGCAGATGATTGAACTCGTCGTCGCTGATGCCAAACACGGTCAACTGTTGCATCACCGTGCGACCGGCTTCGTGAAAAAAGTCAAAGAAGGTGTTGCTCAGGGTGTAATCAGCGATGATAGTCTCGTCATCTACGCCTAAAAAGCTGAGCAAGACGGCTGTTAATACGCCGGTTCGGTCTTTTCCGGCGGCACAATGGACGATCATCGGGATACGATCCGCCTGTGCGAGATTGTCGAAGATCGCCTCGAATACCTGCGGGTTTTCGTCCAGCACTACGCGGGTGTACAAGTCACGTAGGAGATTCGACAGGTAATTCACATCGAAGATGAGATGAAGCACAGCCATCCAGCGCGAGGAAGTCGTCATGACGGGTAAGTGCAGATAATCAATCGTGCGTGGCAATTGATCGGGGGCGGCGGTGATCTCGTCCAAAGTACGCATATCGCAAACCAGATGCACGTTCAACTCGTGCAGGGTCTCATGATCCTGTTCGTTCAGGCGATCGAGCGCCGATGCCCGATAGACCTGCCCCCACTTGACTTGATGTCCATCCTGTGTGTGATACCCGCCGATGTCGCGCAAGTTGGGCACGCGCTGTAAGGGGATCATGCGCTCGGCGGTGATGTACTCGGTGCCGTCTGCCAGCACGAACTTGACAAAGTAGCGGCGATCGGACTCAAGCCCGTCGATTACAACTTCGGTCTGGTCGTCGATGACGGCGTAAGGTTCATACGGAAAACTGAAGGCATACCGACTCAGATAGACCACTGCTGATAAGGACGTTTGCCACTGGACGACGAGCCGCGTCGGTTGAGGGCGATGTGTGCGAAACATAGTCGTCGGGTCTACGATCAGGCTAGCGGCAGGCGGTGCTGATGGGCGTGCGCGCCGAACATACCACCACCAAGCAGTAGCGATTGCGCTCATGCTTGCGACTACAATGAGACTCCGACGTGCGAACTTTCCGAGCATAAACCTGTATCCTTCGTATGCGGCTAATCGTCAATTAGTATCAATTATAGTTCAGGTGCATCGAATTTATAACCGATGCCCCATACGGTCTGGATGTAGGTGGGTTTGGCGGGATCCGATTCGATTTTCTCGCGCAGGCGGCGCACATGCACGGTGACGGTACTCTCATCGCCGTAAAACTCGTAGCCCCACACGTTATCCAGCAATTGCGCGCGACTGAAGACCTGCCGCGGATGACGGGCGAGAAACCACAGGAGATCGAACTCTTTCGCGGTGAGCGTCACATCTTCGCCCCGCACGCGGACGGTACGACTGCGCGGGTCGAGTTCTAGATGTTTGAAGCTAATCGGGGCTTCGGCATTGGCGGCGCCGGTGTTGCTACGGCGTAAAATCGCCTTAACCCGCGCCACGAGTTCACGCGGGCTAAAGGGCTTGACGACGTAATCATCCGCACCTACTTCAAAACCCATGATGCGGTCGATTTCTTCGGTACGAGCGGTCAAGAGGATAATCGGCACATCACCGTTGAGGCTCAAGGGCGCATAAGCGGTTGGATTGCGTAATTTACGCGTAATCGCCAGACCATCAATGCCGGGCAACATAATATCTAACACGATCAAATCAGGGCTTATATCGTTCAACAGGTCGAGCGCCTTCGGTCCCGTCTCCGCTTCGATGACCTGAAAGCCTTCAAGCTCTAAGTAGCGGCGCACCACTTCGCGGATTGTTTGCTCGTCATCTACCACCAAAATTTGTTGCTGTTTGCTCATGAGTATCCTCGTCTATTGGGTGACCATCACGTTCACCTATTGTAACGGCTTCATTGATCGATCAACAACGAGCATATCGCACGCGGCTTACTGATCCATTACACCGCGCTCGCTCCCTGTGCTGAGGGCGGTCGATAAGCGGAGAAAACGCGGTATAAGACGGAAAATATGGACAATCTTAATTTTATTCTCAATAAAGTTTTCTATAATAATTAAGGAGATAAAGTTAAAAGGAGAGACAAATGGCGTTAATTTCTTTAGTTTACGTCAGCTATGCGACGCAAGAGATGTCCGGGGAAGAGTTAAAAGATTTGCTAGAAGTCTGCCGTCGCAATAACAAACCCCTCAACGTGACGGGCATGTTGCTCTATCGTGACGGGTATTTCATTCAAGCATTAGAGGGGGAAGAAGAAACGGTGATGGATCTGTATGAGACCATCGTCAAAGATCCGCGTCACGACCGTGTGTTGACCGTCTACAAGGGTGAGATTGTCAATCGCGCCTTTACCGATTGGTCAATGGGTTTCCGCAATCTGGAAGATGTTGATTTCAGCGAATATCCAGAATACACGGATTTCAGCCAATTCTCGCCGGAGTACTTCTCTAACAATCCGAGTCGGGCAAAATCCTTGCTCAAGACCTTCAAAGATCAGACGTATTATTGATCGCGCCAGGATGCTATCATTCTCATGATAGCATTCACTTATAATCCACCAGATGAGCATATCACAATTGAGCTTGCACCAAATCGTCAGGGATGAACGTGTGATGGTCATTCCTGAGCGCTTTACTCAGAGCGGCTCAGCCCTGCGATTGCGTGGCGTAATTGGCTGTATAGCACCGGTTTCGAGATTATCGCATCGACTTGCCCCACGAGATTTTCCAACTCGTCGGTATCAGCACTGATAACGAGGATAAAAGTCTGCTGTAATTGCGGTGCGGTTTTGATTTGAGCGAGCAATTGTTGCCCGCTGACGAAGGGCAGATTGAGATCAAGCATGACCAGGTCAGGCGCGAGCGTCTCTAACATCGTCGCGGCCTGTTCGCCGTCGTGGACAATTTGCACGGCGTAACCGTTTTCTTCCAACGCACGTTGCAGGATATAAGTCGTTTCGATACTATCATCGACAATCAAAGCCGAGGGTTGATCGCTCATAACGGGCATCACCTTACATTTAGAATGATCACATATTAATACTGCTTAATATAACCCCGCTTCACCTAAATTGCAATGACACATAACAAACTGTAACGTGTGAATCAAAAAAGACGGGGATACCCCGCCCTTGTGGATGTCTGATTACTTCAGCAAGATGCGTTAGTCGCCGTAGAGTTCGACAATGCCATCGATGTCGCCCACGCTCAAGCCATCGCGTTGACCGATTTCGGCATTTTCGTCATGGGGCACAATTGTATCTTTGCCATTCTTAGAGAATGCCCAGCGTGGATAATGCATGATCGACCCGTAATCGTACTCGCCTAAATCCTGCCCATTGCGCGTTTGCTTATCAAAGTTGAAGGCGTATAGCGAAATGATATTCGCATAGACCACATCAACGTATTCATCGCGGTCAATACGGCTTTGCTCATGCCACAGACCGAGCGCATGCCCGATTTCGTGGATGGTGTTGCCTGTACTGCACGCCCGTGCGAGATTAATCGGTTGCATACCGCCCTGCATCCCGACATAAGACGAACAACCATTGCCGGGGCGGAACAGAATATAGTTGCGATACTGCCCGGAATTGCTCTCTGTACGCTCAACAAAGCGAATGCTAGTCTGCTCTTCCCAGTGAGCGATGGCATCGTGAATGCGGAATTCATCGGGCAGATTAGGATGAATCTCATATGCGACGAGACCATCAGGCCAGATGTAACGCTCAACATTGAGCACACCCATGCTTGCCTGTGCGGGGCGGTTGGGGTTGATGAGAATATCTCCCTGATAGACCGCGCGACCGTTGGCTAGCACGTAACGGACGGGCATATTTTGTACAATTTCACCGTCGAAGAAGCCGCTGATTGTCCCCTGATACATCGCACCGAGTGTACCATCGGCTTCATACATCGCCGCAAATTCGGGATAAATGTCGGGCATCGTCGGCGATGCAACATCTTCGCTATCTTCTTTCATCTGTTGCGAAATCGTGAAGATCGCCAGCACGATCATCAAGAATAAGAGACCGAGCCAGTGTCGTTTGCTGAATTTTTTGTTGTCGTCAGACATAATGCCATCCTTAATCAATCAAACGCTTTTTAACACCATATCATACTCTGATCGTTTGTGCCATTATTTTCAGATGATTATCGCGTGGCGAGGTATCACGCGGGAGTCATACGTGTGCTGATAGCTATTTAGTCATTGTGGCTCTTTAGGATGTCGCGTGGTCAAGCTCTTTTTGTTCCCTTTTTGAAACAAGAGAACGCCAAAAACTTTTACTTTTTGAACGCTATGCGTTCAAAAAGAACAAGGTCAAGGAACGACAGTTCCTTGTAGGGGTGCGGGGGCAAAGCCCCTACAACAAAAACCACGCAAGATACGAAAGACCCGTCATTGTTTAACGGATGCTTATGACTGATCAGGCGCATAGTGTGATTAAATGAACATGGACAAAGACAACCACCCCTATGGAGACATCATGCACCCTGCCGAGTCGACCACTACCACTATTCGGGATTTGATGACGATGATTCAACAGGCCGTCGTCATTGACGAAGAGAAATTAGAGCTAATTCTCGCGGCGATGCTGGCAAGAGGACATATCCTGCTCGAGGATAACCCCGGCATCGGCAAGACGATGATCGCCAAAGCGATTGCCAAAGCCCTACACGCCGATTTTAAGCGCGTCCAATGCACGCCCGACCTACTGCCATCAGACATCACCGGCAGTGCGATTTATAACCAGCGCGAGCAAGTGTTTGAATACATCGAAGGGCCGCTTTTTGCCAATTTGGTGCTGGTGGACGAGATTAACCGCGCCTCCCCCCGTACCCAATCTAGCCTATTAGAAGCGATGGCTGAGGGACAGGTCAGCAGTGATGGCGAAACGCGCATCCTACCACAGCCTTTCTTCATCATTGCGACGCAGAATCCGATCGAGATGGCGGGTACATTCCCCCTACCAGAAGCACAGCTCGATCGCTTTCTCATCCGCTTAGAATTAGGCTACCCCGAGTTTGTCGATGAAGTGACGATTCTAGAGCGTGAAGAACACAGCAACCCGCTCGATAGCGTCCAGCCTTTGCTCCAGATGAGCGACATCACGCGGATGCAAGCCCAAGTGCGCGATGTCGCCGTCATGCGCCCCTTGCAAGAGTACATCGTGACCATCAGCCAGGCGACACGCCATCACGATCAACTGGTGCTGGGCATTAGTCCGCGCGGTGGGGTCGCCCTGCAACGATGCGCGCAGGCACTCGCGTTCATCCGCGCGCGCGATTTCGTCACGCCCGATGACATCAAGTCAACAGTATTCGCCGTGGGGCAACATCGCGTTTTGACGAAAGATCGCAATCCGCGCACTGCCGCGAGCGTACTCGGCACGATTCTAGATGATATTCCCGTTCCGGTCGATAAGCGCGCCTGATGCCAACCGGACGCACATACACATTTCTGGTGGCGGCCCTGCTTTTCTATTTATTCGCCAACCAAACGCAGACCGGATGGCTCTACGTCGTCGCGGCGGTGCTGGGCGGGGCGGTACTCGCGGGTTGGCTCCTGAATCGCGGCGCGATCGACCGCATCACAGCCGATCGTCAGATCACAGATGAGAGCGATCGTCCCATTCATGAGGGCGACGACATACACATCACGCTGACGCTGGACAATCAGCGTCGGTTCGCCGCCGCTCATCTGCAATTGACAGAACATTGTGTGCTAGCAGCTCCTGAAAGCGATGAGCGAGAATTCAGCATCTTCGTGCCGCTCTTGCCCCAGCGCATCCAGTACGACTATGCGGTGACGGTCGATCGGCGCGGGGTGCAACGCTTTCGCCCGTTGCTGATCGCATCGCGTGCGCCCTTCGGATTTTTCACACGTAGGGGAGCCATCGACATCGGCACCGAGCGCCTGATTTACCCCGCCGTGCGCCAGCTGACGCAACTTGCCCTGCTCGACCGGCAACCAGCAGCCGAGCTGACCAACCCGCGCACCGGACTCGGCAGTGAAGTCATCGGCGTGCGTCCCTATCGCCCCGGCGACTCGCCGCGTCATATCCACTGGCGCAGTGTCGCACGCCGCCAACAACTGATTAGCAAGGAGTTCGCGCAGGAGACACAACCGGGCGTGACGATCGTCCTTGATCGCTATAGCCCGCTCTCTGCGACGATCGAAACCAAGCATACGCCCTTCGAGATGGCGGTGAAGTGCGCGGTCAGCATTGCAGAATATGCGCTTCGGCAACGGTATCCGGTGTATCTCGCCGCCGATACCGAAGAGATCGCCTTCCCGCGTGGGGCACTGGTCTGGGATGCCATCATGCAATACATGGCAAAAGTCCACACGCGCAATCGCGCAACGCTCGCGGACGTGCTGACGTTCCAGCCTTTGCAGAAGTACGTCGCGGTCGTACTAGCGTGGCATGACGCTGACGTGATCGAACCTTTGATCGCGCTCAGACATCGCGGGGTGGGCTTGCTGGTGGTCGTGCCGGATGTGCCGACTTACCCCATCGACACGCAAACGTCCGTCAACGATTTTGTCGCGTCTCTGCGCGCGCATGACATCACCGTACGCGTGATCCAACACGGGGATGATTGGGCGGATGCGCTCAGCAATCCTGCATCATAGCCGAAAGGTTTCCTTCGTATGTTCCTCGCCAACCGCCTGCGACAAGTCGTATCGCCGGCTTTAAAACAACCCGAAGACTCGATTCCTCTGCGCGTCATGACTTTTCTCGCGGAACTAGTCGCGGCGACATCGCTCGCTTACGTGACGCGCCTGTGGTGGTTGATTCCGCTGGGGGCTATCATCCTCGGCATCGGGCACGTCTACGCTTATACCTATCGCCACAACCCGCAGACGTGGATGCGTAATATCGGCTTCGTCGGCTTGCACATCGGCTTATGTGCAATGCTCTTCGGCATCGTGCAGGGCGTGCCCTATCCACAAGCGCAGTTTGCCGTATTAGCGATGGCTTTCGTCAGCATTGAAGTGTTCAGTCGCTTGAACTTATATTCGGCATTTGGGCTGGGCTTCATCAATATCTACACGGCAGCGACACTCAGTCGCGATACGTCGTTTCTAGTGTTCCTCCTGCTCTACGTCGGGATTCTGCTGGCGTTTTTGTGGCGGGCAGATAGCGAAGATGGCGTGGCGAACAATCAACACACCTTGACCATCCCCCGACAATCCCGCGCGCAATCCGGGCGCAATTATGGCGCATGGGGCTGGCGCTTCGCGCTGGTGGGCGTTCTGCTGGCGACGGTCGTCTTCATGCTGACACCGCGCTTCGCATCGCGCCCGATTTTCATGCCGATTTCGCTGACAGTGCCGATCGAGAGCCAGCCGCAGAAGAGCGTGATTAACCCCGCCGTGCCGCTGGTACAGGTCGAAGGTGTGGTGGTCGATGAGACCAACGACCAACCCAGCGAATACTTCTTCGGCTTCGAGGATAGTCTCGATCTGAGTTATCGCAGCGGCTTGAGCGATACCATCATGATGTACGTCTCCAGCGATGCGTGGAGCTACTGGCGCGGATATGCCTACGATCAATTTGACGGGCGCGCATGGACACAGAGCGATGAAGACGTGACCGAACTCAAATCACAGGGGCGGGCTTATTTTCAACTGGAAGATCGCCCGCACAGTGAGACCTTCACCCAATCGTTTTACATCGTGCAACCGATGCCCAACATCATCTGGACGGGTGGCACACCGGTCGAGTTGTTCTTCCCCGCGTCCGAAATCGGTATCGACAGCACGGGCGGTATTCGTCTGGGCGAATCTCTGCAAGAGGGTATGATTTATTCAGTCATCAGCGAGCGCGTCGATTTTGAACCGGCACAATTGCGCGACGCACGCCAGACCGTCATCAACCCCTTCATTCGGGCGCGTTACCTGCAAATACCGGAATCGACCACCCAGCGCACGCGCGACCTCGCCCATACGCTGACCGCCGACGCGCCGAGGACGTACGACAAAGTGATTATCATCCGCGATCATTTGCTGAGCGAGTATCCCTACGATTTTTACCCGCCGCCCCTGCCGCCAAATGCCGATGCGGTCGATAACTTTCTGTTTGTCGATCAGCGTGGCTTCTGCGAGATGTACGTGAGCGCGATGGTCGTCATGTTGCGCGAGCTAGGCATTCCGGCGCGCTTCGTGGTCGGCTACGGCAGTGGCGATTATAACCCCTTCACTGGCTACTACGAAGTCCGCGCCAATGACGCACACTCATGGGTCGAGGTCTACTTCCCAGATTATGGCTGGGTGCCCTTCGACCCGACGCCGGGCTGGGAGGGCACACCGATCAGCGGCGAAGTCCAGCGCTGGCTTTTGAGCGATGCCTTCTCCGAAGTTGATTTCCCGTCGGTATCCATCGGCGCAGTGACTGAATTCGGCGCAGATGTCGCGGGGGTTGTCGGCGTGCCGCTGATGATCGTCGGCGGTCTTTTGCTCGCCGTCGGTGGTGCATACGGCGGGTATCAAGTGTATTTACTCTGGCAACGCCGCCGCGCAAAACGCTATCATGATGACCCGATCCGCCGCGACATCTTCCGCGAGTATCGGCGTATCCAGCGCAAGCTGGGCACAAAACGACGCGACGGGCAGACGATACAGGAACACGCGCGCGAGCATCCTGAATTGAGCGATATCGCTGATTGGGTCGATCGTGCCGCCTACCGTCCACAAGCGCCGGATCCATCGCTATTAAAGCAATTGCGCGCGTGGTGGCGTGATCGCCGTTCATCGAAGCCATCGAAAGATAGAAAGCACAAGACCCATGACACCGATTGATTTTCAGACCGAGTCTTTTAACCCGCCGCGCTGGTTACGCAATCCACACATCCAGACCTTAATCGGGTCGTATCTGCGCCGCACAAGCGGGTTGAGCCACCGCCGCATGCGCCTCAATACACCCGATGAGGATTTCATCGATCTGGATTTGATCGATGTCGACGGGGCAACGTGGGCACAGTTAGGCGATCACGCGCCGATTTTGCTCTTCTTACACGGCTTAGAGGGCAACGCGCTCAAGGGCTATGCGATTGATCTCTACAAAGTAGCCGCACGCGCTGGTTTTCGTCCGGTTGGCATCAATCATCGCTCGTGCAGTGGGCAGATGAATCGACAGGCGCGTTTTTATCACATGGGGGCGACGGCAGATGTCGCACTGGCAATCAACTGGTTGGGGGCGCAATATCCCGATGTTGAGCTATACATGGTGGGGGTTTCGCTAGGTGCCAACATGACGCTCAAGTATCTGGGCGAGCGCACGCCTGCTGAGCAAGCCCGTGTGACCGCCGCCGCCGCCATCTCACCGCCCTTCGTGATGACGGGCTGGCAGACAATCAATCAGGGTATAGGGCGCATCTACGGTTACTACCTGCTGAGTAGCCTGAAGCAGAAAGTACGCCAGAAAGCCGACCTACTCACAGGCGGGCGCGCCGATCCCTATCGCGCCCTGACTGCCTACACCCTACGCGAGTTCGACGAGGCGATCACAGCGCCCTTACACGGCTTCCGCGATGCCGACGATTACTACGGCTCATCACATTCGATCAATTTTCTGGCGACTGTGCGCGTGCCGACCCTGCTGTTACGGGCGCAGGACGACCCCTTCTTCAATTCGGACATCCCGCACAAGACGATCGCCGGCAACGATTGCCTGCATGGGGTGTTTCCGGCGCATGGCGGGCATGTGGGCTTCATCGAGGGCGCACACCATAAGCAAACGCGCTGGGCACAACGGCAAGTCTTGCGCTTCTTTCAAGCGGTGCAACAAGCAGGCATCGCCTAAGTTCTCGCATCACAGCGACATGAGGATAGGCAAAGGCGCGCAATGAAGTTATGCTACCTGCCATATAAGCCCAGAGTAACTATAGGAAACTTGATATGGCAAACCCGCAATACATCGTCATCATCGGTTGTGGGCGTTTAGGCTCGCTCTTAGCCAACACGCTCAGTCACGATGGGCACGAAGTTGTCGTCATCGACAAAAATCCAGATGCCTTCGATAAGCTCTCGGTCAACTTTAGTGGCTATAGGATCACCGGCGAGGCAATCGAACAATCCGTCTTGCAACAGGCAGATGTCGATCAGGCGGATTTCTTCTTCGCTGTGACCGACCATGACAACATCAATCTGATGGTATCACAGATCGCCCGTCGTATCTTCGACGTGCCGCAGGTGATCGCCCGCATTGATGACCCCGCCCGCGAGACGATTTACAAAGAATTCGGCATCGAGACGATCAGCCCGACCCAGCTAACCGCCGAAGCCTTCATGCAGTGGATGACCGAGCAACGCGACGATCAATGACGCGCCCGAATGGGATGCAACAAGTCACCAGCATCGCGGATCAGTTTGGTGATACCGATCAAAAACGCGAAAAACTCCAAGCGCCCCAGCAACATGCCGATCGATTGTGCCCATAGCAACGTCCACGGGGCATCCGGCGCGGTGATCCCCACCGATAAGCCCACCGTGCTGAGCGTGCTGGCAGATTCAAACATCGCCGTGCCGATGTCATGCCCGTGCGCCGTGATGACGATCACCAGCACGAAGAAGAGCATAAAATAGAGAAAGACGAAGAGCGCAATGCGGCGAATTTGCTTGTCTGATAGCAAGCTCTGTTTATCGCCACGCCAGATGATCGCTTCGTTCACGGCGTGCTGGGGCAAAAATGTCATCCGCACTTCCCAGATGAGTGCCTTGATGAGTACATAAATCCGAAACAGCTTGATGCCGCCCGATGTCGAGCCACTGCCACCGCCGATGAGCATCGCTAGAATCAGCACCATCCACCCCGTCGCTGACCAATCAGTATACGGTTCAGTAGAGAAGCCAGTCGTCGATAGCGCCGATATGACTTCAAACAAGGCGACACGGATGCCCTTCGTCGCATCGGCGGCGTATTCGCTCAACCCGACGCTGAGAAAGATGAGCAAGACACCAACGGGTATCAGGACGCTCATCAGGCGTAATTCGCCGTTTTTGCGAACAGCTTTGAACTTGCCCTGCCAGAGTACATAAGCCGTCAGATAGTTGAGCGTCCCCAACAACATCAACACGATAATCACGAGTTCGATCAACACATTATCGTAATAACCAATCGACTCAGCACGGGTCGAAAAGCCGCCCGTCGAGAGCGCCGAGAACGCGTGATTAATCGCATCAAACCAGTTCATACCAGCTATCATCAGCGCGATAATGCCGAAAACACAGTAAAAGAGATAAATCCGAATGACAATCTCTGCCGAGCGGCGTACATGCGGCGCGAGCTGATCTTCGCGCCCTTCAGCGAGACTGAGACCCGAACCCGTCGGGCCGGTGATCGCGCTGAGGACGATGATCGCGAAGCCCGCGCCCCCGATCAACTGAATCACACTGCGATAGAACAACACGAGACGCGGCGCACGCTCGACATCGACCACCGACAAGCCAGTCGTCGTCCAGCCACTGGTCGACTCGAAGATCGCCTGTGTGAAGTCCAGCGAGCTAATCATCATCAGCGGCAATGCGCCGACCACAATCGCCAGCACCCACGCAATCAGAATCGCGACCATGCCTTCCTGTAAATTCGGGCTACGCGCTTCTGAGGTATCGACGCGCACGCGCAAGCCAATACCGGCGATGACGACTGGTGCCGCCGAGATCAAGAACGCGGGAGCGAGCGCGATCTCATCGGGAAACAACGGCAAGAGCAAGAGCGGCGCGAGCATCGTCAAGCCGACGACGATCAAAATCCCGCCGATGTACGCCGATAGAACCCGATAGCGATCGCGCAGATAGCGGCGATAACGCTTACTCATAATTTTTCGCCCGTGAGCGTCTCTAGGTCTTTGATCTCTTCATCTGGGCGGCTGATGACCAGCACATGATCGCCCGCCTGTAATCGATTCGACCCGCGCGGGATAATCATGTCATCGTCGCGGATGATTGATACAACCAGCGTATCGGGGCTGAGATTGATCTCGGCTAGCGTCTTGCCGACGACCGGCGACTCTTGATCCAGCACCACATCGGTGATGTGTAGCTTGCCATCCCCTAGCGGCACTAGCCGTTTGATATGATCGAAGTTGGCTTGTATCTCGATCATGTTGCCGATCACCCGCGTGGATGAGAACGCAACCGACACCCCCAACTTATGGAAGATGTCTTCGTTATCGGGGTCATTGACCAGCGCGATAGTGCGCGGTACGTCGTAGATTTTCTGGGCAATCTGGCACGAGACGAGATTATCCTGATCGTAAGGTGTGAGCGCGATGACCACATCAGCTTTGCGCGCGCCAGCTTCTTCGAGGATGGATTGATCACTGCCATCGCCATGAATGACCGTCGCCTGTGTTTGTTCATATAGGTGCGTGCAATGTATCTTATTGCGATTGATGATGACCACGTAGTGATCTTGCTGGCGCAATTGGCGTGCAAGGTAATAAACCATCTCATCGCCACCGATCACGATGATATACATAGGCAAGTATCCTTTTCTATTGATTGCCGACGGTGCTGAGCATCTTACGCGCCTTACAAGCGGATGAGAAGTCCTTCATCTGCGCGTAACTCGATCGGGCTGGTGATTGTCGTCTCAACACGATCTAAGCCCGTACTCAAGATCAGCCTGCCCGTAGCCGTCGGTAAATCGACAGTGACCGGAGTCGCGTTGAAGTTGAGCAGGACACAATAACGCTCGTCGGCATGTTGTCGGATGTACACATAGGTATTGTCGGGCGATGCCAGCGGCGTGTAATCGCCAACGGACAAAGCCAGATGACGCTTACGATGCCAGATCAAACGCCGATAGAGCGTCAGGATCGAGCGGTCATCGTCCGCCAGTGTTGCCGCATTACGCCGATCATACGCATTATGCACCGGAAGCCACGGCTCAACTGTGCTAAAACCGGCGTAGTCGCTCGTATCCCATTGTAAGGGTGTGCGACACACATCGCGCGTGTGTGCCACACCGAGATTGAGGCCTTGCGGGTCTTGTATTTGATGCGGTTGGATGTCACCGTTGACCATGCCTAGCTCATCGCCCATGTACAGTGTCGGGATACCGCGCAGGGTCAAGAGCATCAGCGCCGCGACCCGCGCCCGCGCTTCACTGCCGACACGCGACGCAAGCCGCGCGACATCGTGACTGCCAAGTACGTAATTGGGCATTGCGCCGTCTGGCACGAGTGCTTCGTACTGGTCAACAGCGGTGCGATAGGCATTCGCTGACCACGGTTCATCGACCAGAATCAGGTCGAAATTGAAGGGAATGTAATTGTCAGCGTAGTAGATCATGCGTTCCTCAATCGAGAGCCACAGTTCCGCAATGCCGAAAGCGTTCTGCTCTGCAAGGACGGCGTGTATCTCGCGCATGATGTCCTGTATGCCATCCTGATTGAAGGCGTAAATCTGCTCCTGCTGTCCGAATATATCATCAGCGCCACGCCCCAGACTCGTGAGCAACGGTTGATCGGGCATATCGGGGTGCTTCCAGATGATGTAGACCACATCCATGCGAAAGCCATCGACCCCGCGTGCCATCCAGAAGCGCAACACGTCGTGCATCGCCTGTCGTACGTCCGGATTGCGCCAGTTCAAATCTGGTTGTTTGGGGTGGAATTGATGAAAGTAGTATTGTTCGGTGGTCGCGTCCCACGTCCAGGCACGTCCGCCGAACATACTGCCCCAATTGTTGGGCGGGCTACCGTCGGGCTTGGGATCGCACCAGATGTACCAGTCGCGGCGGGGATTATCACGGCTACTACGCGATTCTTGAAACCACGGATGTTCATCACTGCTGTGATTGGGCACGTAGTCGATGATGACTTTGATACCGCGCTTGTGGGCTTCGGCAATCAGGCGATCGAAAGTCTCTAGATCGCCGAAGAGCGGTTCGACATCGGTATAATCAGCGACATCATAGCCGAAGTCCGCCATTGGTGACGGGTAGAAGGGGCTGATCCAGATCGCGTTAACTCCGAGCGAATTTTCGGTACCATCGTTCAAGTAATCGAGCTTTTTGATGATCCCTTGCAAATCGCCAACGCCGTTAGCAGTCGTATCGTTGAAACTGCGCGGGTAAATCTGGTAGATCACCGCCGTTTCCCACCATTTGTACTGTGACATTACGTCTCCTTATATGTGCGATAAAATGCAAAAAGAGCGATTATAAAATCGCCCTCTCAAAAAAATCTAGTCAGTAGTCAAGATTGTGCTTTATCCACCCTTGACTGACCCTGCCAGCATCCCGCGCACAAAATACCGTTGCAAGGAGAAGAAGACCAGAATTGGCACAATCATCGAGACGAACGCGCTACTAGTCAAAATTTCCCAGTTATCCCCGCGCGAACCGATCAACTCGCGGATTTGTGAGGTCAGCACGATTTGATCGTCCTGCTTGCCGAGGAACACCAGCGCCACCAGCAGATCGTTCCACACCCATAGGAATTGGAAAATAGCGAAGGATGCCAGTGCCGGCACCGACAGCGGCAGGATCAAGCGCACGAAGATGCTGAAGTGCGAGGCACCGTCGATCTTCGCTGATTCGATGATCTCGCGTGGTAAGCCGGAGATGTAGTTATAGAGCAGATAAACCGCCAGCGACAAGCCGAAGCCGGTATGCGCTAGCCAGATACCCGGATAACTCTGCCCGACCCCAACATCATTATAGAGCCGGATGAGCGGGATTAGTGACATCTGCAAGGGGACAACCAGCAAGCCGACGACGACCGCGAAGATCACACGGCGGAACGGGAACTGCATCCATGCGAAGGCATACGCCGCGAAAGCCGCGATACCAATCGGGATAATCGTCGCGGGCACTGTGACCGTGAAGGTATTGACGAATGCCCGCCCGATGGACTCACCCGTCAGCACTTCGCGGTAGTTTTCTAAGGTGAAGCGCGGTGGCACTTGCTCGACAAAGTAAAGACGCTCGCTCGCGGCGATGTCGCTCCACTCTTCACCACGCCACACATACGACCCATCCGCATTGAGCGTGAAGGTACTACCATCTTCCAGCGTGACAGTCTCTCCGGGTTGGTAATCGCGGAAGCCCGTGCGTGCAGACCGTTGATTCGCATATTCGACAGCTTCGTTTGCCGGTAAAAACAGGCGACTCCCCCATGCTTGGATCGTCGCATCGCTGGCGATAACACCTTCGTCATTGGTGAAGATGTTGCCCTCTAAGACGAATTCGCCATCTTCTTCGACGATTGCTTCTTCACTGAAGGTGCGATCTTGTGAGTTACGTTCGATCGTTTGCAGGGTGTCCCACCAGCCTGAGATAGAGAGTTGATCTTTATCGCGCAGTGAACTGACGAGCAAGCCGAATGTCGGCAACGTCCAGACGATGACGATCAACAGGAGGACAGCACGCGCTATCAAACCACCGACAGTCATGTTGAGAACAGGAATCTCTCGATTCATCGCATTTTCTCCTCTTTTTGGAACTGGCGAATATTCCAGACCATGATCGGAATCACAGCGACCATAATCACAACCGCGACCATACTCCCCCGTCCATCGTGGAACGCACGGAAGGCTTGATCGTACATCAGGTTTGCCAGTACCTGCGTTTCAAATTGTCCATTGGTCATCGCGGCGACGATATCGAAAATCTTGAGGACAACGATCGTGATCGTCGTCAACACGACCAGAATGGTACTCATGATTTGCGGCACCATAATCTGGAAGAACAGTTGCACTTCGCTCGCGCCGTCGATGCGTGCGGCTTCGAGCGTTTCTTCTGGCACGCCGCGTAAAGCTGCCGAGAGCAAGATCATCGCGAATCCGGTCTGAATCCAGATGAGGATAATCATCAAGAACAGGTTGTTCCACGGGATGAGGGCGATCCAATCTTGGGGTTGAAAGCCAATTGAAACGATCATCGCGTTCAACACACCAATCTGATCGGGGATCGGTTGTCCGGGTTGTGGCAAGTTCGCATCGTAGACGAACTTCCAGATCACGCTCGCGCCAACGAACGAAATCGCCATCGGCATGAAGATCAGCGACTTGGCGATATTGCCCCAGCGCACACGATCTGCGAGGACAGCGATCAGCAAGCCAAAGATGGTACTCGCGAAGGGCACGAACAGCCACGCAATCGTATTGCGTACAGCCTCGATGAATTCGTCACTGCCGAGCGCCCAGCGATAGTTACGAAGCCCGACGAACTCGTCGCCATTACTCCCATAAAAACTGAGAATGACTGTTTGAATAGCCGGATAGATGAGATAAATGCCGAGAATAACGAGGGCAGGACCAACGAAGAGCCACGGGCGAATAGCTTCGCGAGTGGTTTCTTTACTTTCTTTGACTGAGCCATCGGGCGCGACTTCATCGGCGAGGAGGGTATCGAGTAGCCAATTGCTCCCAAAGAAGTAAAAAACCAACGCGCCAACGCCCACTACAATCGCCACTGCCGCACTGAAGACTTGTAAGAGTTGCTCTTGCATGGGGGTGCGTCTCCCAAAATAATAATTTGCAGATAATTTAGGTTCTTTCGTATCTTGCTTGGTCAAGCTCTTTTTGTTCCCTTTTTGAAAAAAGGGAACGTCAAAAAATTTTGCTTTTTGAACGCTATGCGTTCAAAATGAACAAGGGCACGGAACGACAGTTGGGGGTGCGGGGGCAAAGCCCTTGCAACAAAAACCACGCGAGATCCCGAAGAGCCATAATTTATAACAGTATGGGTGACCCGAAGTCACCCATACTGATGATCTTTACGTGATGCGGGATGAGCTTACTCGTCCAGCCCCGACCAAATCTCTTCGATTTGAGCGGCGACTTCTTCAGCCTCAGCACCAGTGACGAAATCGACCATACCCGTCCAGAAGGCACCAGCACCAATCGCGCCCGGCATCAAGTCCGATGCGTCGAAGCGGAAGGTGGTTGCGTTCAGCAGGATGTCACCCAGACCGCGTAGCGTGTCGTTGGCATACGCGTCGGTGTTCACTTCGGTGTACGGGGTCAGGAAGCCACTTTGTGCCATCCAAATTTCGTGAGCAATCGGGGTTTGCAGGAATTCCATGAAACCGCGGGTTGCTTCGCTATCTTCAGTGATAGCGAACAGCGTCCCAGCGCCCAACACCGGATTACCGAGATCTTCAGCTTCGTAGGGCGGGAAGTAGAAGAAGTCAGCATCGACACCGAGTTCTGTATCTTCAGGGAAGAAGCTCGGAATGAAGCTCGCTTGGTGGTGCATGTAGCATTCCGGCGGCACGGTGAACAGACCACGCGGGCTATCGCGGAAGTCGGTCGTTGCAACCGATGCCGAACCACCCTGCACATACTGATCATTCTTCGCGAATTCGCCAAAGATTTCGATTGCGTTCACGATGCGTTCATCGTCGAAGGGAATCTCGTTGTTGACCCATTGGTCATACACTTCAGGCGATTGGGTGCGGAGCATGATGTCCTCGACCCAGTCAGTTGCAGGCCAGCCGGTTGCGTCGCCGCTACCGAGACCGATGCACCACGGAGTAGCGCCATCTTCAACGATCTGGTCGCTGAGGGCGATCAGTTCTTCCATTGTTTGCGGGATTTCGTAGCCCGCGAGTTCAAATTCTTCCGGCACGTACCACACAAGGCTCTTGACATCGACTTTATAGAAGAAGCCGTAATACTCATCTTCGCCGGCTTCGCTTTCGTAAGTACCCAGCGTCACCCACGAGTCGCCAGCGGCGTAGTTTTCGCGCGTCCATTCGGCGAAGTCATCACCGAGCGGCACCAAACCACCTTGCGATGCGAGATCAGCGGCGAGGCCCGGTTGCGGGAAGACCGCGATGTTCGGTGGGCTACCACCTTCGATGTCGATCACAATTTGTTGCTCGAAGCTGTCCGAACCGGCATAGTTGACGGTCGCGCCCGTTGCTTCTTCAAAATAGGCCATCATACTCTCGACCAGATCACGGTCGACACCGAGCCACGGGCCGAGCATATCAATTTCTTCGCCTTCAAAATCATATTCTGCCGCGAAAGCTTCGTAGCTTTCCCAGTTAAAGGTATCATCTTCGCCAATCGGGAAGACGAGTTCCTCATCTTGTGCCACTGTCGGTGCGACAAACAGCGATACAAGGAATGTTAATAACATTACTAGACGTAACTTTTTAAACATTCATAAACTCCCTTTGTGTCTTTAAATGATTGTTGCACACATTTTCGCGATGTGTAACATGCTTATATTGTGTCACTTTCTCCAGATAACAGCAACTTCTCTATTGGTTATATTGCACAAATCTAATGGCTGTTTAAGGAACGCTCATCTGTGTGCGTTTGACTAATTTTCGCGCTTTCCATTGCTATGGAAACGCTTCCACAAACAGAATATAACGCATTTACTTTCATTTTGCAAATTTATGCCGACAAAAACGACAAAGAATAACGGCAGTTTATCAGTCATCCTTCACAGTGGTGATTGATGCACGATCATCACATCATCGTACTACGATTGCGCTCCCAACGCCCCCACACGAGCATTTTTCATCAAATTATCAGACAACTGTCTATTTGTATGGATGGCACAGGTAATCTGCCAGCATCCCGCTCCGTTGTTGTATATTACAATCGTTCGTTTTTATTATGAAAAACAATACAATGTTCACCGTTTAACTTATTTGACTTTCGATTATGATGTATTATAATCTGATTATTGAATATTAGTTGTTTTCGAGCCTTATGTCGTGAAAAACATTACATTAGATAGCACTGACATTGAGCTACTACGCCATCTTCAAGAAAATAGCAAAACTAGCAATGCCGAACTTGCCCGTCGGGTGAGCCTCTCGGCACCGGCTGTACATGCGCGCATCCGGCGCTTAGAAGACGATGGCGTGATTAGCGGTTATTCGATCACTGTCGATCGTGAAGCGCTGGATTATGACATGCTGTGCTTCATTCAGGTGACTTTGCAGAGCCACAATCGCCAGATCATTGACGAATTCAAGCAGAATATCATGACGTTCAACGAAGTGTTGGAGTGCCATCAGTTGATTGGCACGGTCGATTATCTGTTGAAGGTGGTCATTCGTAATAATGATGACCTGCGTAATTTTTTGATGGATAAGCTTTCGGCAATCGACGGTATCTCGCGCTTTACCACCAGCGTTGCGCTGACGGAAATTAAATCCACCACTGTTTTACCGATTCCAGACGACATCGAAGGACAAGACAACCATGGAAAATGAGTATCGATTCAGCCAGCGGTCATCTTATTTAGAGCGGTCGGTCATGCGTGACTTACTCAAGCATGCGGTCGATCCTGCGATTATTTCGCTGGCAGGTGGCTTACCCGCGAACGAGAACTTGCCGCTGGCACACCTACAGGATTGTATGAATGCTGTGCTTCAGCGTGATGCGGGCAAGGCGATTCAATATAGCCCGATGTATGCCCCCCTGCGCGAGTGGATTGCTGAGTACATGCGCCAGCGTGGGGTCGATTGTACGGCGGATAACATCTTCATGACGAATGGCAACCAACAGGGATTGTCTATTTTATCGCGCCTGTTTTTGGATATTGGCGATATTGCCGTGATCGAAGACGCGGTTTTCACCGGCATTCAACAGGGAACGCAGGGAGTCGGGGCTGACATCGCCACGATTCCGACCGATCTCAGTAGCGGCGCTGATATGGACGCACTTGAGACGGCGCTCCAAAATCACGATGTGCGGATGATCGTCCTCATCCCGGATTTTCACAATCCGTTGGGCATCAGCATGAGCGCGGAGAAACGTCAGCGTGCCGCGCAATTGGCGCAGACATACGAAGTGCCGCTGGTCGAAGATGACGCTTATAGCCAACTGCGCTTTTCTGGTGCAACTTTGCCACCGATCAAAGCCCACGATGAGAGCGATTATGTCTTTTATCTGGGGTCATTCAGCAAGATGCTTGCGCCGGGCTTACGGCTGGGGTGGATGGTATTGCCACCTGCCCTCTTGCCGAAAGTCACCGTCCTGCGCGAGAGCATCGATCTCGAATCATCGACACTGATCCAGCGCACAGTGCATGAGTTCCTGTCACGCGGGTATCTCGATGCACATCTCACCCAGCTGAACGATAGCATTCGTCATCGCGCCGAGTGCCTGATGACCGCGCTCGAGGCGCATCTAGGCGATATCGCCACATGGACAGTGCCGGAAGGCGGATTATTCAGCTGGGTGACTTTGCCAGAGACAATCGATACGTGGTCGCGCTTACCAGAAGCGATCGAAAATAATGTCGTTTACATTCCGGGTGCGGCCTTCGCTGTCGATGGCGGCAAAGGGAACACGATGCGCCTGAACTTCAGCAATGTCGCGCCGGACGCCTTCGACGAAGGTATCGAGCGCATCGCTCAAGTTATCAAGCATACGCTGTAACGCGCACACACACAGAAGACACATACACACAGGTAAGCCACACACATCATACCTATGGAGGTAAGCAAATGGTTGACGCAATTGTAGACCAACGCCCGATGATCGAAGAAGCCGATTTTCTGACAATCAAAGCGTGGGATCACGTTCACTGGTGGGGGGCAACGCCAAACAGGCGATGTACTACTGAAGGAAGACCTCGATCGTATTCGTGAACTGGGTATTCTGGTCGATCATGATGACGAAGGCTATCTCTTGCAGATTTTCAGCCGCCCGTTGCAAGACCGCCCCACATCATTCATCGAAATCATCGAGCGACACGGCTCAAGCGGATTCGGCAAGGGGAACTTCAAGGCGCTGTTTGAAGCATTAGAAGTAGAACAAGAGCGGCGCGGTAATCTGTAAAAGCGCAAGACAAACTTGGCGCGCACTATCACCCCCATCGTTGATCGGTCAATCAACGCCAAGTAATCTGTAAAAGCGCAAGACAAACTTGGCGCGCACGGTCGCGCCGAGCATCAGCAGGGATGAGATGACGCGATGAAATTGATCGATTTTTATCCGAAAGATACCCGCACCCCCTACCCGCGCTTCGGCGTGATCGCCGGCAATTACGTGATCGAGATCGGCGAGAGTGCCAAGGGAACGCTAGTCGGTTGGCTACAGAATGGGCAAGTGCGCTATGCCGAGTTACAACAACTCGCGCAAGATGTCGCCAATGGCGCGACACAGGTCACGCTTAACGGGCATATGCGACGCATCTTCGCCCGACAGGATGTCAGCATTTGTGCGCCCCTGAACCCACCGGCGAGCATCCGCGATTTTTACGCCTTTGAAGAACACGTCGCCACCGCAAACCGCAATCGTAATCGTGATGTCCCTGCCGAATGGTACGAAGTGCCGGTCTTTTACTTCACGAATCATCGCGCCATCTACGGCACCGGCACGACGATTCCCTATCCTGCCGGCAGTCAAGCCTTAGACTACGAGTTAGAAGTGGCGGCAGTCATCGGCAAGCAAGGCACAGACATCGCCGCCGCCGACGCTGAGGATTACATCTTCGGCTATATGATTTACAACGATTGGTCAGCGCGTGATCTGCAACGGCAGGAGATGCGCGTCGGTCTAGGACCAGCCAAGGGCAAGGACTTCGCGCAGAGCTTCGGGCCATATCTGGTGACGAAAGACGAGCTAAGTGATAAACACAGCGGACGCGCCGGCGTGTATGATCTGGAGATGGTGGCGCACGTCAACGGCGAGGAACGGTCACGCGGGAATTGGAACAGCTTACACTACTCGTTCGGCGAGATGATCGCCCGTGCGTCTAGCGGTGTGACGCTCTACCCGGGCGATGTGATCGGCAGTGGGACAGTCGGCACGGGATGCTTGCTGGAACTCACAGGCGCACAGGGCCCCTATCTGCAAAGCGGCGATGTCGTCACGCTCGAGATCGAGCGCTTGGGCATACTGATAAATACAATTGGAGAGTGATGATGCAACGATCTATCATAGTTTTGTCGAAGTCGCGCTAACGATCGAAGAAGATGATGTGAGAGAAAACCGAAGAGCTAGCGGTGATGGTCGATACCTTTAATCCCTTGCATCTCGCCGTCGATGCGCTGGAATTAGACAAGCGCGATTATCAGAAGGCATGGCTCGTGGGCGATGAGGCTTAGACCGTGTGCTAGCATACGAATTGATCGTAAATTTAGAATTTTGAGCTTATTTTAAGAGGGAAAGTAGACAATGGTTACCAACCGAGAGAAGCGCCAGTTTTATCAGTGGACGGACAGCGACCATGACGTCTGGCATTTGCTTTACTCGCGCCAGTGGCCTCACGTGCAGGCGCTCACCTGCCAGTGGTGGCAAGAGGGACACGACATCCTCGGCTTAAACGCGGACGGCGTGCCCGATGGCGAGCGTCTCGATCGCATTTTTCAGGAACATACAGGCTGGGAACTTATCAGTACGGACGTGCAGTACAGCGACGGACAGAGCTGGTTCGAGCATTTGGTCGAGCGGGATTTCTTGATTACAGAATACATCCGCGAGAAGGACAGCCTCGATTACACGCCCTTGCCCGATATTTTCCACGATGCCTTCGGGCATTTGCCGATGCAAGTCCACAAACGCTATGCCAATTTGACCGAAGCCTACGCGCACCTGATGCTCGACTGTCCGCCGGATATGCGCGAGGGATTGGGTAGCATCTGGTGGTATACGATCGAATTCGGCATCATCAAAGAAGATGGCGAGTTAAAAGCCTTCGGCACGGGCTTGATGTCCTCTTATGGCGAGTTCGATCTTGCGTTCAGCGATCAGATGGAACGCCGCCCCTTCAATCCGGTCGATATTGCCCAGCACGCGCCATCGCCACACGCCATGCATAAAATTTTATGGGTGATGGAAGATTTCGAGCAACTTGAGGAATTTGTCGCCCGCCAACGCGAGTTGGTCAAAGTCAACTACTGAGATGCCATAACGCAGACGGTGGGCGCATCTCGCTGATGTCCCACCGTTGGTATTTGTGATGCGTGCTACGCTTAATCGTTGTCAGACGGCTTGCGCCCGTTGACGACGAACAACACGCCCGAGAGGACGATTAAGCCGATGCCGACCACCAGCAACACACGACTGAGCCAGACCATCACGCTGTTAGTCTGAAGCATATCATTGCGGATTGTGTAACTGATCGTCTCACCAGCAGGGACGTTCATGCGACCGCCCTGCCCCTGATAACTCATCTCCTCTACCGCTTGACCGTCTAGCGTCTCCCACCCGTTGGTTAACAGGCTCGCCTGCCCTTCGACCGCGTACACTTCAAACGCGCCGCTGAGGGGATAGGCGAAAGTCTGGGCGACCTCAAACTCTGGCGTGACCGGAATAGTGAACACGACCTGAAATTGGTGATCTTGTTGCGGTAAGATCGGGCGCGTGTCGTAGACGATGCCAGCGCTTGTATCTGCAACGAGGCGTTCCAGATCGTTATCGGCGGCGAACTGTGCGCCAGCAGGAATCGGAACTTGGACCGACACCCGTTGTCCGTCGGGCGTAGTCGTGGCGAAGAGTTCGTCCGATAAGTTGGTGAAGCTGTACTGTTGCACCAGACGAATGCCATCGTCATAAACATCTGCTTGCGTCAGGACGAAGTTCAGTTGGATCAAAGCCGCTTCATTGCTCGACTCGTAGACCGTCAGGTCTAAAGTTGTATTGGGTTCATCGGGGTTGCCGGCGTGCAAAGCACTATTGAAATCAATCCCCGCGTATTGTGTCGAGACAAAAAGCGCCGTATTGACCGTAATCGGCACATCGATGAAGGCGTAAGTGCCATCTTCAGCGACCTGCTGTTCGATCTCGCGCTGTTGCATCTGATGATCGACAATCGTCAGCGTGACCGTCATATTACTTGGCAAGCCGTAGCCAGCAGTGCCATGTTGTACCTGCCCGCTAATCGTGCCCATCACTATTTCAACGTTCTCCGCATCGCCCCCCCCATGCGAGAAGCCGCTATCAGATGGCACAGTCACATCGTCACGCGCCGCTGTCGGCGCGGGTGCGACTGGTTCAATCTGTTCGATCGGGTTTGATGGCGCGTTATATACGTAGTTCGCCACCGACCAGCGTTCAAAATCGGTGAGCGTGCGCGAGAAGGGCGGCATCAGCGCGGCGAGATTGCCATTGGTGACCATCTCGTAATAGTCTGTCGGTGTTTGGTCGCTCATCGTCGCCGGA
Organism: Anaerolineae bacterium; assembly: GCA_034437755.1. Lineage (GTDB taxonomy): Bacteria > Chloroflexota > Anaerolineae > Aggregatilineales > Phototrophicaceae > JAUZRW01. Next base: position 13,039 of record DAOTTV010000006.1, on the reverse strand, counting down.
TCAGTGAAATCTGCCACCGCGACAGTCAGTTGACCGCTCTGGACGAGTTCGCCATCGCCAGCACCGGTCATACCATGACAACTCGTGCAGTTCTCAGCGTAAATTTGTGCGCCGAGTTCCATGTCCGGTTCGGCATCCGGCGGCGTGAGATCATCGGTCTGCGCGACGCTGATTCCCATCCAGACGACGCTACAAACTAACAATGTAAGCCATCTTAAACCAGTAAGCTGTTTCATCAATCGTGAGCCTTCATCAATATCAGTATTTTCCCTGGTGAGATGGTAAACCCGCATCGCATAAAAATCATCGACATTTGTCATTCAACCCTGATGACAAATGTCACTATCCGATGCGACTAAGGCGCGGGAGGGGGCGGCGGGAAAGTCGGGGGCGCGGTAGCAGTCGCTGTAGCCGTCGGTGACGGGGTTACGGTCGCGGTTGGCGTTGACGTATACGGGATGAAAATCGTCGGCACGCTGAAGGGGTCTTCGATCGGCTCGCCGTAGAAAGTGATATTCTCACCGATTTTACGGCTGTAGAGATCAGTCAGTAATTCAGGATTATCGTTAAGAATCAAAGAGACCAGCGCGAGCGCATCAGCTTCGGCTTGTGCCTGTGCCAGCGTGCGGGCGGCGCGGGCCTGCGCCAATTGTGTGATCCGATCCGCCTGCCCGTCTGCTAATTCGCGAATAATCTCCGCCTGAAATTCGCTCTGAGTCTGCTCTTCAAAGCGTACTTGCTTCTGTTCGATCGCGGCGGCGTACTCTGGCGATAAGCCAATGTTACGAATCAGCACCTGAGCGAAGGTGATCCCCTGCGCGGCAAAAACATCAGGCAGGCTTTCGTTCAGGCGCTCAGCGATAATCTGGCGCGTCTGGCTGTTGATCTCGCTGGCGTTGTAATTCGCCAACTCCTGCAAGATCGCGTTGCGGATCGTCGGGCGCACGAATTCATCGCGATAACGATCCTGCCAGTTGATATGTACCTGTATGACATCGTCAGCATCGAGCGCATAAATGACCGATGTATCGACGAAGACGACTTGTTCATCGCGGGTACGGGCGGCGATCGCGTCGTCCTGCGCGGCAGACATCGTATAAGTTTGTTGATAGACGGGATAAATCACGACTTGCTCGACCAGTGGCAACACCAGATAACGCCCGCTCGCAATCACATTATCGCGATAGCCGCGCGGCTCTAAAAAAGAAATGATCACACCGATATGGGTCGGCGGTACGAAGATGATGCTGAGCGAGAAAAGATTGACAACTAGCACAGGAATCACGGCGACGACAGTCACCCATGAGAAGAGGCGCTGGAACGCGAAGACGAAGCCGCGTTTGTATGCGCGCCAACCGAATAAGCCCACCACAAGCACGAGGAAAATCGCCCAGGCGATGAGGCTTGCAAATTGTAGAAATTGATAGATCGACATGATCGCTTAACCGTGTATCGCTGATAGCTGTAGCATATCATCATTGCCACCGGATGAGTAGGCGTTAGTCGATAATATCCCACAATTTTTTGAAAAATGCTGGCTCTTTGGGATGTCGCGTGGTTTTTGTTGCAGGGGCTTTGCCCCCGCCCCTCCACAAGGAACTGTCGTTCCTTGACCGTGTTCATTTTGAACGCATAGCGTTCAAAAAGCAAAAGTTTTTGACGTTCCCTTTTTGAAAAAAGGGAACAAAAAGAGCTCGACCACGCAAGATACGAAAGAACCTTGATGCTTTACACTTCTTTTACATTTATATGAAAATTCGCCAGCAATTTTGGTTTATAGTGATATTAATCTGGATGCAGAGCCATTAGGGGATGTGATGAACCGACGCGACTTTCTGAAAGCCATGCTCATCGGCGGTGCAACACTGGGAACTAACGCGCCGCTGATACACCAGACACTCGCCCAATCACGCGGGCAATTCATGCCACAGGGCAAATCAGCGGTGATGCACGCCATCGCCCGCGTGACTTATGGCATCACGCTAGATTTACATGAGGCAAGCGCGAGTCAAAGTCCGACTGATTTTATCGACCAGCAACTCGCACCGGCGACAATCGACGATCACGCGCTCGACGCTTTGCTGGCTGACAACCCGCTGTTGCAGGTCACGTCAGCTGATGTCTACCGCGATGACATCTCGCGCCGCCGCTTAATCAGCACGATTACCGTCAGCACGCTGATGCGTAAATTTCTGTCACACCGCAGTCTCTACGAGATGATGGTCGAGTTCTGGCACGATCACTTCAACGTATTCATCGGCAAGGGGCAGACATACGCCTTCTTCATCCCGTATGACCGCGACGCGATTCGTCCGCACGCGCTCGGGCGCTTTCGTGATCTGCTGGGGGCTGTCGCTAAGCATACAGCAATGCTCTACTATCTCGATAACGTTCACAGCCGCCGCCGTGACCCCAACGAGAACTTCGCGCGGGAAATGCTGGAATTGCACACATTGGGCGTCAATAACTACAGCGAAACCGACATTGCCGAAGTCGCCCGCATCTTCACGGGTTGGTCAATGGTGCGGATCGGCGAAGACCCCGACCGCGCTGGAGACTTTCGCTTTCGAGCGCGCATCCACGATAACGGGCGTAAGACCGTACTCGGTCACACATTCGAGGGTGATGGCGAAGCCGAGGGCGATTACTTGCTCGATTTACTCGCATCCCGTCCAGAGACTGGGCGCTTGCTCGCGAGAAAATTGGTGCGACGTTTTGTCGCCGATGACGCGCCGGCAGATTTGGTCGAAGCGGTCGCTAGCACCTTTATCAGCACTGAAGGCGACATCAAAGCCATGTTCCGCACAATTTTCGAGAGCGATCACTTCTGGGAAGCGCCGCCCAAGTTCAAGCGCCCACAGGAATATGCGATCAGTATCATGCGGGCGCTAGATTATCAGATTCGCAATGACACACGCTTTTATCGTGACCTTGCCGACGAACTCGAAACAATGGGACACCTGCCCTTCCAATGGCACGCACCCAACGGGTACCCCGACGCGAACGCCTACTGGATGCAAAACCTGCTCCCACGCTGGAGTCTGGCAAAAAATGCAGTCGAAGGCAATCAGCAGTACGCGCCCAATTACGAACGTCTAGTCGCGCTGGTCGATAGCCACAATCAACGTCCGATACAGGTCTTAGCGCATTATTTCTTGGGGCGCGAGTTGAGCCGCGATGAACAGCGCATCATCGACGGTTTCCTAGAGCGCATCGAAGGCGATAGCAACGACAAAGTGCTGGCGACGATCGCGCTATTGATCGCTTCGCCGGCGTTTCAATCGCGCTGATAGATGCCAACCCGTAAACACACGATGACGATAACAAGACGTGGAGATGACTCATGATTTCGAGACGTAAGTTTTTGGTGGGGTCGGGCTTAATCACAGGCCTCGCCGCGGCGACAACTGCCCTGCCCGCGTGGATGCCGCGTCTGGCATTCGCGCAACCGTATAACGATCCGAAAGGCGATGTGCTGATTTCAATCTTCTTGCGCGGAGGTGCTGACGCGCTGAATATGGTCGTGCCACATGGTGAAGATTCCTACTACGATGCGCGGCGCTCGCTGGCAATCCCGCGACCGGATACCAACACCGCGCAAAAAGTGCTGGATTTAGACGGATTCTTCGGTCTACATCCGGCACTCGCGCCGCTATTGCCGATTTTTGAGGGCGGGCAGATGAAGGCTGTCCACGCGACCGGACTCACACACGGCACGCGCTCGCACTTCGAGGCGATGGACTTCATGGAGCGCGCCGATAGCGCGGGCAATTATGGCGCATCAACGGGGTGGATTGCGCGGCATCTGGCATCGCTCGACCACAATAACCCGTCGCCTGTGCGTGGCATCGGCTGGGGTACATCCGTGCAGAAGTCACTCGCTGGCGCGCCCTCGACCGTCGCGATGAAATCGATCATTGATTATCACCTCGACGGCGACGAACAACGCGCCCAGCAGATGATGCACTCCTTGCAGAGCTTATACGCGCTGGAAAGCGACTCACTTCATGCGGTCGCTGAATCGACCATATCAGCGATCGAAGTCGTGCAGAGTGTCGGGTATGAGAATTATCAACCGAAGCACGCCGCGCAGTATCCACAGGATGACTTCGGGCAAGCACTACGACAGACCGCCGCGCTGGTTCGCGCCGATATCGGGTTAGAAGTGGCGTGTATTGATCTCGGCGGTTGGGACACCCACGCTAATCAGGGCGGGGTCGATGGCACACAAGCCCGCTTGCTAACGCGCCTCGCCACAGGCTTACGCGCGTTCCATCAAGATATGGGCGCAGATATGAATAAAGTCTCGCTGGTGATTATGTCGGAATTCGGACGACGCTTGCAGGAGAACGCCAGTCGGGGCACCGATCACGGTTACGGGGGCGCAATGCTGATGATGGGCGCTGGCTTCGCATCCGCACAGCCCGTATATACCCAATGGCCGACGCTCGCGCCGGATGCGCTCGAAGATGGTGATCTGGCAATCACGGTCGATTATCGCGATGTGCTGGCGGAGATGTTACGCAAGCGCATGAAAAACGAGCAGATCGCGCGCGTGTTCACCGACCATACGGCGACCGATCATCAGTTATTCACCTAGGGTCTTTCGTATCTTGCGTGGTCAAGCTCCTTTTGTCCCCTTTTTGAAAAAAGGGAACACCAAAAATTTTTGGTTTTTTGACCGCTGCGCGTTCAAAATGAACAAGGTCAAGGAACGATCGTTCCTTGGGGGGTGCGAGGGCAAAGCCCCTGCGACAAAAACCACTCGAAATCCCAAAGAGCCTTCACCTAACACAGGTTGAACATTGCACTTTGACATGAGATCGTGTTCAATCGGGGGCGGATACACACTACTGAAAAGATAGGTCATGCTCAAGTCTATTCGCCCCGCACAGGTCATCGCCGCGACGGGTGTCGTGCTCGCCGTGTTGATCGCTCTCTTGCGTCCCTTCGGCTTATCCACAAGCGGTGCGATCGTCACCGCTTTGACGACGTTCACCGTCACGTTCTGGGCGACGAACGTCCTGCCCTCGTATTTCACGGGCTTGATCTTCCTCATGTTGGCGATTCTGCTAGACGTTGCGCCGGCGGATGTTGTCTTTTCGGGCTTCACGTCGAATGCTTTCTGGTTGGTCTTTGGCGGTGTCATCATCGGCGCGGCGATTAAACATACGGGTCTGGCACAACGGCTCGCGTATACGTTTGCCAATCGTCTGGGTGGCAGTTATCACCTGTTGATTGCGGGGTTGGTGATGCTGGGGGTTGTGCTGGGCTTTTTGATTCCCTCATCAATGGGACGCATCGTGCTATTCACGCCGATTCTGCTGGCCGTTGCCGATCGCTTCGGCTTCGAGATCGGCGATAATGGACATACGGGTATCGTTCTCGCAGGCATGTTCGGTACATATTACCCGTCTTTCGCTATTCTCTCAGCAAATGTGCCGAATCTCGTGCTAGCCGGCACTGCCGAGACAGTGCAGGGTTATACGGTACTATACGCCGAATATCTGCTTCTGCATTTTCCGGTGATGGGTGCGTTACGCGCCGTGTTGATCGCCGTGCTGATTCTGCTGATCTTTCCTGCAACGCTCAAGGTCGGCATTGAGCAACAGATGACCGCCGATGATGGCATGAGCCGCGCCGAACAGCGTCTGCTGGTGTTCTTGCTAATCGCGCTCGGCTTCTGGCTAACGGACACACTTCACGGTATCTCGGCGGCATGGGTGGCGATGAGCGTCGGCTTGGTGATTATCACACCGATGATCGGTGTATTGCCTCACGCCAAAATGCAGACTGACATCAATTACACGCTCTTATTCTTCGTCGCCGCTATCATCAGCCTCGGGCGCATCATCGCACAGTCGGAGTTGAGCGTGCTTCTGTCAAACTTCGTGCGCTCGTCCCTGCCGTTCGCACAAGCCGCCGATTTCACCAATTTCTTGACGCTGATCGGCTCATCGATGGCGGTAAGCATGATCGGCACCACGCCTACCGTCCCCGCGCTGATTACGCCCCTTGTCGATGACATCGCTTTGATGACGGGGGTATCAATCGGCGCGCTGATTATGATGCAAGCGATCGGCATGGCGACGATCATCTTCCCCTATCAAGCCCCACCCGTGATTGTCGGCGTGCAACTGGGCCATCTGGATATGGGGCGCGTCTTGCGCTTTAACCTGTGGCTCGTACTGGTGACGATCGTCGTCTTGCTTCCGCTGGATTATCTGTGGTGGCAGTGGCTCGGGTGGCTCTAGCCGATCAAGTGCAAGCGTTGCAATCGCCCGTCAAGCCAGTGCATCTGCCCATCGGCTAGCACCGCATCTTCTTCCAGCGCGATACGCACTTGCTGTCCGTTCCATTCAGGGACATTGTAGCGCACGTTCAGTTCGATCGAATAGGCGGTGTAATCGAACAACTCGTAATCGCCCTTGCCCGTCACACCATCCTGCTGATCCCACAAGCCGATTGTGGGGCCGGCGGCATGCCCATGAAAGCCCAGCGGATGGCTGTAGACCTGCGCCTCGATTGACTCGGCGCGGGCTTGCGCCAGCGTCGCGTGTAGCACATCGTTACCCGTGCGCCCGATTTGCATCTGTTCCATGTGAATATCCTGCAAGCGATTGCCCTGTGCGAGTGCGGTCTGCAAGCCACGCGACGCGTCGGTTTCGTCAGGGTGTAAGACATAGGCGTGTTGCTGTTGGTCAGTCGCCAAGCCCATGTAATAAAAGCCGACATCGCACCATAGCAAATCACCCGCTTGGATGACCGTGCGCCGCGCTTGCGCGTCATAGCGTTGCCCCGGTGCCTGGATTTCGCAATCCGGTTGGAACCACGCCTGCAAGCCCATATCGTGCATAGTCTGCCGCATCCACCACACGACATCTTCAGTCGTTGTCTTGCCGATTTCGATCACATGGGTCGAGAAGGCTTCTTTGATTAAGGTGTGTCCCATCGCCACGATGAAGGGATACATCTTTAGCTCGGCGGGGATGCGCGTCTCTAACCAGCCGAGCGCGAGGCGCGTCGCACTCTTGAAGCGCGCCATATAGCGATCACCGAGGGCTTCCGCTAGTTCAAAATATTCGTTGTGCGATAGCCCATCGCCAAAAGCGAAATGCTTGGAATAATTCAAGCCGATACGCCGGGGATCGCGCTCGTGTACGATGCGTGCGAGGCACTGATACTGCCCTTCGCGCTCTGGATTCCAGACCGGTTCGTAAAAGTCGCCATGCCCATAACGATCTAAGGTCAGGCGATCGACCGTGCCATCGGCATTGCGGCAAAAAGCGAGAATCGTGCGCCGTCGCGCTGACATTGCCGGTGCGGGTAACATCGACATGATGACCGGGTCTTCGTTATACTCCCGCGCGACGACCAACCACATATCCATATTCTCGCGCTCTAGTAACGCCGGTATAATCGTATCAAGCCGTTGTCGAAGCCAATGATTACGCATCTCTGCTTGCTCGCGCAGGGGCAATAATTGTTGGCGGTACTCTTGTAACATAGAATGTGTCTCCCGATTGCTTTGATCAGTGATACTTACGTGTGGGATGCCGAAGCACCCACGAGGTGACAAGTCCGTTATACCACAACTGAGCAGGTCGTGCTGTCGCTGATGACAACGGCTGATCGTGAGAATTCTAGGGCGACAATACAGAAAAATTCGATACAATAGCACACGTTCATTTGTGCTCAGTAGAAAGCGTTCATCTTATGGATTGGTACATGAATGCTGTATTCTATCAAGTCTACCTGCGTGCATTTTATGATGCCGACAACAACGGTTGGGGAGATTTTCTCGGATTACGGCGCAAGCTCGATTATTTAGAATGGCTAGGTGTCGATTGCATCTGGTTGATGCCCATTTATCCATCACCGTTGCGCGATGATGGCTACGATATTTCAAGTTTTTACGGCATTCATCAAAATTACGGTCTGTTCGAGGATTTTCGGATGACTGTCGAAGAACTGAAGCGGCGTAATATCCGCATCATTGCGGATCTCGTCGTCAATCACACGTCTGACCAGCATCCATGGTTCATTGAAGCGCGGCAATCGGTCGATTCGCCCATGCGCGATTATTATGTGTGGAGCGATACCGATAAAAAGTATCAGGGGACGCGCATCATCTTCTTGGATACCGAGGAATCCAACTGGGCATATGACGAACATAGCGATCAATATTACTGGCATCGCTTCTATAGCAGTCAACCGGATTTAAATTACGATAACCCAGCAGTGCAAGAGGAAATGCTGAACATCATGCGCTACTGGTTAGATTTAGGGATTGACGGCTTTCGGGTGGATGCGGTGCCCTATTTGTTCGAGCGTGAAGGGACGAACAACGAGAACATCGCCGAGACGCACGACTATCTGAAAGTCATGCGGCAGTTCATCGACGAACATTATCCCGATGCACTCTTACTGGCAGAAGCCAACCAATGGGCTGAGGATTTGTTGCCGTACTTCGGCGATGATGAGCATCCTGAATTCCACATGTGCTTTCACTTTCCGGTGATGCCGCGCCTGTACATGGCACTCGCCAAACAAGACCGGAGCGGTATTATCGATATTTTAGACAGCACGCCCGAAATCCCCAAAGGCACACAGTGGGCAACCTTCCTGCGTAATCATGATGAATTGACGCTGGAGATGGTAACGCTAGAAGAGCGCGAGTTCATGTGGAACTATTATTCGCCCAACAAGAAGCAACGGATGAATCTAGGCATTCGGCGACGTTTAGCCCCGCTGATGAACAACGACCGCCACCGCATCGAACTCATGTACTCGATGCTGTTCACCCTGCCCGGCACACCGGTGCTGTACTACGGCGATGAGATCGGCATGGGCGATAACATCCAATTGTTCGATCGCAACGGCGTGCGTACGCCGATGCAGTGGAACGCCGATATAAACGGCGGTTTTAGTCGTGCGCCTGCCGAGATGATGTACGCGCCGATCATCAATGATCCTGAATACGGTTACCAGACAGTCAACGTCGAGTCGCAGATGGCTGACGACCAATCGCTCTTACACACCGTCCGTAACATGATTCATCGCAGTAAAGCACATGACGCGCTGGCGATCGGCAAGCTAACGTGGTTGAAGGACTTGCCCCTATCGACGCTGTGCTTCTGGCGCGAGCATCATGAGAGTCGTCTGCTCGCCCTGCACAATCTCGCCGATGCGGATGTGACGATCACCCTGCCAACAGGTCAATATACGGATGCCCTGCACCCTGATACTGACCCCATCACAGCAGAGATCACCCTGCCAGCCTACGGTTATCGCTGGTTAACCCCGACTGATGCGTGAAACGTGTCAGGTATCGCGCCGGATTGTGGCATTCATCACTACAGCATCTAGCCAATAACAAGCACACTAGGGCTAATATACTATAGATAAGCAGAGGATGAATGTCATGAGACGATGGATGTTACCTGTTTTGCTATTGACCATACTGTTGCTACCGGCGCGTGTACAGGCGCAAGAGCCGGTAGCATATGGTCTGTTCTTTTACTCGCCGGCTTGTGGTCATTGCCATGATGTGATTAATAATGACTGGGGTGCGATCCAAGATGAATTCGGCGAGCAATTACAAGTGCTGTTCGTCAACATTCAAATACCAGAAGGCAGTCGCCTGATGAGCCAGATCACCAGCGAGATGAACATCAACTCCAGCGGTGTGCCGATGCTGGTTCTCGGTGAGACGGTGCTAATTGGATCAATCGAAATTCCGGCGCGGACAGCTGACGTGATTCGTACCGGCTTAGTCAATGGCGGCATTGATGTGCCACCGGTAGCCGGTGTCGAAGCGGTCTTTATGCAAGCCTTAGGCGATGCCTACCAGACCAATGTCGATTTGATCAGCTCTAGCACACAACCGGCACTCCTCAGCGATGTCGCCAACGGGTTTGCGATTGCAATTCTCATCGCGATGGTCACCAGCATCAGCGCGATCGGTATCGCCTTCATCAACCCACAGGTGAAGCAGGCGATCACCGGACGGTGGCAAATATTCGTCGTGGCGTTCACCGCCTTGATTACGGTCGGTTTCATCGGGTCGTTGCTCTTCGGCAGTGATGAGATCATCGTCACGGGTATCACGGGGGTGATGGCGGTGCTGATGACAGTCGTCGCCTTTGTCGCGCTGACGCAACGACAAGCCCCGACTCCGCGCGCACTCGTGCCAGTTGTGCTGGTCGTCGGCTTGATCGTCGCTAGCTACATGACCTATGTCGAGACGACCGCGGCAGATGCCGTCTGTGGCGTGGTTGGCAATTGTAACATCGTGCAACAGAGCGAATACGCGTCGCTCTTCGGGATTCCGATCGGCGTGATCGGTATCATCGGCTACGTGAGTTTGTTCGCAGTTTGGCTCGTCAGCCTGCGTGACGAACGCGCGCACAACATCTTCTTCCTGTTGGTGGCAGGTGGTATGCTATTCACGATTTACCTTACCTTCCTCGAGCCATTCGTGATTGGCGCTAGTTGCATGTGGTGCTTGACATCCGCGCTGACGATGTTGCTCTTGCTGTGGATGAGCGCACCGACTATCCTGAGTAACGCACCCCAACTTATTGCTGAAACAGAGCGCATGCAGGCACGCTCACGCTGAGGCATCGCGTAGCATCTTGACTTGGCTCGCACCGTTGCTCCCCTTCTCCTGGCAATAGCGCTTGTAAGAAGGGGGGCGTAGCATTATTTTGAAGTCCCGCATGCAGGCTTTTTCCGCCGCAGGCTAAAGCATCGCGGCTAAGTGGTGCGACGGGGCAGCCATCTAAAATGGTTCTGACCCCGCTCAGGTGCGCCTTAGTCCCTTCAGTGATCGACTTTGTTTTAAGTGTTGGTCTAGTGGTTCTTTCGTATCTTGCGTGGTCAAGCTCTTTTTGTCCCCTTGTTGAAAAAAGGGAACGCCAAAAACTTTTGCTTGTAACTACTCAGGTCAATTGATTTACGCCAGCTTCTGCCCTCAAGACAAGCACGGTTGAAGTCCCTCTCCTAGCCACATAGTGGCAGTCGGGAGAGGGATTTAGGGTGAGGGCTGAGTAGTTACTTTTGCTTTTTTGAACGCATAGCGTTCAAAATGAACAAGGTCAAGGAACGACAGTTCCTTGTGAGGGTGTGAGGACAAAGCCCCTGCAACAAAAACCACGAGAAATCCCAAAGAGCCGGTCTAGTCCGCGAGTGTGCTGGTATCGCCGACATCCTGCCCCATCGCCTGCGCCTTGAGTATCCGACGCATGATCTTACCACTGCGCGTCTTGGGCAGGCTATCTACAAATTCGATTTTGGCGGGCTTGGCAATCGGGCCGACTTCATCGCTGACATGATCGCGTAGTTCGCGAGCGAGATCGTCGCTCGCCTCGAAACCGGCGACTAGAATACAGTAGGCATAGATCACATTACCCTTGAGTTCATCCGGTACAGCGATCGCGGCGGCTTCAGCCACGGCGGGATGACTGACCAAGCCTGATTCGACTTCGGCTGTCCCCAGACGATACCCACTGACTTTGATTACGTCATCGTTGCGCCCGATAATCCAGAAGTATCCATCTTTATCCTTACGTGCGGCATCACCGGCGAGATACCAGCCCTGTTCTTTGTATTTGCTCCAGTATTGATCCAGATAGCGCTGGTCATCGCCCCACACCGTGCGAAGCATCGACGGCCACGGCCCCTGGATGACGAGTTCGCCATCTTCATCCGGCTCGCATGATGTGCCATCTTCGCGCACAACATCGACCTTGATGCCGGGGAAGGGACGGGTCGCACTGCCGGGCTTGAGGCTCACCGATGGCAGAGGCGTAATCATGAAGCCGCCGGTTTCGGTTTGCCACCACGTATCAATGATCGGGCAGGTTTCGTTGCCGACGACGCTGTGATACCAGCGCCATGCTTCGGGGTTAATCGGCTCGCCGACACTACCCAGCAGGCGCAAACTGCTCAGATCGTGGCGCGTCACCCACGCATCGCCGAAACGCATCAAGCCACGAATCGCCGTCGGCGCGGTATACAGCACTGTCACGCCGTATTCCTCGACAATGCGCCACCAGCGGTCAGGATACGGGAAATTTGGCGCACCCTCATAGATGATGCTCGTCGCGCCCAGAATCAACGGCGCATACACGATGTAGCTGTGTCCGGTAATCCAACCCGGGTCAGCCGCGCACCACCAGCGATCATCATCCTTCAAATCGAACGCCCATTTAAGGGTGGTCGAAGTATATACCTGATAACCGCCATGCGTATGAAGCACGCCCTTGGGCTTGCCCGTCGTGCCGCTGGTATACAAAATGAAGAGCGGGTCTTCGGCATCCATGACTTCCGTCTCGCAGTAGCGGCTAGCAATCGGCAGGTTCATCAGCTCGTGCCACCAATAATCGCGCCCCTGCTCCATATTCACATCTTGTCCGGTGCGCTTGACAACGATCACGGTATCGACAACCGGCGAACGGCGCACGGCTTCGTCGGCGGTGTCCTTCAGATCAACCGTTTTGCCGCGCAACCACGCGCCATCAGCCGTAATCAGCACGCGACTCTGGGCGTCAGCGATGCGATCTGCCAGCGCCTGATCGCTGAAGCCGCCGTAAACCACGCTGTGCGGCGCGCCGATTTTGGCACAGGCGAGCATCGCAATCACAATCTCCGGGATGCGCCCCATGTAGATTGTCACGCGGTCGCCTTTTTTCACGCCCATCCCACGCAGGACATTGGCAAAGCGATTAACTTCTTGCCACAAACGCCAATAAGACATCGTGACTTTATCGCCGTTCTCCCCTTCCCAGATGATGGCGAGTTTGTTACGCCGCCACGTCTGCGTATGGCGATCGAGCGCGTTGTTTACAATATTGGTCTTCGCGCCGACGAACCATTTATAAAACGGGGCCTGGCTATCATCGAGGACTTTATCCCACGTCTCATACCACTCTAGATCGCCGGCACGCTCGGCCCAGAAGGCTTCGAGATCATCCTGCGCTTCGCGGTAGACTTCATCATAATCGGGGACATGAGCGTCGTTTATCACATCTTCGGT
>DAOTTV010000005.1:0-67597 GCA_034437755.1 Anaerolineae bacterium | reverse complement strand
CCGATATGGCTGGCGACCATTGCCGACTGATTGCGCGTTAGCAAGCTTGCCAGTACACATATAAACCTGTGCGGTGACTACTCAGGTAGAGTCTTCTTGTGGGGTTTCACCCCACGCCCTAGCAGGGGATATTTCCCCTGCACCCCAGTTTTGCCAACCGCAAAGCGTTCGGCGGGTACAGGTTCAAAGGACGATCGTCCTTTGTGGGGGGTCGGGGGCAACGCCCCTGAGTAGTTACCCTGTGCGAGTGAATGATACGGATGAAGCAACGATGATTATTATCGGCTGGGGTGACTGGGACGAGCAGATTATGGTGTGGCAAGTACGCGGTGAGTGGACAGCTGACCAGCTCGAAGAAGCGCTGAAAGAAGGCTTCGCCCGCATGAGCCTGACATCCAAGCCTGTGATCGGCTTGCTGGATATGCGCGCAACAGACGAAGTGCCGGTTGATCTGGTGACGATGGCGATCACCACCGCGCACCATACCCCCCCCAATCTCGTGATGCTAATCGTGATCGGCGCGCCGGACATCTGGCAGGGGTTGACGCAGACCATCCAGCGCGTGTTCGCCGCACGCGATGTCAGCATTTATGCCACACCCAGCACCCAAGAAGCCTATCACATCGTCCATGACTTTCTCCATGCAGATGGCAACTGACGCGCCAATTGCCCGTGCGTGAATATAAAATCTTCATCAAAGACGCGCCATCTCCCCTGTATGCGATTTTTGCGCTCCGTTATAATGTCGCCTGTGACAAAACCGGAAGCGGCGGGCGTTCGTCTGCCACACCAAGTGACCATAGAGCGAACAGGAGAGCGACCAGACCATGATTGAAGTCGATAATCTGGTGAAGAAATACGGCTCGGTGATCGCCGTGAAGGGCATTAGCTTCACGGCAGAATCCGGTCAGGTGACGGGCTTCCTCGGCCCGAATGGGGCGGGCAAGACCACCACCATGCGGATTTTGACGGGCTATGCGCCGCCGAGTGCCGGTCGTGCCACCGTTGCGGGCTATGATGTCTTTGACCAGAGCTTGCAGGTGCGCCAGCACGTTGGTTATCTGCCCGAGAGCGTGCCACTGTACCGCGATATGACCGCGCGCGGCTATCTCAAATATTTGGGCGAGATTCGCGGTGTGCCCCAGCGCAACGACCGCGCCCTCGACGTACTGGGGCGTGTGGGGCTGGGCAAGCGTGCCGATAGCATCATCCGCAAGATGTCCAAGGGTATGAAGCAACGGGTGGGCCTCGCCGCCGCGCTCTTACACGACCCCGACGTGCTGATTCTCGATGAGCCGACAATCGGCTTAGACCCGATACAGGTACTCGAACTGCGCGATCTGGTCAGCGAACTGGGGCGCGAGCATACGGTGCTGTTCAGCACGCACATCCTGCCAGAAGCCGAACAGGTCTGCGACCGCGTGGTGATTATCAATCAGGGCGAGATTGTCGCACAGGGAAGCCCCGCCAGCCTGCGCGAAGAACTCGAACGCGGGCAACGGGTCTTGATTCGTACTGAAGAAAGCCCCGACACTATCCTCGACACAGTGCAGGGCTTAGATGCCGTGCAAGAAGCCTTCGTCGAGCGCGATGCGGTCGTCGCCCTGCCGGTTGACCGTGACCGCGACCCGCGCCCGCTGATTACATCGGCACTGGTCAACGCCGGCTATAACGTGCTCGAAGTACGTCCGGCGGCGAACAATCTGGAAGAAATCTTCCTTGAGTTGACGCGGCGCAGTATGGGCTACAGCGACGACGATCAAACCGACGTTGCCGAGACCCCCGCGCCCATCACCGCCGATGGCACACTACTCCCGACAGATGGCGACGACCACGAAAGAGAGGCACAAGCATGAGAGCCTTACTAGCAGTCTACAAGCGCGAAGTCTCGGTTTACTTTCGCTCGTTCATCGCTTACGCGGTGGGCTTCGCGGTGATCGGCTTCATCGGTTTGTTGTTCATGGGCAATCTGAGCATCGCCGTGCAACAACAGGCTAACGTCCAGCAAGCTGGCGGCATCCGTCCGACGGATCTCGTGCGCTTCAATCTGGATGTATTCGTCTTCCTGATGTTCTTGATCGCCCCGCTGTTGACAATGCGCCTGCTCTCGGAAGAATCACGCGAGGGCACGCTAGAAGTCCTGATGACCCTGCCGATGGGCGAGTGGGTGTTCGTCGTCGCCAAGTTCCTCGCGGCGTGGACGTATTACACCTTCCTGCTCCTGCTGACCTTCTTGCATGTGGTCTTGATCTGGGCGATCGCGCCGGAGATGAACTGGACGTTCATCGGCGTGATGTATCTGGGCGCGTGGCTGTATGGTGGCGCGGCGCTGGCGATCACGTTGATCTGGTCGGCAATTACCGAAGATCAGCTAGTGGCGGCGTTCTTAGGCTCAGCGACGATCCTCGCCCTGTTCTTATCGGAATCGCTGGCGGTGATCGTCAGTGAGCAGGCTTTGTTCCAGGGTGCGGCGGATTTCGTGCGTGAAATCGGGCTATCGCCACACTTCCAGGCGACGATGCTATCCGGCATTTTGCGCGCGCAGGACATCGCATATTTCATCCTGATGATTATCTTACCGTTGTTCATCACGACTTTGATTGTTGGTACACGGCGTTGGAGGGCAAGCTAAACCATGACGAATCCAGAGAATAAAACCACAGACGAGAACGTGAACACGCAAGACGCTATCATGAACGAGACTCGTCCCGCGACACCTGCCGACGAGCCGCTGATTCCGCCGATCATCCTGCTGGGGATTGCGGCAATCGCGCTGATTGTGGCGCTGTTCGTGTGGTTCACCCAACCGAGCTTCGGCGGTCTGGGCTATGGTGCGCTGGCAGTGATGCTCATCAGCGTGCTGGCGTGGGGTGTCCTCAATCCCGATCAAGTGCGCGAGATCATCGCTGGGCGGGGGCTGGCGTTTGGCGGGACGGCAGTCGTCGTCGTCGTGCTAATGGCGGTCGCCGCGGTGCTGGTGTATGGCGTGGTCGCGTCCTTGAATTGGCGCGTCGATGTCAGCCAGCAGAACCTATTCACCCTGCGCGACGACACGCGCGAGTTGATCGACACCATCACCAGCGATCCGACCATTCCCAGCGTGCGTATCATCGGCTTCACGACGCAAGCCGCCGCTGGTCAGCAAGACCTCGTGCAGAACCTGCTCGATGACTTTGAAGAGTCGAGCAATGGCAAGATCACGTATGAATACATCGACATCAACCGTAATCCCTTTATCCAGCAACAATATGGCGCGAACATCAGCGCCGGACAGTACGCCGTTGCGCCGATCGACCCCAACACGGGCGAGCCCATCGCCGAACAGGCGGAAGTGATCCAATCCTTCGATCAAATCCGGCTGACGAACGCGATCATCACGGCGACAGCCACCGGTGATTTCTTACTGCGCTCGCTCGACGTTGCCGAGGGCATCGCGATTGACGATACATCACCGGCGGGCGCGGACTTGCTGGCGACCGAACTGGAAGAACGTTTTAAGTGGCGCGTGGCGCGCGTGAATCCGCTGGAACTGACGGGCGACGCGATGACGCTGGGCGCGGGCGCGACTGATGGCGAAGTGCTGATGATCCCCGGCGGCGTGGAAGTCCTGCCGGATGACGTGATGCAACCGATCCTCAACTATCTCGATACGGGCGGTGATCTGTTCTTGCTCGCGAGCTTCAGTCCATCGGGTGCGCCGGTGCTAGCGACGGGCGAGACCTTCAACGATTATATGTGGGAGAGCTTCGGCGTGCGCGTGCGTAACGATTTCGTGGTTGACCCTAACAACGTCGTCCAGCAGGGCTTGTTGTTCCTGTTCTCTGATCTGCAACCGCATCCGATCACCGCCAACGCGACCGGCGGCGACGTTGCCCTGCGCGGGCATTCGATCGAAATTGCAGAGACCCTGCCCGATAACGTGACGGTCGATGTCCTCGTGCAGACCAGTGGCGATGCCTATAGCGTGCCCGCACCCAACTTCGAATCTGCACAGAGCAACGAAGACCTGAACGCGCTCTTGCAACAGCAAGCCGGCGAGCCGGCCGGTCAATTGCCGGTGGTCGTCGCGGTCGAAAATAGCGCGACCGGCGCGCGCGTCGTCGTCAGTGGCGGTGTCGATCTGATCTTGAACAACTACGCCAACGCCTTCGGATCGAGCATTGTCAACGTCTCGCTAGCGCGACAGGCGATCTTCTGGTCGGCGAATTATGATGATTTCGTCGGGCAACTGGCGAGCATTCAGGCAACACCCACCGACCAAGAAGCCGCGATCACGCTCGACGATCAAGACTTGAGTCGTGCGGGCTTCGTCGTGCTGTTCCTCTTGCCCTTCGGCTTATTGTTCACTGGTTTCGGGGTCTTGTGGTCGCGCCGCCAGAACCAGTGATCACATGACGAGCGGTGGCGTTGTGAGCGCATCCAGCCCTCAATCACTCTCCTGACCGCTACGATGCCCTTCACCGGAGGTAACTACTCAGCCCTCACCCTAAATCCCTCTCCCGACCGCCACTATGTGGCTAGGAGAGGGACTTCAACCGTGCTTGTCTTGCGGGTAGAAGCTGGCGTCAATCAATTGACCTGAGTAGTTACGGACGATCGTTCTTTGAACCTGTACCCGCCGACTGCTTTGCGGTCGGTAAAACTGGGGTGCAGGGGAGACATCCCCTACTGGGGCGTGGGGTGAAACCCCACAAGAAGACTCTACCTGAGTAGTTACAACTACTCAGGTATGGCGGGGATGCGGGCTGAAATCAGCGCCAGTAGTCCTCGCCGAAGGTCGCTACTAGCAACTCTGACATCGTGTTACGATCCGGCACTTGCACCTGCGCCCCACGATAGATATACGTGAAGCTGTAATCGGTGTTCATCGACCCCATGTAGAGGCTGTTAGGCGGCAATTCCATAATGGACAAGCCCAGCAACAACAACTGATCGGGCGCGATGTTGCTGTAGAAATTGCGATCCAGCGTGTCGATGAGCGGCGGCAAATCTCGCACCAGCGTTGCCAGCACGATCGGGTCTTGCAATTGCCGATACACGCCCGCCACGACTTCTAGCTGGCGTTGTCCACGCGCATAATCGTTATCGCCGTGGCGCGTGCGGGCGAAGCGGAGCGCGTCAGAGCCGTTGAGATGATGCGTGCCACTGGTCAAATAGAAAGGATCGAAGCCGTAATTCATATCGGGAAAGGCGCGATCGTTGATGAGGAAGGGGTTGTTGACTGTCACGCCGCCGATAGCGTCGATAAAGGTCGTGAAGGCTTCAAAATCAAAGACGATGTAGCCATCAATATACATGCCTAAATTCAGTTGTAGCGTCTCCATGGCGAAGTAAGGGCCGTAGCCCGTCGTGATCGCCTCGCCTTCGACCAAGAGCGTATTCACCCGCACCAGTTGCTCGGCGCGATCCAGCAATGCCATGTGAATATCACGCGGAATATCGAGGATACCGACGCGCTGATTGACAGGATCAAAGCGTGCGATCATCACCACATCGGTGCGGACGTTCAGGGTATCACGCGCCCCTGGGCGGCGATCCATGCCCAGCACTAGCACATTAAAGGGCGATTGCCCGTCCCAGCGCACCGTTTCATCGGGCACGGTGACGGTCTGCGCCGGTGTGATCGGGGCAGACACGAGCAGAATCAACAGACTATAGACACTGCATACAATGACGTGACGCATCTTACGCATATTGGTTTGTCCTACCTAAACAAGCGATGAGTAACACTCTTTATGATAGCAGATGTTGGGCGCGTCGTCGCTGACGATTGCCGCACGCTTGCACGACGACCCACGTTAGCGATGCCGCTGTTGTCGCCCTTGCCGAAATACGGTATGATCGCGTGCATGGTACACATCGGACTCAACGCACATTTATTATCACATCAGGCGGGCTATCGCGCCGCTGGCATTCACACGTATCTCGATCAGCTCTTGCGTCATCTGCCGCCAGTTCTGCCGCCGGATTGGCAAATAACGGCGCTGGTCGGGCGGGCAAATCCAGCGCAGTATACAGGCGTGACAATGGCGCGCGCGCGCATCAACACCGAGCGTCCGCTAGCGCGTATCGCGTGGGAGCAAGCGCTACAACCGGCACAATTGGGCGCGTATGATCTCTATCATGCGGGGGCCTTCGTCGCGCCCCTGCTCAACCGCCAAGCGACGGTCGTCACCGTCTATGATCTGACCTTCATGCGTTATCCCCAGCGCCTCAGTCGGGCGCGGCGGCTTTACCTGCGGGCGTTCACCGCGCATACCTGCCGCCGTGCCCGCCGCATTCTGGCGATCAGCCACAGCACCAAGCGCGATCTGGTCGATCTGCTGGGCATCGACCCCGCCAAAATTGACGTAACGCCACTGGGCTACGATCAGGCGCGCTTCCAGCCTTTGCCCGCGCCAGCGATTGCGCGCTTCAAACGCGAGAAGAACCTGCCTGATCGCTTCTGGTTTTATCTAGGGACGATCGAACCGCGCAAGAATCTGGTGACGCTGGTCGAAGCCTATGCACGCTTACCGCGCACAGAACGCTTGCCGATGCTGTGGGGCGGCGGCATGGGCTGGCAGACGGACGCGATTATAGACGCAATCGACCGCTATCACTTGCAGGATGACATCACGCTACTGGGCTATGTGGATGCTGATGAAATCCCGCTCTGGTATAATAGTGCAGATGTGTTCATCTATCCGTCGGTGTTCGAGGGCTTTGGCTTGCCCGTGCTTGAGGCGATGGCGTGCGGAACGCCCGTCATTACGTCGCAGGTCTCATCCCTGCCAGAAGTAGCCGCGGGGGCTGGGCTGTGCTTACCACCGCAGGACGTGCCAGCATGGACAGATGCCCTGCGCCGTGTGTATGATGACGCGGCATGGCGGGCACAGGCGCGGGATGCGGGCTTGCGCCAAGCGCAAGACTTTAACTGGGAGACGACCGCCCGCTTGACCGTCGCCAGTTATCAACGCGCCCGCGCAGGCGCATGATTAATCTGATCGCCGAGCAACAATAGACGAGTGTTATGAATAGCAATGGAATCGCCCAACTGAATGAACGCCCGACGATCGAACCACGCTGGATGATGCCAGTGCTGGACGCGCTTTTCGTCCTGTTGGCGTTCGTCCTTGGCTATATCATCCGCTACGAATGGCAGGTATTTCGTCCGGTCTATGACCCGGATAACGCCGCGTCTTTCATCCCTTACATTCCTTACGCGCTGATTTACGCTGGCTTGCTGGTCGCCATTTATCAGAACAACGGCTTGTATCGCAACGTGCGCCAGCGCGTCTGGATTGAAGAAGTGACGCTCATCGCCAGTGGCATCGCTAACACCACCCTCGTGATTCTGGCGCTGTATTTCGCCCTGCAACCGCTGGTCACCAGTCGCCTGATGTTGATGTACGTCGTCATGCTGTTGATTGGCGGCTTATCGCTGACGCGGCTGGTACGGCGTATGGTGTGGGCGCACTTTCGGGCGCGGGGGATTGGCGTTCAGCGCGTGGTGATCGTGGGCATGGGCGACGTGGGCACGTCGGTCTTGCGGACGCTGGTCGCCCGTCGTGATTTTGGCTATCGTGTGGTCGGCTATCTCGATGATGATCCGCAACGCGGCACGGTCGATCTGGGGCGCGTGGTCGGGCTGGGCGCGGTGGCGAATCTGGGGCCGGTCATCCAGCAGTACGATGTCGATACTGTGATGATTACGCTCAAGTGGCAACATTACGATCAAATTCTCGAACTGGCACAGATCGCGCGCCAGCACGATGCCGAAGTGCGCGTCGTGCCGGATATTTTCCAGCTGAATTTGCGTCAGGTACAAGTCGAGAATCTGGACGGTATTCCTCTGCTGGGGGTTGATACGCCGCAACCCCTGCGCGGGGCGAACCGCGTCTTCAAGCGCGTGCTAGATATGGCGCTGACGCTGGTCGCGATGCCGCTGTGGGTGCCGATCTTCGGCATTGTCGCGCTGGCGATCAAGCTGGATGATGGCGGCGACATCCTGTACAAGACGCACCGCATCGGTGAGAACGGGCGCAAATTCTACATGTACAAGTTCCGCAGTATGATCCCGGAAGCCGATAAATATCGCTCGCAGTTGATGATGCAGGTCGGCGGCGATGTGCGCCGCCCCAAGATTGTCGATGATCCGCGCATCACGCGCGTGGGGCGCTTCATCCGGCGCACGAGCCTGGACGAATTGCCGAACCTGATTAACGTCCTTAAGGGCGAGATGAGTCTCGTCGGGCCGCGCCCGCCCCTGCCCGATGAAGTCGAACTCTATGAGAACTGGCATCGTCAGCGCTTGCAGACGATCCCCGGCATCACCGGCTTGTGGCAAGTCAGCGGACGAAGCGAAGTGCCTTTCGATGAGATGTGCCTGATGGATATTTACTACATCGAAAACTGGTCGATCCAGTTCGACGTGCAAATCCTGCTGATGACCATCCCCAAAGTATTGCTTCGCAGTGGCGCGTACTGAGCGCCTGAATCGCCCAAAGCCCGAACTAGTCGCGGGTTGGTGTGTGCGGTACACTTCAATAGATGAGATATTCGTGAAAGAATACGCAAACAAGTTGCGATAGATGGAGGCTATAGCTTATGTCAACCAGTTCACGGACATGGTTTTACAGCAAGCCGGAACCGCGTCCTTATTACATCGAAGAGCGTGTGAACCACACCCTATGGAAGAACCGCGTGCAGGGCTTGTATATGAGTTGCATGCAAGCGGAAGACCCGATCAAGATGGAAGGCACATGGAACGGGATGCCGGTACACTTCGAGTGGGAGCCGGGCAAGTATTTCATCCTACGCATGGGCGAAGAGCGTAAAGACCTCGTCGGCGTGATGCGCCAGATTCTGATGAACCTGCGCCCTGATTTCGCCTATCAAGATACCGATGGTTTGTACGTCGTCGAGTGGCACGTCGATGAGAGCAAACAACGCTGGAAAGATATTCAGGGGGATCCCCAATATCAGGGTTTACGTCGCCTGCAAAAGCCGGGCAACAACAGTTAAAACAATCGCTAGCGAGGGGCGCGCACAAACGCCCCTCGGCACGACTCATGCGCGATCACGCGCGTCTCAGGACGAGAATTTAGCCGGATACAGCGAACGGGCGAGTGCTTCTTCTTCGTCGACCAGCTTCCGCAGAGCGTCGATGCCCTCGTTCCAGAATTGCGGATCGTTGAGATCAACGCCGATCTTCGCCAGCAGATTTTCAGGGTAGTCGCTATCGCCACTGGCGAGCAAGTCGAGATACTGTGGCACGAAGGCATCGCCGGTGGTCTGGTACAAATTGTAGAGCGCCAGCACCAACAATTCACCGAAGGCATACGCATAGACATAGCCCGGCGTGCTGAGGAAGTGCGGCACGTAGCTCCACCACTGGGCATAATCATCGCGCAGGGTGACACTGCCCTCGAACATCGCGTTCTGCGTCTCCATCCAGATGGCGTTCAGTTGCTCGGTACTCAACTCGCCCTGTGTGCGACGCGCGCTGTGATACCCGTCCTCGAAGCGGTTCATCGCCACCTGCCGGAAGCAGGTCGCCATCGAGTCTTCGATCTTCTGCGAGAGCATCCCCAGCTTAATCACGTCGTCATCTTCTTTGGCGACCAAATCCTGAAAGACCAGCATCTCACCGAAGACCGATGCCATCTCCGCTGTGGTCAGCGGGGTTGCCATGCTGAAGGCATTCTGCTGTTCGCCCGCCAGATACATATGAATCCCGTGACCGAGTTCGTGTGCCAGCGTCATCACTGATTGACTCGTGCCGGTGTAATTCAGGAATACCCAGGGATGCGTGCGCTTCGTGCCATAGGCGGCGAAGGCGCCACCGCGCTTGCCGGCCATCACTGGCGCATGAATCCAGTTCTCGTGGAAGAACTTGTCGGCAAGGTCGCTCATGCGCGGGTCGAAGGCGCGGTAGGCTTCCGTGACGATGCGATGCGCCTGATCCCACGTATAGAAATTATCGTTCTCTTTAAGGGCCAGCGGCGCATACCGATCATAGTCATAAAGCGTCTCGTAGCCCAGCAAAGCCCGCTTGATGTTATAGTGGCGTGCGACGAGGCTATAACTGCTGGTGACGGCTTCAATCAGCGCGTCGACAGTCTCGGCGCTGGCTTTATTGCTCAGATTGCGCGACGTGATCCACGTCGGAAACCCGCGCCGACGATCATCACTGGCCTTATCCGCCGCCAGCACGTTGAAGATGTAGGTCAGTTCCATCTTGCGTGCCTGCAAGCCGGCAGTCACCGCGTCGGCGGCGGCTTTACGATTGTCGCGCACGGGGCTCGATGCCAGCTCCGAGAGGACTTCGGACATTGTGCGCGACTCGCCTTTGTAATCGAGCATCATGCCCGATGTAATCTGCGAGAAGAGGCGCGTCCAGGCGTTGTTGCCGGTCACGCGCTTTTCGATCAGCAATTGCTCCTCAGTTTCGCTCAGCTGATAGGGCTTATAGCGCCGTTCGGCTTCCAGATGATAGGCGTACTCGCTCAACGCGGGGTCAGCGAGCAAGGTCTGCGCGCGCTCGTCGGGCACGGCGTTCCACTCGACATCGAAGAAGACCAGTTGTTGATTGATGGCGGCACTGCGCTCGGTGATCTTCTGGATGAATGCGCCCCATTGTGGATCGTTGGCATAGACGCTGAAATTGAGGCTGGCATAATGCTCGACCTTGCCGAATAACTCGCTCAATTGCTCTAGCTCGCCGTAGGCACTCGCGAGTTCTTCAGCCGTCAGACGGGCGACGCGCCCGCGATAAGCCCGGGCGAAATCGCTGGCGATTTGTTCTGCCTGTGCTAAATCTTCCGCAATGCGCGGGTCGTCGGGGCTATCATAATAGACCGACAAATCCCAGACGACATCTTCTGCGCCTGTTGTTTTCTTTGTGGTAGCATCGACCATGCTCATTTACCTTTTAAAAAATATACAATGTGTCAAGCGTATCAGATATATCAGCGGGATTCAATCGCTTGCGATGTTGTGGGACTACGAACAAGTTGTCATGAGAACGCTTGTAAGGGTTTGCTACAGCGAACCCGTCTTTGGTCTATCACCAGAGACTAAAGTCTTTGGCGACGAGCAAGGTAAGTCCACTGAAGGGACTAAGGACCTCAGCGGGGTCAGAGCGACTTTAGATGGCTTCCCTGCCGCCCCCACTTAGCCGCGATGCTTGAGCTTGCAGCGCGACCACGTTATTTTGTAAACGACCTCCTAAAGCGATAGGTTTTTTACTTTACACCATTCTATAAGCATGATAAAGTTTATCGCCTAAAAATGGCGTATATAGCAGGTAGCACAGGTTCTCGACCTGTGTTTTGCTATTTTCGTTCGGGGGATAATTCCTTTAGTATACCCACATGATAGCGTGGACGATGCTTTAGCCCTCTGAGAGTGGGGATTCCTGAACCGTCTGGCTGGAGGGATGAGGGCGGTCACGAGAGGCCCCCACGTTATTTTGTAATCGTACCGACGATTACCAGACCGGCTCTAAGCACCGTGTTTGACAGAAAGGACGCAAATGGTCGACAAAACACAGTATATGACCCGTGAAGGCTACGAGACGCTAAAGAAGCGCTTTAATTATCTGACGCGAGTCCGCCGCCCTGAAATTGCCGAGCGCGTGCGTACCGCCTTAGAAGATGGCGGCGATCTCACCGAGAATACCGAATACGAAGATGCCAAGAACGAACAAGCGATGCTCGAAGGCGAAATCGTGCGGATCGAGACGATTTTACGCAACGCGCAAATCATCGAAGACCCTAGCAACGCCGACGAAGTGCTGATCGGCTCGCAGGTGACGATTGTCGAGAAAGGGACAGACGATGAAGAAGTCTATCGCATCGTCAGCCCGGCCGATGCCAACCCGGCACAGGGTAAGCTGAGTATGGAAAGCCCACTCGGATCAGCACTAATGGGCAAGCAAGTCGGCGATAAGGTCAAAATCGCCGCGCCGGATGGCGACATCACGTTCATCGTGCGCGTCATCGGCTGAGGATGACACCCGCTTTTTAAGCAAGTTGTAATCATCTTCATCTATCCTATGCCATCATAGTCGGATGCGGCTTTTTTGATATAATGCCGTCAACTGACATGATACATCGACCGTGATTGAGCATAGAAACCAGAGGTGAGGATGTCCACCACAGCTTATCCACAACCCCAGTCATCCCGCGGCTTTCGCTTGAACCCGTGGCTGATTCGCCTGCCCGTGCTGGTCATCATCGGCGCGTTGCTCGTCGTGCTGACGCTCGGCGCGTTGCTGGTCAGTTATCAATGGCTATATAGCGATCGTATTGTGCCGGGGGTGAGCGCGCTGGGGATCAATTTATCCGGCATGACCGAAGCCGAAGCCGCCGAAGCACTGGCACAGGGCTTCACCGATCGCAATCGCGCGGTGTTCACCTTTCGTGATGGCGAAGCCTTCTGGCAGATGAGCGCGACTGAACTCGGCGTGCGCTTCGATGCGGAGCAGATGGGGCGCATGGCGTATGCTATCGGGCATCAGGGCAACGTGATCCGCGATGTGCAGGCGCAGGCTGACGCATGGCTGAACGGCGTACAGATCGCCCCGATCATCACCTACGATCAAAACGTCGCGCTCGACAAGCTGGACGAGATCGCCAGCGAGATCAACCGCGAGGTCGTCATGGGGGCGCTCAGCTTAGATGGCACGACCGCCGTCACCCGTGACGGGACGAATGGTCGCCGCTTGAACGTCGCCGCCACCTTCGACCGCTTGAACGAGACGCTGACGCGCTTCGGCACAGGGGGCGAGATTCAACTGGTGGTCGAGGACATCGCGCCTACAGCCAGCAACATGACCGAAGCCGCGCAACGCATCCAGACCGCGCTCTCAGCACCGGTGCAACTCGTCGCCACCGACCAGCACGGCAATCAGCTGGGGCCGTGGATGGTGAGCGTACCCCAGATCGAACAATTGCTGAAAGTGACGCGGGTACAGGCGAGCGATGGCACACAAAGCTACGAGGTCGATATTGACATGAGCGCGTTTGAAGCCTATCTGGAGACGCTCGCGCCCGGTCTCATCACGCCGCCACGCGATGGACGCTTCGACTACGACCCGATCAACGGCACATTGACCGCGATTCAGCCATCCGTCAGCGGGCGCACGCTCAACATCGCGCAGACGCTCGAACGCCTTGAAGCGGGCGTGTTCACCGAGAATCGCATCGTGCCGATGGCTTTCGATTACGTCCTGCCACGCTACCACAATCAAATCACGGCGACTGAACTGGGCATCACGGAACTCGTCACCTCAGCAACGACGTATTACGATGCTAGCTCGTCCAATCGTCGCCAGAATATCGCGGTCTCGGCGGGTAAAATCAACGGCGTGATCGTCGGGCCCGGTGAGGAATTCTCGTTCAATTACTATCTGGGCGATATTAGCCTTGAGAACGGCTTCGTTGAAGGACAGGTGATCTTCGGCGGGCGCACCGTCACCGGACTCGGCGGTGGTGTATGTCAGGTTAGCACGACCGTCTTTCGGGCGGCGTTCAATGGCGGCTTCGCCATCACCGAGCGCAACTCGCACGGGTATCGCGTTGGCTATTATGAACTGGCGGGCAGTCCACCGGGCTTAGATGCGGCTATCTGGCAACCGGAGCGCGATTTCCGCTTCCAGAATAACACGCCCTACCATCTCTTGATCGAAACCAACGTCTACCCCGCTGATAACGCGCTAGAATTCCGCTTTTATAGCACGCAACACTGGCGCGCCGAGATTGAACCGGCAATCGTGAAGAATATCGAACCCGCGCCGTCGCCGCGCTACGAAATCAACCGCGACTTAAACGCTGGCGAGACGCTACAGGTCGATTACTCGGCAGATGGTGCCGATGTGACAGTCTATCGCAATGTCTATGATATGCAGGGCAATCTCGTGATAGAAGATCATACATTCACGCATTATGTGCCGTGGCAGGCGATCTATCAGGTTGCGCCGGGCGATAACCGTCTGCGGCAATCCGGCTGAGGCGCGGTGTAACAACGCGGGGGCGCACCGGACAGACAAGCCCCGCGTCGATGAATGCTTAGTCTGTTTTCTTCGCGATCTTCTGGCGATGCACGCGCCGTTTGTGGGCGCGTGTGCGCTGTTGTAACTGAACTCGTTTGCCTTTCGACATAACTTACTACCCTAGCTTTGTTTGTGAATATTGGAACATGCGCCGGTATAATCGACATTGCTAGCCCGCGCTACAGTCTTTTTTGGGGGCGCATATTGGCAGTATACCGCGCAATATCTCACAACAATTTAAAGCGATTCTGCGACCTTCGGCGGTACAATGACGTAGAGAACTTTAGACGACACGCACCTATCACAGCGGAGAGATCACCAGCTTATGAGACGCTTATTATTCTATTTTCAGTACGCCTTTCGCAATATTCAACGCGGGGGGCGCTGGGTAGCGCTGGCAATTTTGTGCATCGCCGCTGGTGTCGCAACGGTCGTTGCCCTGCGTGGGCTGGGCTTGTCAATTGCTGAAACGCTGGTGAGCGATGTGCGCGGGGACTTCGGCGGGGACGTGCGTCTCATCAAGGGTGGCGGTGATTCTGACCAGATATTGAACGTCGGCACTGAGGACGCGATCTTCTTCTCAGAACAGGAGCTAAGCGCGATCCGCACCTACGTTGCCGAGCGCGGCGGATACATCAGCGAATTCGTGATCGGTGGCAATATCCAGATCATCGGCATCGATGGCGGTGGCGTGTTCAGCACCTCACAATTCATCGAGACCTATTTGATCGATCCAGCGACTTACCCCGCCGTGGGTGATATTGACATGATCGAACCGGCGGGCGTGTCCTTTGCGGATGTGTTCACCGGCGGCGCGCAGGTCGTCATCAGCGAGAACATGGCAGAAGCTCAGGGGATGAGCGTCGGTGATCGCGTCCGTATCGCCCGCACCGAGCAAGAATTCGTGATTGCAGGCATCGTCTCGGCAGATGAAGAAGCCGGTATCCGCAATATTCTGGGCGCGTTCTTCGGCTTTGCCTATATTGATATTGATGTCGCCCGTCAGTACATCGACCCTGATCTCGGCGTGAATCAACTGCTGATCGCCTTCGATGAACCGCTACAAGCCGAGAATCGGGCGCAAGTCGTCGATAGCTTGCTCCAGCGCGCCCAACTCACCACGCCCAGCATTGATCATGACACGGCGCTCGCCCAACTTGAGCGCAACGAAGTGATCGCGCAGGTGCTGGGTGATTTCATCGTCGTGCTGGGGCTGGGCGCGTTGCTGATCGGTGGTGTGGGCATCATGAATACGATGCTGGTACTCGTGCGGCGGCGCACGACCGAAATCGCCGCTATGAAAACCTTCGGCATGAAGGGGCGACAAGTCGCGCTGATCTTTCTGGCAGAGGGCACGCTCCTCGGCTTGATCGGCAGTGCGCTGGGGCTGGTGCTGGGCGTGGTGCTGGGCGGGATCGTCAACGCTTATGGCGAGCGTTTCATCCAGCAATCGCTCTTATTCCGCGTTCATGGCGAAGCCCTGCTCTACGGCGTGACACTGGGCATGGTGACGACGATGATCTTCAGCCTTGTGCCAGTGGCGACCACGCTCGAAATCCGCCCCGGCATTCTCCTGCGCCCCAACGAGACGCACATTGCGCGGCTGGGCATCCTGCGGACGATGGGCATGATGCTCTTGATTACGCTCTTGCTGGGGCTGGTGGTCGGGCGTATCATCGCGCCGACCTTCGGCTTATCGTCCGCGATTAGCTCGAACACGCCCTATATCACCGGCGTGATCTTCGTCGCCGTCACGCTCGCCCTGCTCGGCGTGCTGACCTTCGTGCTGTGGCTGTTGGTGTGGCTCATCGGCAAGCTACCGGCATTCGGCAGTGTTGATCTGCGGCTAGCCTTGCGTAACCTCAGCACGCAGAAGACGCGCACCGCCACGACCCTGCTCGCCCTCATCGCGGGGATGTTCGCGCTCAGTAGCATTACCTTCGTCGGGCAGGGGACGCGCGAGTTGCTCAACGTGCAGGTCAGCAAGTTCTTCGGCGGCAACGTGATCGCTGTGCCGATCTCGCCCGGCGGCAATCCCGCATTGCTGGAGTTCGCCCGCACGCAGTTGAATAACGCCATCGCCGACGTGCCGGGAGTCAATGCGCGCAGTAGTCGCGGCTTCATGTCCGCCGACCTGCTGAGCGTTGACGGGGTCGATTACACGCTAGACACTCGCACGATCGAGAACAACAGTAGCGGGCCGCCATCGATCGCACAGACCGCGCCCTACCAGTGGGATAACCTGACCATCTGGCGCAGTGACTCGCCTGATATTCACGCGCGCGTGCTGGACATCACCGCCGGACGCAATCTGGCTCCCGCTGATGTCGGTCAGCGCGTGATGGTCATCCCGCGTGAGACGGCGGGCTATCTCGGCGCGGAAATCGGCTCGCAGGTGACGTATGAGTTGAACGGCGACGCGATCACGTATACCGTTGTCGGCATGTATACGACGGGCTTCGCGTTCGGCGGGACGGGCCCTGTCGTCCCCCACAACGCCACCAACGGTAAGTCACCCGATTTCCAGATTTTCGCTTATGATGTTGATGATGAACACGCCAATCGGGCGATTGCCGAGCTTTCAGCCGTGCGCGTGCCGCCGACGGTCGCGCTCAACGTCAAATTTTTCGATAGCTTCTTATCGAACTTGATCGACCAATTCGCGGCGATCCCGACGGTGGTCGGTCTCTTGAGTTTGGCGGCGGCGGCGGTCATCATGGCGAACACTGTCGCGCTCTCGACGCTGGAACGGCGGCGACAAATCGGCGTGTTGAAAGCAATCGGCCTCAAACGACGGCGCGTGCTGTTCATCATGCTGGTGGAATCAACGATTGTCGGCTTGTTGAGCGCGATTATCGGCATCGGCATCAGCTGGCTGGCAATCTGGCTCTTCGGCAATTTCAGCGGCATCGAACTGCCCCTGCCGCGTTCGTCACAAGCCATCGCCAGCGGTCTGACGATCGCCGCCGTGTTAATCGGCTGGGTCGCGACGATCATCAGTGCAAATGTCGCCGTGCGCGAGCGCGTGATGAACGTCTTGCGTAATGAATAGGTAACTACTCAGGGCAATTGATTGGCGCTGTCTTTGGCCCGCATCCCCCAGCCCCTTCTCCCGAACACTACGCTGGGAAAAGGGGAGACAAGCGCGTGTACAATCCCGCGCCTAGCCACATTGTGGCGGTCGAGAGAGGGATTTAGGGTGAGAGCTGAGTAGTTACATGAATAGACGCGCACCACATCGAACCATCAAGCACAAGGAGAATGTGATATGAGCAACGACAATCAGCCCCCACCCCCGCCCGAGATGGACGCGCCCCTGCCACCGAATGCCGGCGGACAAACGCCGCCCGATGACGAATACGTGGAGATCGTCTTGCCGCCGCGACAGGCGACGGGCACCGGCACCGATGCCCCCGCCCCCGCCGCCCCGCTCACACCGCCCGCCGACGACGATGTTATCGCGTTCAGCGGGCGCTCGTGCCTGTGGATTTTCGGCGGGATGCTGATGTGTAGCCTGCTGTTCTTCGTCGTGGTCAGCGTCGGCTTGTTCACTGCCGGGCGCGAAGCCACCGATTTGATCGGCAACATGGCGAGCTTCTTCCGCGTGGATCTGTCCTTTGTCGATTGGGACGACCGCATCACAGTTGATGTGCCGGATACGGTCTACGTGCCGAGCGTCGAGCGCGTGCAAGCTCTCTCCGAGATTGTGACGACGCGCTTCAATTATTCGCAGGTCTTCACCGCCCAATCCGATATACCGGCCGCGCTCACGCGCTTATATGGCGAGAATGTGGTGATGGTCGCCGTCGGGCATATCGAAGCCGGCATCGATGTCAGCGCCATCAGCGAGGAGGACATCACCTATAATCCCAGCGCACAAACGCTGACGCTCAACCTGCCTGCGCCCGCCCTGCGCGCCTGCTTCCTCAACGAGAGCGAGTCCTACGTAGTCGAGCGCGAGCGGGGCGCATTCGCTGATCCATCCAGCGAACTCGAAGATAACACGCGCGATTATGCCCTGCGCCAATTCCGCGAGCAAGCGATCGAAGATGGCATCCTCGACACTGCCACGAGCGAGACGCGCACCATCATGCAAGAGTTCCTGCAAAGCGTCAGCCCGGCTGAGGTGATCGTGCGCATCAACATCGCCCCGCCGGATACAAACGCGCTGCTACCGGACACGTGTCGCTAGGGCGTGGCACTTAAACCAATGCTTAATGGTGCTTGCACGTCGGGGGCTATCCCGTCATAATCGAGGCAATTACACGCATATACCCGATGAAAGCGTATAGCCTATGACTGCACCATCCGCACCATATGACTTCGACACCGTGATCGAACGGCGCGATACGTCTTGCTATAAATGGACACTATTTGGCGAGGACGTACTGCCGTTGTGGGTCGCGGAGATGGACTTCAAGACCGCGCCGGAGATTCTGACAGCCTTGCACGCGCGCGTCGATCACGGCATCTTCGGCTATGAAGGCCCGCCGCAAGAACTGCGCGAGTTGATCGTCGCCCGCATGAAAGACCGCTACGACTGGGCGATTGCACCGGAGGAGATCGTCTTCAATCCCGGCATGGTGTTGATGCTCAATGTCGTGACGCAGGCGGTCGGGCGTGTCGGCGATGGCATCTTGATGAACACGCCGGTCTACGGCCCCTTCCACAAGATTCCGTCCAACCGTGGGCGCTTCCCGCAGATGGTGGATATGGTGCGCGTCGATCATGACGACCAGAGCTTCACCTATGCGCTTGATTTCGATCGCCTTGAAGAAGCCATCCTGCCGCAAACGTCGCTCTATTACCTGTGCGATCCACATAATCCGGCGGGCTACTCGCTCCAGCGCGCTGACCGTGAACAACTCGCTGAGCTATGCCTGCGCCATAATATCACCATCGCCGCCGATCATATTCACGGTGACCTGCTGATGGAAGCCGACGACTTCGCCCCGCTCGCGGCAATCGCGCCCGAAATCGCTGAGAACACGGTGACGATGTTCGCCCCCAGCAAGACCTTCAATCTCGCGGGCTTGCCCTGCACGTTCGCCATCGTCAAAAATGCCGAGTTACGCCAGCGCATCGCGACCATCTCGCAGATGTCCGGCTATCATGCCGGCAACACGGCGTATACCGCCACCACCGCCGCCTATCGTGATGGCGACGACTGGTTGCGTGCCGCGCTGGATTACATGCGCGCCAATCGCGATTACACGGTCTCGTACATGCGCGAGCATATGCCACAATTGCGTTTCACGATTCCGTCGGCAACGTATTTGATGTGGATTGACGGGCGTGCAGTCGCTACCGGTGAGCAGAATTTGCAGGAATTTTTCTTGCAGGAAGCGAAAGTCGCCTTCAACGCGGGGACGTTCTTCGGCAAGCATTACGATGATTACGTGCGACTGAACTTCGCATGTCCGCGCTCGATTTTGTCGCAAGCCCTTGAGCGCATGGCGAGCGCCCTCAGTTAAAGCCCGCGCCCCTCTCCTGATATAGCTCGGCGAGGGGCTGTTACAGCGCGCCTTCACCAGTCCAGCAGACTGCTCTTGTCGTTGTCGCTGTTATCCGGCTCTTCGGTGACAACTGGGGCAGGGTCGCCGGTCGTCAAGCTCATCATCGGCACGAAGCGTTCGCTATCGTCGTCCTCTTTGATGAGGATACCGCCGCGATCAGCATCGGCGAAGCTGTAGAAAGTCCGCACGTCGGCGTTAAAAGTCGTCTTGATCGTCTCTTCGAGATCGTCGGTATCTGCGAGCGTGGTCATCACCACAAATTCGTCTTTGTCGATGCCGACGAAATCATCATCGCGCCCTTTGTCGCTCAGCACATCGCGGATGGTCTTGCCGGCGTGGTACAGCACGTCATTCGCCGCGAGGAAGCTGTACACATCGCTATACGTGCCGAAGCCGTGCAACTTGAACACCAACTCCTTGAAGGTCGGGTCAGCCTGTCGCCGCTCGCGCTCTTCTTGTAAGAGCGGGCCTGTGGGTAAGCCGGTGCGCGTCTCGTGCAGGTTATCGCGGGTCGCCCGCCGGATTGCGCCTTCGACGCGCAAGCGCAGTTCATCAATATCGAAGGGCTTGGTAATGTAATCGTCTGCGCCCAATTCTAGCCCTTTGACCTTGCTCGCGCGTTCGTCCTTCTGCGTCAAGAAGAGCGTCGGGATGTATTTGGTCATCGACATGCCGCGCAACTTCAAGCACACTTCGTAGCCATCCATATCGGGCAACATCACGTCCAGCAGGATGAGATTAGGAAATTTGGTGCGCGCAATCTCAATACCGCCCTTCCCGGTTTCAGAATGGATGACTTCATAATCAATCGATTGGAAGTACATCAGTAGCATCTCTGCCACGTCGAAGTCGTCTTCAATTAAAAGAAGCCGATTGTTTGCCATGAGGTTCCCTTTACTTATTCATTGCCTAAAACGGCACTGACTTTGAATTGATTGGCTTCGGCATCTGCCGCGTTTGCCGTCGCGCGATCGGGAGTAATTGCCGCCGGATCGCTATCTGCTCGCATGACGCTACGCATGGGGATAATGGTCGCGGTGGGGTCAATCATGCTGGTATCGACCTCTTGTAATAATTGGAAATACGATAGAATCTCCGTCAGTTGCGCGGCATAGAGCTGGACATCCTCATCGCTCAGGTCAAGTTTAGCGAGTTCGGCAATCTCACGAACTTCTTCCGGCGTTAGTGTTGCGCTATCAGACACGATACTGTCCCTTACGGTACTCATCTGGTTCAAGACAATCGTATTATAACACAGCCTTTCATACGTGGCATAAACGTTATCGTACAATTTTCGCACATAGACTTAGGAATTTTGGGCTAGAATGAGAAAAGCATGGTAAAATCACTTTACTGTACGCTGATAAGCATGAGAAAGTCTACATAATGGCAACGGGTAGCCTACACGTCAATCGCGATATTATTCTAGCGACGAAGCGCAAACATCTGGAGCAACGCAAACACCACACGCCGACCGAAGCGGTGTTGGCGATGGCGCAGATGCAACATCGTCCGCGGCGCTTGCTCAGCTTCGCCAGCGATAAACAGGCGATCACGCTCATCGCACAGGTGACGCGCCCGCTGCGCTACGATCCCGTCACCAGCGCGTTACACTGCCTGTACAACGGCGCTCACGCCATCGCCTTCTTCACCGATCACGCGATTTACGAAGATGATCTCGACGATATGCTGATTGTCGCGCGGGCGCTGGGGGATGCGCCAGTCCTCTATCAAAATTACATCCTCGATGAATACAACGTGATGCTCGCCCGCAGTGCCGATGCCTCGTCGATCATGCTCTATAACAGCTTTCTCGATCAAGCGACCTTGCGCCAGTGTGTGAGCATGACGCAACGCTGGAAGATGACGGCGATGGTGCAGATTGACACGCCCGAAGATTTAGACGCGGCGCTCACGCTCAGCCCGCACGCGCTCGCCTTTGGCGACCCACAACATACGGGCAATCTTGAGCAGACGATCGAATTTTTGCATGATGTGCGGCACGATCTCCCGCATTACGTGCATGTCTTACCCGTGCCGACGCTCTATACGCTGGACGAAGTGGCGTTCGCCGTGCAGACGGCGGTCGATGCGATTATCGTCAGTGAGGATTTACTGCGGCACGAGCGATCAGCGCGCATTATCCGCGACTTGTTGCAAACAGCCGAAGCCGAGCGCGCCGCCCGCTAGCTTCGGGGTCTACGACTGGCTGTTGTTCTCGCGGCGGATTTGTTGCATCACCTGCGAGCGCGAGAGCAAGACGGTCTCATCATCTTCATCCAGCAATTCACGCGGGATTGCAATCTTCTTCTCCGACAGATAATCGACCAGCGCATGACTGAACTTACGGCGCTCGTCGTCCGCATGAGTATAGCGGCGGCGGATGTCGCGCAGGTGATCGATCATCCAGATGTACAAATCGGCTTCGGTGTGGTCGTCTTCGCCCGCCCGTTCGAGCACGTTATGCTTGCGGATCAGCGTCACTGCCGGACGATAGATGTTGTCGTACCAATCGGCGGCGGCTTCCGACATTTTCACGGGTTCGCCGCGCATTTGCTCCATCACTTGCCCGTGTAAGTAGATGTGCCCCAGCAGTTCGGCATAGGCTGATGGGTTAGAGAGTTGGATGCTCTGATGATGGGGGCGCGTCAGCCGCAGTTCGGTCTCGTCTAAAAAGGCGATATAGCTCGCCGCTTTGTCCAGATCCTCCAAAGTAGTGCCGGGATCAAGCTCGACGGTCGTCGGCAGTTCGGTCACATGCGCCTGTATCGTCTTCGCACCAATTTGGCGCGCGACCGAGACGCGGTGATTGCCATCGCGCACGAAGTACACATCACCGACCTGATAAACATCGATCGGTGGCACGCCTTCCATGCTATTCATCTTGGCATAGACGCGCCCCCAACGCTCGCGGGTTTCGTTATTGCGCGGCAAAAACGTGTTCGTAAACTCACGATAGCGCCCGACACTACCCACGATGCGCTCGAGTGGGATGTCGTGCAAGCCTTTATAGCTCTCTTCGCGCAGGCGCAAACGGGCGCGTACATCGTCGAAGCTCAATAATTCGGTTGATTTACCACGAAGCAGGCTCAGCATCTCTTGGATGAAGGCACGGGTGCGCAAATTCTGGAACTTGGTCACGCCTTCGATGTAATTGCTCTGAAAGTTACGATCTTCAGCCATGGTATTGTCCTCGCTTCCGTTGTTACCGATTTTCAGTCTCAGGGAAATCCTGTAAGGTAACTAGGTCTATTATAACCAACGATCATCAGCATGATATTGGTGACAATGGGTAGATTAGGTAATAGTCTCTTTAAAGGTGGCATAAGGGGGTGTGCAGATATTCAGCACGCTGTTAAAGCGCGATTATTGCCACAGAAAGAATATTAATTCATGGCTGTTTATGAATCATGGTAGCATAAAACCGGTCTGGACATATCCTCAATTATGTTAAGAATGGATATTTTCACCTAGCACTTAGCTCACAAGGATGGATAATTTGACGAAGATACTAGTCACCAATGATGACGGTGTGAACGCGCCCGGCATCCTCGCATTAGCACAAGCCATGCACCAATTCGGCACGGTACAGGTCGCCGCCCCCGCCCGCAACCAGAGCGCCAGCGGGCACAAGAAAACGCTGTTTCAGGATATTCCGGTCGCGCAGACGACCATCGGCGATGAGATCGACGCGCTGGCGGTCGATGGCTCGCCGGCGGATTGTATCGCGCTGGCGGCGATGGGCCTGCGCCACTGGCCGCCGCGTCTGGTCGTGTCGGGTATCAATCGCGGTGAGAATATGGGGCAGGACATCACCTACAGTGGCACGATTTCTGCCGCTTTAGAAGCTAGCATCCACGGCGTGCCGGCGCTGGCGATCTCGCTCTCGAACCCCGATGCTAACCACGTCGATGATTATGCCGAAGCCGCCCGCGTGACGGTGCAGGTCGTGCGCCACCTGCTCGCCAATCCCCTGCCAGAGTTCACGATTCTGAATTTGAACATCCCCGACGGCACGGTCAAAGATTTGCGCCTGACGCGGCAGGGCGTGCGGATTTATCGCGATGAGTTAGAGATCAATGAAGATGTCGTGCGTATCGTCGGCGAGCCACCCACCGGCCACCTCGACGACGTGGGCACCGATCTGTGGGCGGTTAACAATCACTTCGCCAGCCTGACTCCCATTCATCTGGATTTGACCGCGCATCAATTCATGGCGACTCTCAGCGCGTGGAATATCCGCTTGGATGAGTCATCGTGATGCGCCGCCCAAAACAAACCAAAAAACAACGCGCTTGTGCCTGTCTGTAATCAAGATTGCAATGCAGGCGTGGTATACTCAGGCATACATCACGGTCATCTCGCGCATGAGTCGTAACTACTCAGGTAGAGTCTTCCTGTGGGCTTTCATCCCACGCCCCAGCAGGGGATGTCTCCCTTGCACCCCAGCTTTGCCGACCGCAAAGCGTTCGGCGGGTACAGGTTCAAAGGATGATCGTCCTTTGTGGGGGTTCGGGGGCAACGCCCCTGAGTAGTTACCATGAATCAGCGACAAATGAGGGGCGCATGACGGGTCATCATTTTTGCGCGATTCGCTAGAGCCTGTGTATAATAAGACAACATAGACAAAACGTCCCGGAGTAACAGACGGTATGGATGCCGATCAACCACAAGTGCCCAATGCCATACAGGAATTGCGTCAGGCAAAGTCCAAAGTCGAGCAGGTCACCAAATCGCTCGAAAATCAGAAGAAAATCCTGAAGCAACGGGGGATGAACCTGCCGCCGATGGTTTTGCAAACGTTGAAGCAAGTGCGCGCGGATGTCACCAAATTAGAAGCGACGCTGGTCGAAGAACAGACCGAACTCGGTCAATTGCGGGCGCTAGCGACGATGTCGGCTAATGTGAACACCACGCTCGATGTCGATGTGGTATTAGAGGAGGCGATGGACATCGTGATCGCGCTCACCCGTGCCGAACGGGGATATATTATTCTGGTTGATGACGCGACCGACGCGCTCGACTTTCGCGTGAGCCGCGATAATACGCCGACGGCTGCCCACGCCAGCAAGCACCCACAAATCAGTCGGACGATCGTGCAAGAAGTCGTCAGCAAACAACAGCCGCTACTGGCCGATAACGCCTACAAAGACCAGCGTCTACAGGGGAGCGAGACCGTCGCGGACTTCGCCCTGCGCTCGGTGCTGTGCGTGCCACTGGTGTATAAAGGGGATGCGATGGGCGCGGTCTACGTCGATAATCGCTTGCAAGCGGGTATCTTCACCGAGCGCGAGCTGAACACGCTGATGGCATTCGCCAATACGGCGGCGGTCGCCATCGCTAACGCGCAACTCTTCGCCGATATTCGCCAGACCTTGACCGAGATCACACAGGTGAAGGACTTGATGGACGATGTTCTCGCGTCGATCGGGAGTGGGCTAATTGCCGCCGATGCCGTCGATAACATCTCGACCTTCAACCGCGCCGCCGAAGAAATTCTTGAAATCGACGCCGACGACGTGCTAGAGAAGCCCCTGCAAACTGTCTTACCGCGCATCACGGCGGATTTACACGATAGCCTGACGAAAATCCGCGAGCAAGATGAATTTGAACTGATCGAAGCCGACATCGCCAATACCAAAGGCGAGCGTGTGGCGATCTCGCTCAAGCTGTCGCCCCTGCGCGATTCTAACAATGACATCAGCGGCGTGGCGATGGTGCTGGATGACATCACCGAGAAGCGCGAGCGCGAT
Source organism: Anaerolineae bacterium (assembly GCA_034437755.1). GTDB lineage: Bacteria > Chloroflexota > Anaerolineae > Aggregatilineales > Phototrophicaceae > JAUZRW01. Next base: position 42,290 of record DAOTTV010000005.1, on the reverse strand, counting down.
AACCAATTGCGCGTGATGAAAACCTACCTGCCGCCAGAAATGGTCGATCAAATTCACGAGATTAGCCAATTGGCGCTGGGCGGGGTCAAGCGCGAAGTGACCTGCGTCTTTGCCGAAGTACGCCCACTCGCCACGATGAAGGACGTGCGCCCGTCCGAGATTATGGACACGCTCAACACATTCTTCCGCGTGGCGACAGCCTGCGTCCACGAGGCACAGGGTGTGGTCGATAAATACATGGGCACAGAGGTGATGGCGCTATGGAACACGCAATTAAGCCCGCAGGACGACCACGCCCGCCTCGCGCTGGAGTGTGCGCTGTTGATGCGCGATCGCTTCGTGGCTTTATACGAAGAACTGGGTATCGCGCCGGAGCCGCATTTCTATCGTGTGGGCTTGCACACCGGCGAGGCAACACTCGGCAATGTCGGCAGTTTGAACCGCCGCGACTTCACCGCGATTGGCGATACGATCAATCTCTCGAAACGCTTGGAAGAGACCGCCACCCGCGGGCAAATCATCATCAGCCAAGCGACCCGCGACCACATCGAAGCCCACAGCACCAGCGCCTTGCCCTACCGCTTCCGAGAACGCGATCCTATACAGGTGAAGGGGCGACAGCAAAAGACCCGTATCTATGAGGTATTCAGACAACATGCCTGACGAACGAAATGCCAACGGTAATGCTCAGCAACCCGATCAAGACCCGATCAGCGTCACCCTGCGCGAGACAGGCAAACGCCTGAACGACGTGCTGGGCTTGTTGCGCCAACAGCGCGACATGCTCCGGCAACGCGGCGTGAACTTGCCCTCGGGCGCGATGGACGGCGTGCGAACCCTGCGTAAGACGGTAGACGCGCTGACCAAGACGATCGTCGATGGCCGGCAGGAATTGCGCTCTCTGCGAGCGCTGGCAGAGACCACCGCGCTCATCAACTCCGCCCAGCAGACCGACGAAGTCTTGAATCAGGTGATGGATACGGTGATCGCTTTAACGGGCGCGGAGCGCGGGTACATCGTGCTGAAGAACAAAGACACGGGCGAGCTAGAGTTCAAAGTCGCGCGTGGGATGGACGAATCATCGTTAGAAGGCGGCGACGGCAACGGCAAGATCATCAGCACGACGATCGTCAACAATGTCGCGGATAGTGGCGATCCGGTCTTGACCGATAACGCCAGCATGGACGAACGCTACGAGAGCAAAGAGAGCATCGTCAGCTTCGCGCTTCGTAGTATTCTCGCCGTCCCCTTGAAAGTGCGCGACGAAGTGGTGGGCGTGGTCTATTGTGATAATCGCTTCATGGCGGGCTTGTTCAAACAGAGCGAGCTAAAAGTGCTGACGGCCTTTGCCAATCAAGCGGCGGTGGCGATTGAGAATGCGCGCCTGTTCGAGGCGGCGCGGATGCGACTGGACGAGATCGCCAAGTTGCGCGATCGCATGGATAACCTGTTCAAGTCGATCACCAGCGGCGTGATTACCATCGACCAGAACGATACGATTTTGATCGCCAATGCCGCCGCGCACGACATCCTGCAATACGATGGCGATATGGTCAATCTACAACTGACGGACGTTCTGACGGAGGTGCCCGCGCCACTGACACGCGCCATCGACGAGGTACGCGCCGCCGGCAAACTCCAGATCGCCGATTTTGATGTGGTCATCGACGGGCGCGAACGCTCGTGGTCGCTGATTGCTAGCGCCCTGCGCGGCGACGACGGCAACATGCAGGGCGTGGCGATGGTCATCGACGACATGACCGAACAGAAGAAGAGCGAGTCGCAGATTATGGCGGCGCGGCTCTATCTCTCCGGCGATATTGGCGACATCAGCAACATGCAGATTGAAGAGCGCGAGGTGACGGCTCTGTTCGCGGATGTGCGCGGCTTCACGACCTTCAGCGAGAATCTCGCGCCGGAAGAACTGATGACGGTCATCAACAAGTATTTGAGCCTCGCCAGCGATGCGATCGGCTTGTTCGAGGGCGTGGTCGATAAATACATGGGCGATGCGGTCACGGGCTTATGGAACACACAACTGAACCCACAACCCGATCATGCCGTGCGTGCGGTACAATCCGCGATGCAACTGGTGCTGGATTTATATGCCCAGCACGAAGTCATGAGCGATGACCAGCGTCTCTTTTATGGCATCGGCATCCATACCGGGCCGGCCGTTCTCGGCAACGTCGGCAGCGAAGGGCGGCGCGAGTTCTCCGCTTTGGGCGAGGCAACCGACGTGTGCAAGTTCTTGCAAGAGCAAGCAGGCCCCGGCGAAATCGTCATCAGTGGCGAGACCTACGAATGGGTCAAAGATCAATACGAATGCGAACGCATCACCGATCTCGCCCGCCCGACAAAAGCCTACGCGCATATCACCTGCTATCGCATCGTCAAGCGCAAAGCCAATAGCTCATCGATTTTTGTCGATGATGAACTACTCGCCCTGCTGGCACAGGATGATGACGACGAGTAAACATACGCTCAGGACGATTGCATTCGTCTCTAAATCCGATATAGTAAGGGTTGAGGATAGTTCAGGAAAGGATATATATGGTCTCACTGCGTCGTATTGGTCTTTATTCCGCAGGTCGGTTGGGGTTCTGGCTGGGCTTAGCTCTGGCGCTGACGAATCTCGTGATCTTCATGGTGTTTGTGCTGGTGGTGGCGCGCGTCCCGCTCAGCACGTTTGGCTTGGGTTTTTTCATTCGCGTAGCCATCGGCTTAGTGCTGAGCGCGGTGAATAGTGCTATCACCTTCGGCACGATGGCGTTCTTGTATAACACCGTCGCTAACGGCTTCGGCGGGCTTCAGCTGGCGTTCGAGCCGCTGGATACGCCGGACAACAAGCGCAAGAACGATCAAAACCCGCCAGCAGGCAAGAGTCAAGTGCCCATCGACACGGACGACGACGACTCCGACATCGTCTGAGGAATCGTACAAGCGGGCGATGTCGCGCATACATCGCCCGCATCACCGGTCATCATCGTGGCACATCAGCGCCTCACTCCGCCGGCGCACGCGCATCCGGCGCATATTCACCGAGACGAATCGACCGCGCAATGCCGAACTCGCGCACAATCCAGCCCTTAGCTTCTAGTTTGGCGAGGCGATACGTCACCGTCGATTGTGCCATATAGCACCCGCTCGCAATATCGCGCAGAGATGGCGCGAATTCGTTCTCATCAATGAAATCCCGTATGAATTCGTAAATCTGCATCACATCGCGTTCAATCGCTTGATCGCTCATCGCTGTCATCGTCCCTTCTTAGCTCCATCAGCATATAACGCACGTTCGTCCACAGTCCGTATTACAAAATGCAAACGATCTATAGTATAGCATATTTTAGCATATAAGTTCTATTGAAAATGCGTTCTATTCCAGTTTGGATAGGTCACGTGATAGCTATCAGAAGCTATCAAGCGACGGGTGATGGGGCTAAGAGCCGTCGCATCAGGACGGAAGCGGCAGGCGGACGGTGAAGGTCGTGCCCTCAGCACTCGTCTTGAAGCTCACCGTGCCATCGTAAGCCTGCACAGCGTCGCGCACGATGCGTAACCCCAGCCCAGCACCGGGGATATTGCCGGCGTTGCCCCCGCGATAGAAGGCTTCGTACAAGTAGGGGTGATCGGCTTCGGGGATGCCCGCGCCGAAGTCCTGCACGATGAAGGTCAGCATCGTGTCGGTACGATCGAGGCGCAGGATGATCGCTTGATCTTCGGGGCTATAGCGGATGGCATTCCTAAGCAGGTTCATCAAGATATGCGTGATGAGCGTCACATCGGCGCGGATTTTCCCGCTAATCTCGCCGTATGCCACGCGCAAATCGTGATTGCTCATCATCTGTACATCATGCGCGATGCCCTGAATGATGTTATGTAGATCGACTGCTTGCGGCTCGAAGTTCTCTTTGCCTTTGTTGATGTGCAGAATCGTCGTCATATCTTCGATCATCTCCGTCAGCAAATATACCTGCTTCTTGATGTTCATCACCCGTGACTGTCGCCGGTCTGCGGTCAGCCGATCGCTATAGCGGTCGATCATCTCGGCAGAGGAGAGGATGATCGCCAGTGGCGTGCGGAACTCGTGCGAGATGGTCGTCATGAACTGGTGATGAAGCTGATGCAAGGCGCGTTCGCTCTCAAGCTCAGCCCGTACCCGCGCTTCCTGTTCGATCGCCTTACGCGCACGCAGACGCTCCGTGATATCTAGCCCGATGGAGATGATGAACTTAGGCGTATCTTGCTCATCGCGAATCAGGGTGCTGTGCCACTCCATCGGGATGAATCCCGACGGCGTGTTGAGTCGCGCGTTGAAGGTGGTCACATCCTGCGTGGTCTCTAAGTCAGCGTGGCGCTCTCGTATCCAGGCTTGCTCATTATCCACAATATAATCGTCCCAGAAGTTGGTCAGGAGCATCTCATCAATCGGGTCAATCGCCAAGAGCTGGATCAATTGCAAGTTCATGAAGATCGTCTGCCCGTCGATGGTGGTCGCCACCACGTAAGTGGGCGAGGATGTGAGCAGGGTTTTGACGAAATCGCGCTCTTTCTGAAGGGCGCGGTTGAGCAGGTGTGTTTGTTCGTTCTCGCGCTGGAGTTCGCGATTGAGTTTTTCTTCAAAGCCTAGCATCTCGTTGATGACGTGCGTCATCAGGCGCGGGTTCATCTGTAAGGGCGTGTGCTGGCGGCGAGCGGCTTGTAAACGCCCGACAAGCTCGGGACGATAGTAGCGCAACACGCCTTCTAATCCATCCAGCACGGACGTGATGACCTCTGGCTCGAAGGATAAAATCGTCTCGAAGTCGCGCCACGCCTCTTCTGCGACGGGCACCACGCGATCTTTGCCACATAACACCACCGAGAAATCGCGCGCGAGGATGATGACGAACCACTCTTGGCGCAAGGGATCGTCACCTGCTAGCTCGACCTGAATTGCGCTCGCCGCCGCCGCTTGGGGTAAGGGCTTGCCTGCGAAGATGCAGACCTGCTGGGCAACATCAGCGAGTTTGCGATAGCGTTCGGTCTCCTTGCGCCAATGGCTGGATTCCTGAAAACCCGTGAACATCAGCGCGGGGATCTCATTCTTGAGGACGGTATCTTCTAATACGTGCGAGATATGAACCAGCGTCGCCTTGCTACAGCGCAGGGTCGGCACGTCACCGAGGACGTTACGGGTCATGTCAAAGAGTGAAATGACTTGGTTTTGCATCGTTAGCTACAATCTATAAATGTGCAAATGTATCATTGATCTACGGGTGGGCGATAGAGCGCGTACGCATCCAGCCCCGAACGTTCGACAAAATCGACAACCTGATACCCCTGTGCGAGCGCGTCCTGTACGACGCGGCGCAGAGTCATGCGCCAGTTCTGTGCGATCGGTGGTTGCGATCGTTTGAGCGCGGCAATATCGCGCGGGATAGCGACAAAATGCCAGTCAGCTGTGGGTACAGTGGCAACGTGCGGGTGCTGATCAGCGTCCAGCGTCAGCAAAAACGGCGCATCAGCAGGCGGTGCAGGCGCATCAGCGGGTGCGTCCGTCGTCCACGTCACCTGAAAGCGATCGGTCGGTAAGCCCGCGTTCAAGCCATCGTTCATCATGCCGTAGAAGTTCTCATGATAAGTCGTGACCGTCACGCCCAGATGGCGAAAGTTAAAATTCGCGTTGGCGCGCATCAGCGGGTCATACGTCCAGTGGATGACGCGATAGCCCTGTTCGCGTGCCCAGTCGCGCTGGCGATGTTTGAGCGCCGCGCCGATACCGCGCCCCTGATAATCGGGATGGACGGCGGCAATGTGCGACCACAGTCGATCCGTATCGTGCATCGCAAAGCCGATGACGAAGCCCACCAGTTGCTCGCCATCCCACGCGCCGATGACGCATCCACCTGTATGAACGATAATATGCAAGGTATGAAATGTAACCGCGTGGCGCGGGTCAACCTGCCAGATTAAAATCTCTAAATCGGTGACCTGTTCAAAGGTTTCAGTTGTTGTCAAATGCCGATAGTCAATCGCCATACAGCATCCTATTATTTGGTGAGGGCTGAGTAGTTATGCTATGTCCATCATTTCATTATATCTCTGAATATTTTTAACAAACAGTGAGGTCATCAAGCTCTCACAGTATTATTACATATGCTCACGTAAGATCAATCCATATCGACCTGTCGCAAACAGCAGACGTGACCGAAGATCACAGAGAGGATAGCGACTCATGAGTGACCACACATTACAAGCGGTTGAACCACTAGCAGAGCCGATCAAAATTCTGGCGATTGTTGCCCATCATGATGATATTGAATTCGGGATGGCGGGCAGTCTGGCGAAGTGGATCGAAGAAGGGGCGGATGTCTCGTATGTCATCATCACGGATGGCGGCGCGGGGAGCAACGAGCCGGGCATCGTGCGCGCAGAACTGGCGGAGACGCGCAAAACCGAGCAAATTGAAGCCGCACGGGCGATCGGCGTCGAGGACGTGCGTTTCTTGGGCTATGAAGATGGCACCTTGCAACCGACGCTGGCGTTACGCAAACAGTTGACGCGCATCATCCGCGAGCTAAAACCCGATCGCGTCGTGTGCCAAGACCCGACGACGGTCTTCGTGGGCGATGGCTATATCAATCATCCCGATCATCGCGCCGCCGGCGAAGCCGCGATCTATGCGACCTTCCCCAGTTCCGAGACGCGCCCGATCTTCACCGATTTGCTGGACGACGGCTACGAACCGCACAAAGTCAAAGAGCTATACCTGACGCTCTCGACCCAGCCGACGCATTACGTTGACATCACGCCGACGCTTGAGAAGAAGATGGACACCCTGCGCGCGCACGCCTCACAATTGGGCACGGGCGACGACCTCGAAAACGGCGCGTTAAAATTCATCCGCGAGCGCAACGCCGCCAGTGGCGAGCGCGTCGGTGTGCCCTATGCCGAGTTGTTCAAAGTGATGACGCTCGTCCGCGCCAACGAAGACCACCGCGACAAAGACTTAGAAACCACGCCCGAACAAAGCAGCGAACAGTAACCCGCCACCTGACCCAGCCTGATTGCTCACGGACTATTGTTACAAAATGCGACGATAGTCACGTTGAGATTTAATGTGGATTTGTTTATACTATTGTTACCTGCTAGTCTATTAGAAAAGTAGATTGCGATGAGCATCCGTATCGAGCGCGTTTTGACCAAATTAGCGCATCAACATGCGTTTCATCTGCTTCACACCCTGCCGGATGACAACACCCGCTTACAGATGTTAGCCGACGGTCTAGCCCGTCATGGCGTTCTCGTCGTCACGGCAGATATGCCCGACCAGAACACGGATGCGATCGTCAACAAGTGGGTATCGATGTACGGAAGCCTCTACACCTTAATTATCGGGCGTTTGTTCCCGTCATTTCGGGATTTACGCGCGACTTATGCCGATAATCAGCACCCGCCCGTCGTCGTCATTCAGGGTGCGGTCAAAGCAGTGATGGAAGCCCTCGGCGGTTACATCGTGCCTTTCCTCGCGCTGAAGCAACACGACAAGCTGGTCTCTGAAGCAGAATTGCGCGGCGTGATGGCGATCATCCTCGATGCGCTCGACGGGCAGAGCATCGATCGTGATAGTTACGATCAAATGGTGCGCGATGGCATCATCATCCTGCATGATATGTTGCAATTGCCGATCAAGCACATTGCCCTGACCAGCTTCGCCCGCCCCCTGTTCCAACAGTTGAAACAGCAGGGCAAGCAACCATCGCCCAAACCGCCCAACATCCCGGAACCGCCGCCAGACGACCCGCTGACCGAAACCGGCAAGATGTTCAGGGTGCAAATCCCCTTGAACCCGCTCATCGGGCGGCACAAGCGCGATCGTAATGGCGAGGGCGGGGGACGAAAGCCGCCCGTGCGCCTGCCACCGCGCAAGAACTCCTGATTCAGCGCTTTTTGACGGTTTCCAGCAGGTCGGTCACGATGTCATCGGTCTTGATGCCTTCAGCCTGCCCTTCAAAGTTCAGCAGGATGCGATGCCGTAACGCCGCGTGCGCGACCGCCGCAATATCGTCATACGCCACGTTGAAGCGACCGTCTAAGAGCGCGTTGATCTTCGCGCCGATGATGAGGGCTTGTGCCCCGCGTGGGCTTGCGCCGGTGCTGACGAAGCGCCGCACCATCACAATTGATTGATCGCTATCGGGGTGGGTGGCGACGATCAAACGGGCGACGTACTCGCTGATGGCGCTGTTGATTGGTATATTCAGGGCGAGTTGCCCCATGCGTTGCACGTCCTCGCCCTTGGCAATCTGGCTAGCCTGTGGCGTGTCGGTGCTGGTGGTGCGGTTGATGATCGTCACCAGTTCGTCCACAGAGGGGAAGCGCACATCGACCTTGAACAGAAAGCGATCGAGCTGGGCTTCTGGCAGGGGATACGTGCCTTCCATATCGAGCGGGTTTTGCGTCGCTAGCACGAAGAAGGGACGTTGCATCTCATAGCGTCTTCCGGCGACGGTCACCGTTTTTTCTTGCATGGCTTCTAACATGGCGGATTGTGTCTTGGGCGTGGCGCGGTTGATCTCATCCGCGAGGACGAGATTGGCGAAGATCGGCCCGTGTTGAAAGCGAAATTCGCGCCGTCCGTCTTCGGCTTCTTCTAAAATATCGGTGCCGATGATGTCGGCGGGCATCAAATCCGGCGTGAACTGAATCCGCGAGAAGCGTAAATCTAGCACGTCTGCCAGGGTGCGAATCAGCATCGTCTTGCCTAGCCCCGGCACGCCTTCAAGCAGGGCATGGCGACCAGCAAGCACACAGATGATCGCGGCGCGGACGACACCGCCCTGCCCAACGATGACCTTCGCCACTTCGGACTCGATGCGCTGGGCAATATCGCTAAATTCTTCGATGCTCATGTTATCGGGCGCGGGGCTAGCCATAATCTGCTCTCTCCTCAAGTGTGTTCTCAGTCAGTGATTTGCTCTCAATTATACCGACAAATGTGAACAGGCGGTGAAGATTGCACGGTGGCGGGCTGTGCTATAATGAACAGCGAGACCAGCCATACACCCGAAGGACAAATCGCTCGATGCGCTATTTGATGTTTGTACTGCTCACCCTGAGCTTGATCGTAGCGGCAAGCCCGACCCATGCCCAGCAGGTGACCTGCGATGATGGCTCGCGCTTCACGTCACAGCTAGAGATGACCCTGCCGCCGATCGACGATGAGACCTTTGAATTCGTCGTGACGGCACTGGCAATCACCACGCTCGATCCGATCGTGGGCGTGGTCGCGCCGGACGACTTCACCTATTGCAATCCCTTCAGCGATCTCGCCAGCACCTACGAAATCAGCACGCCGACCAGCGGGACGACCAGCGGCGATGACTTCAGCGCACAGGAAATCGTGATCGACGAAGGCGAGAATCGCGTGCGCGTCGGCACGGCGAACGGACGCGCCGGCGAACTGCTGACGGTGGTCGAAGGCGAATTTCTCGATCTGGCGACCCGCGATCATAGGTATACGCTGGCGATCACACCGGCGATGATCGCATCCGGCGTACAAGCGAGCGCGTATCTCTTCCCCTTGCAAGACGATTTCGCCCCGATGATGAGCGTGGACGGGGTGAGCGCACAACCGGTCAGCGATAGCCTGCTGGTCACGCCCTTCGATAGCAGTGCAGTCGCCATCCGTGCGCCCCTGCCCACCAGCCCCGCCACAGCGACGATCACCGTCGGGCGCAGTGTCGGGCGGTATGCGCTGGTCTTGCATCTGGGCACGGGGACGATCACGGCGGGCGATGGTCAGGCGGTATTAGGCACGACCGACGACGGGCGCGTGACGGTCAGCTGTGATGATCGCCTGTTATCGCAGAACGGTATCCGGCTTCTGTTGCCGGTGGGCGATGATGCCTGGCGTGTGACGGCACTGGGCGCGGGCGATATTGATCCGCTTCTGGTAGCCGATGCGACCTGCTACGACGACACCGCCGGCGCGCTCGATTATGCGGTGCGCCTGCCGACTGTGATCGCAGAGGGCGCGTTTGATAGCGCACAGGTCATGCCGTTGGGCGCACAGGTGACGCTCGCCAGCAAGGACAGCGTCGCGGGTGAACTGGTGGTCATCATCGAAGGCGGCACGCTCACGGCAGAGCGTCCGGAGGATAACATCACGCTCGATGTATCGGTCGGTATGTTAGAAGCCTTCAGCATTGCCGATGTTTACGCCATCGCCACCGATAGCGATCTGGATACGATGCTGACGGTCAACACGCCGACGGGCACGCACCAATGTGATGATGCTGGCACGACGCGCTGTGACCCGAACACGCCCGCGCTCGATGGCGCTGAAGTCGTCCTCGACGCGCAGACGCTAGCGACATTCGCGCAGGATTCGCTGGTGCAGGTCGAGATTGACGACATCACCTTCCCGGATGCCGGTGCCGCCTTCGCCAATATCATCGTCCGTGCGAGTGGTGCGACAAGCGGCGATTACGTGCTGGTCTTGCATCTCGTGACGGAGTGAGCCGGTCGCACTTGAGCAAACACGCAAAAACGCATATGCTTGACATGAGCAAATGAATGAGGATAAGCAACGCACTATGAGCGAGACAAGCACCGGCGAGAGCATCTTCGCCCCCCATCCCAAATTCGGCAAGTACCTCTCGCATCATCCCAGCCGCCGCATAGCGATGGTCATCATTGGCGGCGTGGTCTACGGCGTGGCGGGCGGCATCGTCCAGTTATTATTCTGGAACGTGCCCGATGATGTCGCGGCGATCTTCTTACCGATGGTGTTCGCCGTGATCGCGGGCGCGATCCTGTGGTATATCCTGCATCTGTGGAATCGTGAGATTGTGCTGTACGAGACGGGCTTCACCTATCGCGAAGGCTCGCGGGTAGCGAGCATCGCCTACGAGGCGATTGTGCGCGTGCGCCAGAATATCGAAGGCATCGCCGGGCTGGGCACGCTCTACGATTATCGCATGTTGACCAGCGACGAAGAGATCATCCGCGTCAACAATCTCTACTCCGATACTGTCCAGCTCATCAATCGGCTTGATGCGCTCATCAGTCGCCAGCAGAGCCAGCAGGTGCGCCAACAACTGGACGATGGGCAGGCGGTGTGGTTCGGCGATCATCTCAAAGCGAGGCGCGAAGGTCTCGAACATGCAGGACGCGACATCTTCTGGCATGAAATCAGCGGTTATCGCGTACAGGATGGCACGCTCATCATCCAGACGCAAACCGACTCCGCATGGGCGCAGGTCGCCGTGACCGAGATTGATAACGTGGTGGTGTTCATTGCCCTGCTCAAGCAACGGTCATCTACCCGCACAGCCAAAGGATAAGCCCGCGCATGAACTACGAAATCCATCTCTACGTGCCGAAAACCGGCAAGCTGACCCCGACGATGATGGCGTGGCTTTACGAAAACGGTCAAAATGGCGAACAGCCCGAAGCCTACTGGCCCGTGCGTAAGTTGCGCCGGAAAGCACTCGCCCGCCACATGCTCCGGCTAGACCCGCATCTCGTGCCCTTGCAAGGGCCGAGCGGCGATATTGAACTGCATTACCCCAACGAGACAATGGGCATCGTGCTTTACATCCACGATCGCGGGATTATTCTGTTCTTCCCCTATATGGCGTATAGCGTCTATTCGCGGGTCGTGCTGGGCATCTGCTATACCTACATCCGCTATCTGTACGATGCGGCTGGCTTCTGGAGCTTCGACCCGCAGTTGGACATCATCTCTTATGCTGACGACTTCCAATCGATCGAAGATACGGCGGTGCTGATGGATCGCATCATGCCTAAATTGCTCAACAGTTAAGGCGAGGGGATTGTCATGATGCGTCGCTGGTATATGTTATGTCTGCTGGGTTTACTGCTGATGAGTCTGCCGAGCGTCGCGCAGGAGACCGACGAGGGCTTGGCTTTGCGCGTGCAGACGATCGACGGCGTGCATCTGCTCGTGCCGGCGAACTGGGATCGCATCGAAGCGGGCGCGTTCGTCGCGCCGGACGACAATCTCTCCTATTTTCTGTACGTCACGCACCCTGAGCCGGACGACGACGCGGTGCTAGCGGCGCTCTTCGGCGCGGATGTGAGCGCCCGACCGCGCTACAGCGGGCAAGTGCGCGGCGCGACCTACACATGGCGCTTATACACGCTGACCTATCGCGTGCCGGATGCTCCCGCACAGATTGCGGTGGTTGATGTGGCGATTGCCGACGACGGCGCACAAGCCTATGCGCTGATTCTGCAAACGTCGCCTGATCGCTATCGACGCTATCAAGGGGCGCTCTTCACGCCCATCCTGCAAACATTCGACCAGAGTCCGGGCGATTTGCTCGCGTATCTCGGCTTAGAGCGCGTGGTGTTGGCTGATCTCAACCTGCAAACGGCGATTCCCAGCGGTTGGGCGACGGTCAACGTCGGCGCGTACATGCGCCAGCAAACCCCCGACGACCCCACGACTCTGCTGGTGCAGGCGACGACTGAGGGCGGCGCGCTGGGGTTCGCACGGGCATTATTGACCCAGCTACAATTGCCGCCCGACCTGCCCGACGACGTGCAAATTGATCGCTATCATGCGCTGGAGTGGTCGCTGTATCGCATCGACGTTGCCGCGCCTGATATGCCGCTAGTCTTGCATCTGGCGATGGCACAGGATGCCGACCAAGCCTATCTCGTCGCCCTGCTAGTCCGCGCGGACTCAGCCGATGCGCTCTATGATACGGTCTTCCTGCCGACAGTCGCCGCGACAGGCCCCAGCGATGGATGAGATTTTGATGCGCCTAGCGCAAGAGCGACCACAGGCGAAAGCGCGACGTGAGATCGTGGATGATGGTATGCGCCGCGTTGCGCCCGGCCGCCCCCATGATGCCGCCGCCGGGGTGTGTGCTTGCGCCGGTCAGGTACAGCCCGTCAACCGGTGCGCGGTACATGCCCATGCCCAGCGCCGGACGATTGAAAAACATCTGATCCGAACTCATCTCAAGGTGCATGATATTGCCCTTGACCAGCCCTAACTCGCGCTCTAAAAAGACCGGCGTTTCGATTAATTCGCCGACGACCGCTTCTTGCGTCATGTTGGGTGCGTACTCGGCCAGCACTGCCAGCATCCGATCGGACTCACGCTTGCCGATTTCGTCCCACGTCTCGCCGGTCGCTAGCTGATAGGGGTAATACTGCCCCCAGACGAACATCACATGCTTATCCGGCGGGGCGAGGGTCGGGTCAACAGCGGAGACGGTCATCACGGCGAGGGCTGGATTTTTCGACGGTCGCCCCTGCAAGAAATCCGCATGAGCTTGATTGAGATAATCGACTGTGGGCGAGATGAACTGAATCGCCTGATGATGTGGGGCAGGGTCGCCGCCGCTCGGTTTGGCGCTGTAATCGGGCAGGTCGTGCATCGCAAAGCGCGTGATCATGCCCATGCCGTTGCCGGTACGCGCTCGTTCGACACGACGACGGGCGCGATAGGGCGCGTGATTGCCCAGTAGTTTCATCGTGACTTTGATATGCGCCCCCGATACGACCGCTTTATCGGCGAGTAAGCGCGTGCCGTCCGCCGTCTCCACGCCGACAGCGCGTCCATCAGCGACGAGAATCTGCGTCACTGGCTGATTGAGATGAACATCGCCGCCGTGATCGTCGATATAACGGGCGAGTGCCTGCGTTAACATGCCCGATCCACCCTGTGGGCGTTTCATCCCGCTGACGTGATACATCGGGAACCACAGCGCCAAGGGTGCGGAGAAGGCTTCGTTGGGCGGCGGGCCAGATTGTGCCGCCATCCATGCGATCATCGCGCGTACACGCTCATCCTGAAACGTGCGCCGGAGAAAGTCGCCATGCCCGCGTCGGATAGCGTTCAGCTTGCCGATCATATCGCGCCACATGCCACTTTGCACCGTCATATAGCGCAATAGATTAAAAGGGGTCGGCGGGTGTAAGAAGCTCTCGACCATGCCTTCGGCGAAGCGCCACCACTCGTTGACGAATTGCCGATAGGCTTCGGCATCGTGCGCGTTGACCTGTGCGATGCTCGCGCAGGTTTTATCAATATCGCGGTAAACGGTGATCGACGTGCCATCGGGGAAGGGCGCGAAGAAGATCGGATCACAATCGAGATACGTCAGACCATACTCGCGCAGGTTTAAATCATCGACGACGGACGTGTGATTGATGAGAATATGCGCTGACCCGCCGAGATCGAAGTGATAGCCGGGGACGTGTTCTTCGGTGACGACCGCGCCCCCTGCCTTCGGGCGACGCTCGACCAAGCCGACGTGATAGCCCTCTTTGGCGAGATACGCTCCGCACACTAGCGCGTTATGCCCAGCGCCTACAATCAGAATATCATAATCTGCCATGCTCTAGTTTATCCTCAGTTTGTGCGTGCAATGACAATGATAGCGCAGATTATAACGCATGCCTTGTCGGTTGCGGTAGCATCATAGCACAGCGTGGGTATCATGGCTTTTTCCGCCGCAAGCTCACCCTGCTAGCCAGCGACTGTTGGCGAATCCAGCCCTCTCCTAGCCACCGAGTGGCGGTCGGGAGAGGGATTAAGGGTGCGGGCTAGTCACGCTAGCAGATGGGCGATTACTCAGCGCGTGGCTCAACCGCAACGGTCGATTGGATGCGCGGGGCATCGGCAGAGACGGCGTAATCGCCCTCGCCACCAATCGGCGCGATCACTGCGAGATAGTCGGCGGTCACTTCATAATCGAGACGACCGAAGTCGTATGCGTCCAGCGCATCTTCGGCAAAAACCGTGTAACCATCGCCGCCACCCCGCACGAAGTTGTTGGTCGCCATGCTATAGGTTGCATCGGGATCGATCGGGGCGAAGCTCCCGTCTTCCTGCTCAACTTCCACGTTGGTGACGCGGTTGCCGGGTTCGGCTTCAGGATTATAGGTGAAGCGCAAGCCACTGACCTGCATGAAGCGCCCGCTCGCGCCACCACGCTGGATTTGACCGTCTTCAGTCAGTTGGATGCGGCTGACGCTGTTCTCCAGTGCTTCGACAATACCGGCACCGCTCAGATCAAATATCGAGACCTGATTGCCGAAGGGATGTACGGTCAGCACCTCACCGAGCGTGATCTCGCCTGTCGGAATATCAGCACGGATGCTGCTACCGTTCATCATCGCGATGTCGGCACCGGTTTCCCAGCGCAGGGCATCCGCGATGATGTTGCCGAGGATGCACTCTTCGACACGGCACACGGTACGATCGCCGACGAGAGTCACGTCCGTCGTCGCGCCAATGCTCCGCTGGCGCAGTTCTTCGATCGGGCTGGCGAGATCGGAGACGATGCTCTGCAAGTCAGGATCGGGGGTGATGTAACGGCTGAGGAAGATCGTATCGCCCTCACCATCGACCATCAAGCCGCCGGAGAAAGTCAGATCGAGGCGACCGAGATACTGGTTGTGTTCGCCGGCTTGCACGTAGACCGTCGGCTCGCCCAGCGGGCTTTCAACGATGATCGGGTATTCGCGTTCGGCATCGGCCCAGCGGTTGCCCATCAGCGTGTGGCTGTACCCACCGATGACGACATCGACATTTTCAAAATCTTCCAGCATTGCCAGATCAGTGCCAATGCCGACGTGCGTCAGCAGGATGATGATGTCAACGCCGTTGTCCATCAGGCTAGCGGCTTGCGCGTTGACGACTTCGACGTATTCATCGGTGAAGATCACGCCATCGCCCACGCTCGCCAGTTCCGGCGTATCGGCTGTATCAATGCCGATCACGCCGACCGACGTGCCGTTCACGTCCAGCACAGTCGAGGCTTGGATGTCGCTATCGGCGAGTTCCACGCTGTTGCTGAAGTCGATGTTCGCCGCGAGGACGGGGAAATCCACGCCGGCGACGAAATCTGCTAGCACCTGCGAGCCATTATCGAACTCGTGGTTGCCCAGCACCATCGCGTCGTAGCCCAGCGCATTCATGATCTCGACGTTATCCTGCCCCAGATATTGGGTGTAGAACAGCGTGCCGGCGAAGCGATCACCAGCATCCAGAATCACCAGATTCTCGACTTCTTCGGCGATCTGCTGTTGCACGGTTGCCTGCCGGGCGACCCCGCCGTTGCCGTCGCCATCGGGTTCATGGTGGCTGTGGGTATCGTTGGTGTGCAGGATGGTCAGGTTGAAGCTGTCATCATCCTGTGCCACGGCGACGCTCGTCACCATGAGTGCCAGTATTGACAAGAGTGAAAGTGCTAGTTTACGCATGGAAAAATCCTCTACAATTCGTTGATACGAAAAATTTTTGTCCATACAAACTATAGCACAGCTTGCGCTAACAGTCGTCATGCGTGCTTTGAACACCCGTTAAATCACAGGATTTTTCTTAACTCATACTCACAATGGGATACGCCGCACGCGCACGAAGGTATCGGTCTCGGTCAAGGTTACTAGATTGAAGCCGGGATTGGGCAAGTGTCCGTTCGCTGGTTGGATGGCATCGTACCATGTGCGCGTCTGGAACCAGGCACTTGGCACGCTGTAGTAGCTGATGCCATCGCGTACGGTGATTAAGCTCTCGTGGATGTGCCCGTAGAACACCCCGCGCAGGCGGTGCTTCGCCTTGAGCAAAATCTGATGCAGGGCTAAGCCGTTGGTCAGCACGATGCGATCGAGCCACGGCGCTTCTAGCGGGATCGGGTGATGGTGGGTAGCGACGATCAGCGGGCGCTCATCATCGGGATCGCTACAGAGATGATCGAGCCACTCAAGCTGGTCGGCGGCGAGCCATCCGTTTGCGCCGTCGCCCTCGGCGGGGCGGTGGCTATCGACCAACACGACTTGCACGCCGCCCGCCTCAAATTCGAGATCGGCATGGGGTTGTACCAGTGCCTCAGGGATGCCCATAAACTCACGCTGGAACATGGCGACGTTATCGTGATTGCCGGGCAGGTAATAAACGGGATGGGTGATCTGGCTAAGTAGATCGCGCGCGATGTGATAATGCTCGGGCGTGGTCGGGTTATGCGTAATATCGCCCGTGTGTAGGACGAAGTTGATCCTTGGCGCGAGCGCGTTGATGGTATCAATCAGGCTTTTGACGGGCTGGCGCGATGGGTAGGCGGCATAGTCGCCAATATAGCTGGGATCAAGGTGCAGGTGCGTATCGCTGATATGAACAAAGGTGAGCAGATGTTTAGCCAAAGTCATGTGTCCTTAGTCAATTGATACAAAGTTGCAGGCAGACGAGTATAACCACATGATAGCGTGGACACCCATATTTCTCCCTCTATACCGCCGCCCGTGGCTACTCAGGGGCGTTGCCCCCGCCCCCCACAAAGGACGATCGTCCTTTGAACCTGTGCCCGATGAACGCTCCGCGTTCGGCAAAAATGGGATGCAAGGGAGACATCCGCTGCTGGGGCGTGGGGCGAAACCCCACAAGAGGACTGTGTTATTTTGTAGTCGTACCCGCAGGCGATCAAGCCGCATGATTGTAGCGGTACAACCCCCTAAATGTATATTAAGACTTAGTGGCAATGTTTTAACATCCGCGAATCAGAGCGCGAATACCGTTAATCATCAAGAGTTAACGCTCCTTGCTACCCCAAAACCTGAAAACGTGCTATCATCGTAGACAGAACGTTATCACGCAGAGGGTAACCACACTCCCTAGACCCAAGCAACACAGGAAGGCGATGAATGACACAGCAATTTCGCAGTGAAGCCCTAGAAGGTGAACTCAAAAAGCTCCACACTCTGGTGAAGGGTGTTAAAGCAACGGTGATTGTCAATATTGACGGCTTGTTGGTCGCCTCTTACCCCACAGGCGACGAAGAGAACCCGCATCATAATCCAACGAGTAGCCCGCAGGTGGCGGCGATGTCGGCAACCCTGATCGGGCTGGCGGAAAAAACGCTGGGACGCTTAGCACAGGGCGATCTGGAACGCCTGCTGATGGAAGGGGAAGATGGGACGATGGTCGTCTATCCGGCGGGGCGCGCATCGGTCGCGGTACTCGTTGCCAAAAACGCGCACATGGGGCATGTCCTCTATGCGACCAAACAAGCCGCCAGCGAAGTCGAGCGAATTTTAGGCGGCTAAAGGCTCATGAGCGGGCGTAGCCCACACAGCGTCTACGCCATCACGAATCGGACTTCAACTGGAAAGACACGCGCACGGTCAAATTGCCGAAGCGCACGTCATCCCCATCGCGGATCGGGGCGATACTACCTTTTTCCATTTTGATATCGTTGATGAACGTCCCGTTGCGGCTTTGCAAGTCTTTGACTTTGAGGCGATTATCCTCGCGCATGAGGGCCGCATGACGGCGACTCAAGCCGAGACGGTACGCGCCGTGCGGTGTTAAATCCACATTCGGCGTATAATCCGTGACGTTATCCGCCCGCCCGACGATCATCTCCCCCGTGACATCCAGCACCAGCGTCGTCGCCGTGTCGGTGACATCGAGGCATAGCGCCATCTCCGGCGGGAAGTCCAGGCGCGGGTCAGGCTCGGCTACGGGTGCGCTCGCGGTCGTTTCTTCGTCGTCGGCTTCTGCCTGTGCGCGGTGCATCGCTTCGTAAGCCGCTTTCGCGAGATCATGCGTCGTATTGCCGATCTCCATCGGCTTTTCGGGGCTTTTGTCACTATCGCTTGCATCTGCGTCCGTGTCGGCTTCCGGCGCGTCGTCTGCTTCGGCATCATCACCAGACTTTTGCTGATTCTGCGCCGCTATAACGTCATCCTTGTGCAGATCAACGCGGGTCAGTTGTTGTTTATTATCCTGCGCCTGATGAAACATCTGTAAGGCTTCTTCAGCCGCCGAGCGCAAATCGTTCGTATCGCGCTCGGATACATCAGCCTGCACGTCCTGATTATCAGCACTCGGTTGTTTGTCGTCGTTTTTATCCGTCATGCGTGACCTGCTTTTTTAATTAGTTTAGGCCATTTTACCATCAGGTGATATAGCGCACAACGACGATTGAGCGTGATCGCCCGTGATCGAAATATTATAACGGTTTTGTCACGTGGTGCGGGTAATCGCGTTGTGTTATCATGCAGGCGCAATAATGACACGCGCACTAGCAACGCGATGATATTGGGAGCAATAGCCATGAGTTGGACACATGCACTACTGACATTCGTAATCGGCTTGATCGGCGCAGTGACAATCCCGGACACCTTCTCGAAGCGTGGCTATAGCCCGACGGTAGGCATGGTCGTCGGCTTCGGGCTGGTGATGCTGGTCGGTTTTATCGCGCGCGCGGTGCTGGGCATGATGATCGCCGCCGGCTTAGCGACCATCATTAGCTTGCTGCTGGCGATTATCGCCCTAATCGGGCTGACGTGGGGCTTGCCCGCGCGCGATCGCGCGGCAGATAATGGGTTCAAGTCTAAGCATATCATCGACATCCGCGCGATGAACAAGTGGTTTGGCGATTTCCATGTGCTGAAAAATATCAATATGACCGTCGATGAGGGCGAAGTCGTGGTGATTATCGGGCCGTCGGGGTCGGGCAAATCGACGCTGATTCGCTGTATCAACCGCCTCGAAGAGCATCAGCAGGGCGTGATCGCCGTCGATAATATCGTCCTCGACAACGACACCAACCAGATCAGCAAAATTCGTGCCGAGACGGGCATGGTCTTTCAGCAGTTCAATCTCTTTCCCCATTTGACAGTATTCGAGAACATCACACTCGCCCAGCGCGAAGTGCGGCGGCGCAACATGAACGACTGTCGGCAGGTGGCGCGTGATCTGCTGGCGCGGGTCGGCATCCCTGAACAAGCCGATAAATTCCCGGCTCAGCTTTCTGGCGGGCAACAACAGCGCGTCGCCATCGCGCGGGCGTTGGCGATGAACCCGCGTATCATGCTCTTTGATGAGCCGACATCGGCGCTCGACCCGGAGATGATTAAAGAAGTGCTGGACGTGATGAAAGAACTGGCACTCAGCGGTATGACGATGGTCGTCGTCACGCATGAGATGGGCTTCGCGCGTGAAGTGGCGGATCGCGTGATCTTCATGGATGAGGGGCAAATTGTCGAAGTCAAAGACCCCGAGACTTTCTATACCCAGCCTGAAAACGAGCGCACGAAAGCCTTTCTATCGCAGATTTTGTGACGCGCCGTTGCCGAAGGCTTTCCCCCGCTGACTCTTCATGACTCTTTGCATAGCGTTTGTCGCGCGTTGCTTGTGTGCCACTGCAAAATAAGATACCATGAAAGTGGCGTACCGTCTGTAGAGTGCGGTCGCATCGTATTAATATTTCCCCTGCCGCTAGTTTGAGATTTGAGGCACGCAATTATGGATAAACGCATGGTCGAATTCATTCGAGCGTTACGCGCCGCCGGTATTCGCATCTCGCTATCTGAGTCACAAGATGCGATGTATGGCGTGAATGAAATAGGCATCCGCAATATGGATAACTTCCGCCAGACCTTGAGCGCGACACTCGTCAAAGAACATCGCGATCAACCGACCTTCGATTATTTCTTCCCGTTATTTTTCAAAAACAACGAACCGCCCTTGCAAGACATCATGGACGACCTCACGCCGGAGCAACAGCAGATGTTGCAACAGGCTTTACAATCGCTGATGGGCGATGCTGATGCCCTGCGCCAGATGATGGAGCAGATGCTGAACGGGCAACCGCTTTCACAAGAGCAACTCGACCAGATGGCACAGGCGGCGGGCTTAGATAGTGGCGATGAGATGTACCAGCGCGGCTGGTTCGAGCGGCGCATGCAACGCCAGATGCAGACCAACTCGCTCGAGCGCATGATTGCCGACCTGATGGAAGAACTCGCCGAGATGGGCATGAGCGACGACGCCCTGCAAGAGCTAGAGCAGATGCTCCGCGAGAATCTACAGGGCATGAACGAGCAGATGAGCAATTACGTCGGCACAACACTCGCCGAGAATATGGCGCGCAGTGAACCCGACCCGCAACCGGATTTGCTCGATATTCCCTTCAATCGCCTGAGCCAGCACGATATTGATAACATCCGCGACGAGATTCGCCGCCTCGCGGCTAAACTCCGCAGTCGCGCCTCCCTGCGCCAGCGCAAAGCCAAGAACGGTCAGTTCGACCCGCGCAAAACCCTGCGCCAGAACATGCGCTACGGCGGCGTGCCAATCAATCTCAAGCGGCGCACGCGCCACAAAAAGCCCAAGCTGGTGCTGATCTGCGATCTATCAACGTCGATGCGCTACATGGTCGAATTTTTGATGACGCTAGTCTACGAGATGCAAGACCACGTCCAGAAGACCAGCAGTTTCGTCTTCATCGATGATATGGTCAACGTGACGATGGACTTGGAACAGATGGACTCACAGGATGCGGTCGAAAAAGTCCTGCGCGAGAACCCGCCCGGCTACTACAGCACGGATCTAGGCAACAGCTTGAACACCTTCGCCAACGATTTCATGAGTGCGATCGACAGCCGCACGACCGTGATTATCCTCGGCGATGGGCGCAACAACTACAACAATCCGCGCCTCGATATTCATCAGGATATACAACGCAAGGCGCGTCGCTTGTTCTGGTTCTGCCCGGAGCCGCCCGCGCAATGGGGCACAGGTGATAGCGATATGCGCCACTATGCCGGGCAATCAGACGGCGTGTACCAGATTCGTAACCTACGCGAGCTAGCAAACGCCGTCGATGAGATCATCGCTGAAGGTAATCGCTGAGTAACGCAGGGGGGCGATTGCGTCCCATCAGACGAAGCTCTCGCCCCCATCGACGTTAATCGCCTGCCCGGTGATGAAGGTCGCGCCGTCGCTACAGAGAAATAAAGCCACCTGCGCGATCTCATCCGGCGTACCGACGCGCCCTAGCGCGTTCGCGGGGACATCCGGCACCGGCATATCATCCTCATCGACATTCGCCGGACAAATCGCATTGACGCGCACTTGATCCTGCGCTAGCTCGATCGCCGCCTGCTTCGTCAGCCCGATAATGCCCACTTTGCCCATCACATAGCCGGCGCCCTGTGCGATCGGGTGCGGGTGTCCGGCAGTGCTGGCGATGTTGACGATCACGCCGCCGCCCTCATCCGCCATCACACGACTCATCAACTGTACCATGAAGAACGTGCCAATCGCGTTCACTTCGATCTGTCGCCGGATGTCCCATTCATCGGTCTTGAGCATCGGCTCTGATTTGAAGATACCCGCCGCGTTAATCAAAAAGTCAATCTTGCCGAAGGCATCGCGCGCGCGTTCGATACAGGCAGATGCCTGAAAGCGATTCGATATATCGCCCTGAAAGCCAGCGACATCATGCCCCGCGCTCTGCAAATCCTCGCTCAGCGTCTCGACGCGATCGGGGTTCAAATCGTTGAGCGCGACATTCGCGCCGGCTTGTGCAAAGGCGCGGGCAATCGCCTTGCCGATCCCGGCCCCCGCGCCAGTGATGAGGACGGTCTTACCTGTGAAATCTACGTTGAAATTTGACATGCGTGCTTTAACCAATACCTTATGCTTTGTTCTGCGCCTTTATGAAATGTGTTGCCGCTAGTGTACATCAAGCGGCGGTTGGTGTTCATCGCGACGTAAAATGACGAGCGATGACCAGTTTGCTGGGCATGGGCATCTGCCGCCGCTTCGGCGTAGATTTGCCACGCGTTCCAGTCGTTCTTGCTGACGATAATGTGTAGCGGCACATCCAGCGCGAGGATCGCCGTCTCATCGAGCATGTTACCGCCGAGAATGATCCCCAGCGGTTTTTTGATGGCGACGACTTGCGCGTAGGTCTCGCGCAGAAGAAGCGTGCCTTCGTTCTGCGCGAAGATCACAACGCGGTTACGGTTGATGCTGGGCAGGTTGATCGCCTGTCGATAGGCTTTGAGCGTATCGCCGGCAACGGTGCCATCGCGCCCGTTGCCGCTACTGCCCGTCCCGCGCTTATCCCAGCGAAAGACCGCCGCCCCCGCATCCGTGCCGAAGTCGGTCACATGATTGTAGCCTTTACGCGCCGTACAGGTCGCATGTTGGATCACGAAAATCAGTGGATAGCCACTCGACGGGGGCTTGCTCTTGGGGTAATCAACTTGTCCGGCGAGGCGGACACTATCGCCAGCGAACAATAACTCTTGCGATACGCCGACCGACGACAGTTCACTTTCGGGGTGGTCAGATACCATAACGAATACAACTCCTATACACGCAATTAGGTGAAAACGGGTGTGATCGATATAATTGTAAGAGTGAGGTATGCGCGTAAATTTAATTTCAGCAGAAATAATAAGAGGATTCTCACACATGCTTGATTATGTCACATTTCAAGTAATTTTAAAGTGTAAGTCACGCCGTCGGTGGTAATTTAGGCACTTTGCCTATCAATTGACATCGGCGAACAGATGATTAGAATAAGAGATCAACCAGCCCACACACGGGCGCAAGCCAGCAAGGGACACGCGCGATGACACTTGAATTCAATCGCGTTGTTGAGCAAGTCTACCGCATGGGGACAATGCTCGAACAACTCGACTTTGATCTACAAACGAGCGTTGAACTGGCGCGGGATCGCTTTCAACAAGCGGGCGATCTCGACGCGGTGCGCGAGCGTATCGACTGGGTACGCAGTAGCGACATCAGCGGCTATCGCGGGGCCGCCCCGCTCGATCTGCCCAACGCCGAGCCGATTAACTGGATCGTACCCGAGCCAGACGCGCCACCGCAGGCGACGGTCATCGCGGCGGATGGCGGGCAGGTCTACTTAGACGAACTCGCGCCGATTCACTATTATCTGATCAACGTCGGCATATTCGTCTATCATCACGGGCAAGACCACACGCCCCAGCAATATACTTATCCTGATCTCAGATTTCATAAAGATCACGTTCATGATCGCTATGGGCGCGTGATCCCCAATCGCGTCATTGATGATCGGCGTACTGTTGCCGAGATGAAGAAATTAGCCGAAACCGCGTGGGCGCACCGTCATCAGCAGATGCCGACGATCGCCTTTTATGACAATCGCCTGCTGTACCTGCCTGGCGGCGACGACTCGCGGAAATCGCGCGATTTGATGAGCGATTATATGGGCGCACTGGTACACATGCACGACTCGAACGCGACACTTGCCGGCTACATTGATAGCCCCTTCCGCAGTCGGCGCGTGATTCAACTGTTGTACTTGATGAGCCTCGATAGCCATGCGGATGTGCGCGTCAAGCAAGCGCAACTGGCGCGCGCGGGGGATTTAGAAGGGCTGCGCGACGTGATGCTGTTCAACCGCGTCTTACAAGCGGGCGATCGCTCGGCAATTATGGTGCAGTCATCGCCCCAGAATAAGACCTTCAAAGATCGGGGCGAAAATTACGAAATTGCCTTCTTCTATCTCAAGGTCTATAACCAGTATGAGCAAAAAGTCGTGCGCGTTGACGTGCCGGTATGGGTCGCGCGCGATCGCCAGCGGGTGGATGCCCTGCACGCGCTGATCCTGGCGCAGTGTAAGCTACAGGGGCGCACGCCCTATCCCTACGCGCTGACCCGCGCCGACGAACTGGCGTGGATCGGCGGTAAAGATCGGCGTAAACTGGATGAACTGGTGAACGTGCAGGTGCGGCGCATCCGGCAGGATTTAGTCGGCAGTACGATGCCGGCTAAAGCGCGCGGCAAAGACCTCGCCCGCAGTGACAAACGCTATCATGATATGTGGGGTGAGGAGATGATTGACGATGACTGAGCATCAGACCGAGCGTATCGGGCGCGTGTTGCGGGCGAGTACACGCGGCTTCGACTGTGGCACGCACAGCAAGGACATCGGCACCCAGCACGATTTTGGCGCGTTCGTCAAAGCGCCCATCGCCAATACCGGACAGACCGAAGGCGACATCCACGCGATCGGTGTGATCTACAAAGTGGAGATCAAAGACGACCAACTCATCAGCGAGCTGGTGCTGGGCGATGCCGTGCCCGAGACGATCCTGCGCGACCAGCGCGAAAATCGCATGATTCCGGTCGAAGTCAAGATCATCAACGCCGGCTTCGTGGTCGATGGGCGCATGTATCACAGCCTACCGCCACGCCCGCCCATGAGTCTCTCGGATGTCGAAGCCTGTACCGCGCCCGACATTCGCGCCTTCACTGCCGATCCCGCCTTCTTTCGCCTGTTGTTGAACGCGTCAGAAGTGCCGAGCGATGATCTGGTGGCGGCGACAATCCGCTTTGCGGCGTGGCAAGCCTACGATGATGACGACGAACGCTATGCTTTTCATGTGCAGTGTGGGCAACAACTCGCACGCGACATCAGCGACTTGAAGCGGCTCTCGCATCTCTTGAACTTGATTAAGCCCTAGTGCTTGACCAATTTAGTTTTTGAGTTCTTTCGTATCTTGCGTGGTCAAACTCTTTTTGTCCCCTTTTTGAAAAAAGGGAACGCCAAAAACTTTTGCTTTTTGAACAAGGTCAGTAACTACTCAGGTAGAGTCTTCTTGTGGGGTTTCACCCCACGCCCCAGCAGGGGATGTCTCCCTTGCACCCCAGTTTTGCCGAATGCAAAGCGTTCGGCAGGTACAGGTTCAACGGACGATCGTCCTTTGTGGGGGTTCGGGGGCAACGCCCCTGAGTAGTTAGGTCAAGGAACGATAGTTCCTTGTGGGGGTGCGGGGGCAAAGCCCCTGCGACATCCCAAAGAGCCAACATCTACACATGAGCCAAGGACGATAATGATTATGTCTGATCGCCAGCGCAAGCGCATTCGCCGCCAGATACGGCGGGCGAGTACGTGGCACAGCCAGCAACCCCCACAAAAGAAGAAGAAGAACGAACAAGCGCATATCCTCGCCGGCTTGAACGTGCTAGCCGTCCTCGCCGAGACCGCGCCCGATTACCTGCCCGCGCACACCTACTATGGGCCGGCGGCGTTCAGCGGGGCGGGCTGGGCGAATGCCGTCGTGTGGTATCATGAGGCTGGCTACGATGCCTATCGCACGCTGACGCTGTTCGGCGTATGGGTGATCGCGCAGGACGCGGATAATCAAGTGATCGTCGGGGCGAAGTCGCTTGCCTACAGCGCACCGATCTACAACGCGGAGTCCTACCGCACGTTAATCCGGCAGGGCTATCGCACGTATTACGCCGACGATGGCACGCCCCCCGCGCCCGATCACAGCGCCTACCGCGCCGCGTATGACATCACGCGCCGCCTCGCCCTGCGCCGTGAACTCGCCGACGCGATCCGCGTGTGGTTGCGGACGCATGACTTTGACACAAGCTGAGCCTGAGGAGAGATTGCCCGATGTACGACCGCCCAAGCGCCACCGAATTGCTCGAAGCCGCCCGCCATCATCTGGAAACGCAGGTGATTCCCGTCGCCCATTCGACCAATTTCAAGCTCTATTTCCAGACCTTAGTGAGCATCAACGTCCTCAAGATCGTCGCGCGCGAGATCAGTATGCGCGGCGGGCATCTGCGGGCGGAGTGGTCGCGCTTGAATATGTTGCTGGGCGGTGCGGAGATGCCCACCAGCGATGGCGACCTCGCCCTGAGCTTACGCGCACGCAATGACGAGCTGTGCCAACGCATACGGGCGGGCGAGTTCGATGATGACCGCGCCCTGTTCCAACACCTGAAAGCCACCACCACCGAACAGCTCGAAGTCGCCAACCCCAAGTTCTTACAACAACTGGCGGACGAAGCATAACGCATGTAACAGCGGGCGATGCGCTATGATGCGCTATAATGAGAGCGTAGACGCACGAGTATCCAACCTAATCATCTAGGACAGACTGCATGTCAAAACGCTATCTCACCGCTCAAGAAGCCGCCGACCGCCTCGACATTAGTTTGTCGACGCTCTATGCCTATGTCAGTCGCGGCTTGATTCGATCTGAACAAACGGCAGAAGGCAAACGCCAGCGACGCTATTATGCCGAAGACATCGACAAGTTGCTGGCACGCAAAGAGGGGCGCAAAAACCCTGAGAAACTCGCACGCGATGCCCTGCACTGGGGCGCACCCGTCATGGATTCAGCCATTACGCTGATTGACGGTGGCAAGGTCTATTATCGCGGGCAGGATGTCGCAGAGCTAGCGCGTGAGCATACGTTAGAAGAAATCGCCGCGCTCATCTGGACGGGCACGACCGACAACGCGCATGATCTGTTCGACTTTGAGATTCACATCTCCGCGCAGAAGTACGAGATGATGCTCTTACACATGGAGCTAGACGGCGTATTCCTCACGCCGATTCAGGAGTTGCAGACCTTCCTACCGGCCGCCGCTGCCGATGACATGACGGCCTATGACCTGCGCGCGAGCGTCGTGCCGGCGACCGGTGCGCGGATTCTGCGCTTGATGGGGTCGGTGCTAGCGGGTGATGTGCCGGAGAATGTCTCCGTTGCCGAGATGCTCCAGCGCGGTTGGTGTCCCGATCAACCACAGGCGATCGACCTGTTTAATATCGCGCTGATCGTCATGGCAGACCATGAGCTGAACGCCTCGTCGTTCGCGGCGCGGGTCGTCGCTTCTGCCGGCGCTACGCCCTACGCGGCAGTGCTGGGTGGGTTATCGGCGTTGCAGGGCATCAAGCACGGCGGCTATACCGAGCGCGTCGATGCGCTCTTCAACGAAGCCGGCGACAATGGCAACATCCGCGCTGTGATCGCCGCCCGTCTGCGGCGCGGTGAGAGCATCCCCGGCTTCGGTCACAAGCTCTATCCCGATGGCGACCCGCGCGCGCGCACGCTGATTGACGCTATCCGCGCTACCTATCCCGACTCGCCCGAAGTCAAGCTGGCGAACGCCGCCATTGCCAGCGCACAGGAATTGATGGGCGACGCGCCGAGTGTCGATACCGCGCTGGTGGTCTTATCGCGCGTGTTGAATTTGCCAGAAGGCAGTGCCTTGGGCTTGTTCGCGCTGGGGCGCACCATCGGCTGGATCGGACATGCGATCGAACAATACGAGCGCGACCGCATGATCCGCCCGCGGGCGCGGTACGTCGGCGATCACCCGCAGAATTGAGCGCGGACGGTCACGGTTGCGGGGTTGCGGGGATGTCCGGCGGGTCGGTGGTGCGGGGCGGCGCGAGATACGGCCCCAGCACCGTGCCATCGTTGACCAGCGCGAACAGTTGCTCGCTACTCTGATCGACGAGGAAGGTGCCGTTGGCGAAGCGTTGCGCCGCCATGCCGACTTCTTGCGCGTCAACGCGCGCGAAGCCGATACGCGGGCGTAAATCTGGGACGGCGAGCCACATATCCCCGATCACGCCCTGTGGCACGACCAAGCCGCGCGGCGCCTGGATGCCGGTCGTCGAGGCGGAAGGCGGGTCTTCGAGATATTCAAACTCAGGCATGTCGCTCTGGATAATCGCCCACACCGCATCAATCGAGGGATCATGATAGATCACGCCATTCTCGAACACCTGCGCCTGTGCGAAAAAGCTGAAGGCTTCTTGGATCGGGCATCCCATGCGTTGATTGACAATGGTTTCTGTCTGCCACACAGTTAAGTACGTGCCGTTGACGGCAATATTACAGCGTGCGACATCGGCTGTCGGCGCGGGGATGGTCGCATCGACCGCGAAGAGTGGCTCGCGAAAGGACTCAAAGCCCGTCTCGCGCTGGGCTTCGCCGACGAAGTTGCCGATGTAGGGCGTTTCAGTCGGGATGATGGTCGCGGTCGGCGGGATCGGTGTCGGCGTGCTAGCGGCGCGGGTCGCGGCACGGGCTGAGGCATCCGGCGTGGGCGAGATGTAGACCGTCGCAATCGGCTTGACCATCGCAATCTCGGTCGTGGTTGGGGGCGTGGTGGCGGGCGTACAGGCACTCACAGCGATGCTGATGAGAGCGATCAAGATCAGAGATGAGAATACAGAGCGCATGATAGCTGGGCGTGCTTCCTAGGCTTGCAGATGATGAACGATACGGCTCACGATTGTATCGACATCCGACTGTATATCAACGTAGAGCGCATGATCGCGCGCGGGTTCTTCCAGCGTATCGAACTGGGAACGAAGCAATTCAAGCGGCATGAAGTGATCGCTCCGCGCTTGTAGCCGCGCATAGATCAGATCGAACGAGCCACGCAAATAAACCAGATCGGGCGCGATACCCGCGCACAGGCGACGACGATACGCGCGTTTGAGTGCCGAACATGCCAGCACGAGTGGCGCTCGCGTCTGCAAGAGCTGATGCAAACGATCGAGCCATGGTTGGCGGTCGGCATCATCGAGCGCGATGCCCTGCGCCATCTTCGCGATATTGGCAGGCGGGTGATAATCGTCGCCATCGTAGAAAGCGTAGCCGATTTCTGCCGCCAGCGCGCCCCCGACAGTGCTTTTGCCACTGCCGGCGACGCCGATGAGAAGCACCGACCGGGCCTCAACCGCCGCGCTGTTGTTGCTCATCTTCTTGCTCTTGGTAGGCTAGCAAGTCATCGAGTGACATCTTGGGCAGGCGGTTCTCTTGCATCACCGCGCGTAATTCGGTGTTGATCTCGCCATCTTCACCGATGTGGCGACGAATGGCGGCATCGCTCGGCTCTAAGAAGTTGAATTGATGTTCGGCGAGTATCACGCCATCCGCGCTGACGCGCAAGCCCCACGTGCCATCCAGTTCAAGCGCTTCGTGGATCGGCAGGCGCGTCTTGGGGACAACGAAATTGCGCCCGCGCTGGAGATTGTGATCGTCCTCATGGACGTAGATCACATCGCCAGTCGCGTCCAATAGCTCGAAGCGAACCAAGCCTGTCGCCTGGCTGGGCAAGCGCAACCAGACGAAGGGTTGCACATAATCGACATCATCCGGCAGTGACCATGTGCGGAACACGGTCGGCTCGCCATCTTCTTTAAACGTCATCACGCCAATATCGACCACTAGCACCTTCACATCGTCGGGGTTCAGCCCGGCACGCTCGACCGATTCGAGCGCATGGCGATAGACGGGGTCGGTGTGCGCCTGGCGATTGATGCGGCTCTCTTCGTCGTAGTCGTACTCATAGCCATAGGTGCTATCTTCGTAATAGTCATAATCCGTGTCGTAGTTGCTATCATAATCGTAGCCCGTATCCAGTTGATTGTTATCGAACTGGCGAACGAGAAAGAGCAAGCCCAGCAAGATCAACACGACGAGCGCGCTCGATTCGAGCAGGGCAACCCCCGCCAGCATCAACAGGATGAATGCGAGCAGGATCGTATTGCGGTTGTTCCGAAAATCCATATGATCAGTTTACCTCCGTCTGCGGGTGGAAGATGTACGGCTCCGCTGGCGACTGCGCCCCGCCTCATCATCGGCATCCGACGACGAGCGCGAGGATTGGGGCGCGTCAGAGAGGCGCGTCTGGGTGCGCGGTCGGGATTGCCCACCTTGATTACCGAGCAAATCTTGCAGGCGGGGCGGTAATTCTTGCTCAACTTCGTCGATCACGTCGTATGCATAACGGTCTTGTACCGTCTCTTCGCCGGCGAGGCGCCGCTGACGCTCGCGCATAGAGGGCGACAGCATGAAATTGTGCATCCCGACCAGATTACCATCGACGTACACGCGCAAATCCCAATCGCCCGACCCCGTGACCCCGCCGTTACCGGCGAGTGGCAGGTGATGATCGGTCATGATGTTCATCTCGCCTTCGCGCAAGTAAGCCCGCAGTTCGTGGACGAATTGTTGCTCCCCATATTGATCGAAAATTTCAAAGCGGATCACCGCGTTGCGCTCGGCTTCTGTCGGCTCAACGTGGAGCGTCACGAAGGGGCGCATCCCGTCATCGTCCTTCGAGACGGTGCGCGCGCGCCGGAATGCCATACCCTCTGGGCTACTGTTCATCGAGATCAACCCGACATCGAGCATCAAGAGATCATTATTGACATAGCCGCCGCGCGTGCGAGCGCGTTCTTGTGCTTCTTTCGCCTGTGGGCTGACGCGCTGGCGCACTGGCGCACGTCGGAGCGCGTCAATCAGCGACTCGCGCTCTGAGCCAATTTCGACCGTCGAGGCAATCGCCGCGATCGCAAACAGCGAGATCAACGCGAATTGTACCGGCAGGGCGACCGGCGCGGCAAATAACGCGACCGTGATAATCAGTGCTAGCACGGCGAGCCATGCCGTGTTTTTACGTTTTAGACGAATCATATCAATCCTATGGGTGATTACAGTTTTTGTCTCTTTAATTATACGCCTGAATAGCCACTCTTGCTAGAAAATGAGCAGGACGTACAACAAGCGTATACGCTCAGTCAACCAATATGTTGTATTGTAACATGGGAATCTTAAACCATTATATGTGTTGCACACGATTCGGTTAATCTACGCTCATATGCCAGATGCACAGAGCGCACCTCGTCCGTAAACGAGATGCGCCCCCTAAAGGTGATGCAATTTGTCTGTACGCTCAGCGTCAGCGTCCGTTCACGCTCACTGCGAGAAGGCGTTGACGACAACCGGTTGACCACCAGCGTTGATATAGAAATGCGGCACCCACCCCACCCCAAACAGGTTGACGTGAATATCCTTCTTGTAAGGGGTGATCGTATGCTCTTGGATATTCTGCGCGATCTGCGCCCACTTGTTGTTGATCTGGTTCAGCTGTTGTTCGTATTCTTCCTCAAGGCGCACGATCTCGCCCCGCATCTCGGTGATTTCTTCGTGGCTCTCCTCGATATCCGCCTCTGCCTGACGCTTATAGCGAGTGGCACGGCTCATGCGCGAGAGCGTGTAGTTGGTACGCCCCTGCAAGAGGCTGAAAATCGCCTCACCCGTCGTGAAGAGTTCTTCGCGGTTACGATCGCGAATTTCCAGATTCTCCGCGCCTAGCTCGCGCTCTTTATCGCGCAATTTATCTTCTAGCTTATCCAGCATCCCGCCATACTTGCGCGAGAGCTTGTCGATCTCGTCGTCGCGCTCCTCGCGGGCTTTCTGGTACACCTGCGACTGGAAATTGCCGAAGTCGCCATCAGGATCGCCATAGAGCTTGAAATCTGGATGATGCGGAACGATGATGCGCGCGGTGTTATACAGGAAGTCCTTCAACTCGCGTTCTAGATCGCGCAGACGCTTGTCATCCTGCAAGCCCAGTGGCAATTCCGCGTAGATGACGGGTGCGCCACTTTCGGGATCGTCGGAGAGTTGGCGCGAATCAACATGGGGCGCGACGTGTTCTTCCCAGTGGATCAGACCGCGTGCTTCTAGCTCTGGCACATGGAAGGCGTAATTGCGCGCCGTGTAGATATTGCCCTTCTTCTCGCTATAGCGCACCGCCGTCTGTGCGATCAACATCGGCTTGTAGGCGACCATCACCTGTGCGCCGGATGTCGGCAGGCGTTGTCCGGTGCGTTGCTCATAGATCGCGAAGGCTTGCTGACTGGTCAGATACAGGGGCAAGAAGTACTCTTGCGTATTGCCGGATACGGGCGGCTTGCTCTGGACATAATCTCCGGGCAGGCGATCGCTACGAGTCGTGCCGCCGGTGTTCATCCGCTGGGTATCGAACTGTCCGGTATCGCCCATGTTGTTGGGGGCGTTCTGCGCGTTAAAGCCGCCCGTCTGCCCGCCGAAGTTGCCTTGATTCTGGTTGAAGCCCGGCGGGGGCGGCGGCGCATTGAAGTTACCCTGTTGTTGCCCGCCGAAGTTACCCTGATTCTGGTTGAAGCCCGGCGGGGGCGGCGGCGCGTTGAAGTTACCCTGTTGTTGCCCGCCGAAGTTGCCTTGATTCTGGTTGAAGTCCGGCGGCGGCGGCGGCCCGCCGAAGTTGCCCTGATTCTGGTTGAAGCCGCCGGTCTGGTGCGGTTGTGTCCAGCCCTGATTGTCCTGCCCGCCGAAGTTACTCTGCGGGTTACCGACATAATGTTGCTGGGCGGTCTGCGCCATCAGTTGTTGCTTTTGACCTTGCATCATCCAGCTAATTTGCTTGCGCGTCAGCGGGCCTGCTAGATAGCTCATCGCCCAGCGCGTGTGCATCAGCATTGGCGGACCGTCGTTGTGGACGTTACGCATGAGGAACACACGCGGCGTAATATCGGCAATCATCTGCTCCACATCGCGCAAATCAATGCTCTCATCCGCGCTCGCCATTGATTTCAGCCCGTCCATCACTTTCTTGCGATCGTTCTCAGAACTCAAACGCCCGATGAACCACGTCCCCGCGTTCGATAAGCCCTTATAATCGAGATCGCCGGGGTTCTGCGTCGCCAGCACCAGCCCGATGCCGAAGGCCCGCGCTTGCTTAATCAGGCGCAAGAGTGGTTCTTTAGTCGGCGGATTTTTGGGATAGGGCGGGAAGTAACCGAACATCTCATCCACGTAGAGGATCGCGCGCAGGCTAGGCGTGCCACTCAGGGTACGCATCCAGCTAATCATCGTCTCGAGCAAGAGCGTCGTGATGAACATGCGCTCTTGATCGTTGAGATGCGCGGTGTAAAACACCGACACGCGCGGACGACCGTTCGGTTGATAGAGCAGGCTTTGCATGTCCAGTGGTTGCCCGTTCAACCATGATTGGAACGAGGGCGAGGCGATGATGTTGTTCAGTTCCATCGCCACTTTATAGCGTTTCTTCTCGGGGAAAGTCTGCTCCAGCGGGATCACGCCCAGCTTATCGAAGGGCGGCGCTTGGATTTGCAGGACAATATCCTCCAGCGAGAGATCACGCCCCTGTCGCCAGTTATGCTCGATGATGTTCGAGAGCAGGACGTGTTCGACATCTTTCACCGGCTTGAAGTTCATCCCCGCCAGCGTGAAGAGCGCCGTCACTAAGCCGCTGATGCGCTCGCGGATGATCTCTTCTTGCCCTTGCCAGCCCCCCCGCGGCGCACGCAAGGACGCGAGAATGCTGATCGGTAAGCCTGCGTCACTGCCGGGCGTGTAGATGCTCAGTTGTGCCGCGCCCTTCAGCCAGCGCAGGCGATCAGGGACGATGCCCCACTGTTGCAAGCCATCGTGCCACGTCTGCGCGATGTCCGTCGCGTATGTCTGCACGTCCATGCCGGCGCGCCGCGCATCATCCTGATGAATCCACGGCGAGAAATCCGACGGTTGCAAATCCGGGAAGATGAGACCGAGATTGGTAATGTCGCCTTTGGGGTCGATGATGATCGCCGGAATGTTATCCAGAATCGCCTCTTCTAACATGCTGATGCACAAGCCAGTTTTACCACTGCCTGTCATGCCGACGACGACCGCGTGCGTCGTTAGATCACGCGAGTCGTAGTAGATGACATCATCAGCCAATTTGCCTTCTTGTTGATTGTAGGCACGACCTAAATAGAAATTGGTTGGCGCTTCAATAAATGCCATGAGCTTTACCTCAAAACCTTGGTTTGCAGAGGGAATTCGATAGAATGTTCTAAGAGTATATCATATGTGAGATAGTAATGATAGCACGTTTGGGTGTCCTGTGCAGAGCCATCGGCGACGAATTTCCACAAGTGGGCGCGATTAATCGAACAAACCCATCTGGCGCGGGTCGTTGCTATCGGTAGTTATCTGTGACTCAATCGGGTCATCTGTTGCGGGGTCGGCGCTCATCTCGCCACTGTCGCGCTTCTGGCGCACCTCAGCGGTGATCGCCAACAACTGCTGGAAGTCGGCTTCCATCTCCGGCTTTTTGTTCGGATTACGCAGGATATACGCCGGATGAAACAGCGGCACGTAGGCGCGGCGCGTGCCATAACGCGCCTGCCCGTGGATGTGGCTGATCTTCTCGTTGGGGAAGAACATCGCCATGCTATAGCGACCGAGCGTAGCGATCAGCAGCGGGTCAATCACGGCGATCTGTCGCCGCAGATAAGCGTTACAAGTGTCGATCTCATCGCTGTGCGGGTCGCGGTTATCCGGCGGGCGACATTTGACCACGTTGGCGATGAACACGTCATCGCGCACCAATCCGATGCCTTTCAGCAATTCATCGAGATATTGACCACTGCGCCCGACGAAGGGCAAGCCCTGTTCATCCTCATTTTTACCCGGTGCTTCGCCGATGAACATCATATCGGCGTGTGGGTCACCAGCACCCGGCACGGTGTGCGTGCGTCCGGTGTGCAGGGCGCAGAGCTTACAATGGAAGATTTCAGTATGGATGAGCGAAAGTTGTGCGACGTTGCTCATCGACATAAGCGGCGTATCCTTTGGCTGTTTAGCCTGATTGTACTGTGCTTCGGCGAAGACGCAAGGTCTCGCTCGCACGCGCAAGCACGCCCGAACACGTTCGACATAAGCGCAAAAACCAAAGGGCACGTCCGCAGATGTGAGGGAGAGTGCGACAGCAAATCCGCCTGTGCCAGAACGGGCGACCGCTGTCGATCTTACGCTTGCCGGATTATCGTAACAACGCCCCACGCCCTACACGGTTCACAGTTGATGGTCTATCATATCGCTTGACCGCATAAGCGACCGATACAGGATAGCCCATGGCTGAACGGATTCTACTGGTACAACTCGCGGATATTGGCGACATGATCTTGACCACGCCGGCGCTCGCCGCCTTGCGGTCAGCCCGTCCGGATGCCCATTTGACTTTGCTCGCGGCGCGTCACACGCTCGCCGTAGTCGATGCTGACCTGATTGATGAGACAATCGCGCTCGAACGACGCGGCTTCAATCAGACGCTAGGCTTGCTCAATCCGGCGACCTTGCGCCAACTGCGCGACCTGCGCCAGTATGACTTCGATACGGTCGTCTTTTTTCATCAGTTTACCCTGCGCCTCGGACGCTTCAAATTCTGGTTGATCGCCCACTTTGCCGCCGCTGAGCGCGTCATCGGCTTGCAGAAGCCCAACCAAAACGTGCGTTTCTTGACGGATAGCGTCCCCGATGAGGGCTTCGGCGCACAGCATCAGGCGCAATACTGGTTGAATCTGGTGAGCGTGCTGGGGGCTGAGCGCGATCCACGCCGCGCACAGGTCGCCTTCGACGATGGTATTCTACCGCTTGCGATGCATCGCGGCATCCGCGTGATTATCCACGCCGGCGGTGGCGATTACAGTCAGGCGCGGCGCTGGTCACCGGCGAAATTCGCACAGGTCGCGGATGAGCTGGTCACAGCGCACAACGCGCAAATTGTGCTGGTCGGCACGGTCGATGACGATGCCGATGTCGTCGCCGACGCGATGACCCAAGCCAGCATCAACCTGACCGGCAAAACGACGCTGACGCAACTCGCCGATGTGTTGCGCTCGGCAGACCTGTTCATCGGCACCGATAGCGGCGTTTTGCACATGGCGGCGGCGGTGCGAACGCCGGTCGTGTCGATCTTCGGGCCTAGCAATCCAGCGGCGTGGGGCGCGTGGTCGCCGGGCGGGACGGTCGTCACCGTCCGCAGTGCGCCGATTTGCTCGCCGTGCAACTTCATCGGGCATGAGATCGGCTTGCGTGAAGGCTGTGCGGCGCGCACCTGCATGAAGATGGTCAGCGCACAACAGGTGACTGCCGTCGCACGGGCGATTATCGACGGGACGCCACCCCCGCCGGCATCGCCGCCGTCGCGCACCCGCGATTGGACGCAGACGATACAGGTGCTGGGCTTACCGGTCGATAACATCAGTTATAACCAGTGGATGGATTTGATCGATCAATGGGTACAGCAGGGCACACGCCTGCATCACGTCTGCACTGTGAATCCGGAATTCTTGATGATCGCCCAGCGCGACGCGCTCTTCCGCCAGATTTTGCGGCGCAGTGATCTGAATGTGCCGGACGGAGCCGGTTTGCTGTGGGCGGCACACCGCCTGAACACGCCCTTGCAAGAGCGCGTCACCGGCAGTGATGGCGTGGTTCGCATCGCCCAGGAGGCGGCTGAACGGGGCTGGAAACTGTTCTTTCTGGGGGCGGGGCCCGGCATTGCCGAATACGCCAAGTTCGTCCTCGAAGAACAATTCTTCGGCTTGAACATCGTCGGCACCTACGAAGGCTCACCACGTCATGAAGAAGAGCAGGCGATTGTCGAGCGCATCAACGCGAGCCGCGCCGATGTTCTGCTGGTGGCCTATGGTGCGCCCAAACAGGACAAATGGATTGCGCGCAATGCCCCGCGCTTGACGGTCAAGATGGCGATGGGCGTGGGCGGCTCGCTGGATTTCATCGCGGGCAAAGTCCCCCGCGCCCCGCAGTGGATGCAAGAGCGTGGGCTAGAGTGGCTCTATCGGCTCTATCGCGAGCCGTGGCGCATCGCCCGCATGATGCGCCTGCCGCGCTTCGTCCTCGCTGTGTTGACGCGGGGCGCGAAGTGAGCGCGGGCGCGTCGCCGTTTTCCAACCAAGTTTAAACTGTTTTCTTTTTGTTACATCGCGCATAATAGACCCTGAGAGAGATGAGGATGTGCCCGATGAGCCATGAGATTCGCGTGGTGGTGGTCGATGATAGTCCGACGATACGGCGCTATCTGACGACTCTGATAGACGAAGCTGAGGATATGCGCGTGGTCGGCAAAGCCTACGACGGCACCGACGCGCTGGCACAGGTACAAGCCCTTCAGCCGGATGTGATCTCGATGGATATTAAGATGCCCGGCATCGATGGCTTAGAGGCGACACGACAAATCATGACGCGCTATCCCACGCCGGTGGTGGTCGTCAGTGGCTTGCTTCAGCAGGATGTGCAGTTATCCTTGCAAGCCTTAGAAGCGGGCGCACTGGCGGTGATCGCCAAGCCGCCGCACCGCAATAGCCCGAGCTTCGCCGCCAAGCACCGCGAGCTACTCACGACTCTGCGTGCGATGTCCGCCGTCAAGGTTGTCTCGCGGCGCATGTATTCGACGCTATCGCTGGCGGATACCCAGCCCGCGCTGGCGGTCAAAGTCGCGCCGGAAATCATCGCGATTGCGTCCAGCACGGGCGGCCCCAGCGCGCTCACCCGTCTCTTGCGTGAGTTGCCGGCGAATTTTCCGGTGCCGATCGTGATCGCCCAGCACATGCCGGACGAGTTCATGGACGGACTCGCACGCTGGTTAGACGGGGCAACGGCTTTGCGTGTGCGCCTCGCGCGGGACGGTCTGCCTTTGATCGCTGGCAGTGTCGTTCTCGCGCTCGGGTCGTCGCATCTGCGCGTCGAGCGCCAGCATGGGCAGTTGATCGCCCGCCTGACACCCGATGACGGCCGATCGCGCTATCATCCTTGCGCCGATATTATGATGGAATCAATCGCGGAGACCTGCGGCGCGGACGCGATCGGCGTGGTGTTGACGGGGATGGGCGACGATGGCACTGCCGGCTTGAGCGCGATGAAGCAAGCCGGCGCGGTGACGATCGCGCAGGACGAAGCCAGCTCGATCGTGTTCGGGATGCCGCGCGCGGCGATCGAGCGCGAGGCGGTCACGCATATCGAACCCTTGCTAAATATCCCGTTGAAAATCCAGAAATTGCTATAAAATAGATCATAAAGCACATTACAGTTTTGTACGATCACACACCGTTGACCAAGCTAGGACAGGGGACACGATGGCACCAGAGGTTCTACTGGTGGAAGATAGCCAGACACAAGCGGCACAAATTAAAGAGACGCTAGAGAGCGTCGGGCTAGAGGTGCGCGTCGCCTATGATGGGCCGGAGGGGTTGCGCGCGGCATTGGAGAACCCACCGGCGCTGATCGTGCTGGACGTGAAGTTGCCGTCGATGGATGGCTTTCAGGTCTGTCGTCGCCTCAAGCGCAACCCAAGCACGCAGAATATACCGGTGATTATGCTGACGGAAAAAGCCAGCCCCAAGGCGACGATGTCCGGCTTGCGCGCGGGGGCTGATGATTACATCCCGAAGGACATCTTCGCCTCTGAGCAATTGATCGAGACTTTGCAAGAGTTCGGCTTGCTGGAAAATGATAGCGACTAACCGACCCACCGAGAGCGACCGGAGATAGCACGCCATGACCGACACGACCAGTCCCTATAAAATGCGCCCGCCGGTATTCACGGTAGCGGTGGAAGATAGCATGGACATCATGATTGTGCGCGATACGACGCGCCGCGCCGCCTCTCTCCTGGGGTTTTTGCCAGCCCACCGCGCCCAGCTGGGCAGTGCCGCCGCGACACTCGCCGAGTTGGTGCTGAAAACCGGCGAGACGCACGTCCTCAGCCTCAACGGTGTGATCGACGAAGATCAGGGCGCGCGCGTCGGCTTACAGATTTCATCCGTCACGCCATGGCTTGAGGGGCAGTCGGTCAACAATATCATGGTCGGCTTGCGCTCGAAGATGGGCGATCTTGTCGATGAGATTATGCTAGGGGCAGGCGACGACGACGCGCCGGTCATTATCATGGTGATGTGGCTCAATGATGATGACTCCTGAAGCCGAGACCCATACTCCCCTGCTCATCTGCCAGATGGCACAGCAACGCTACGCCCTGCGCCTGCCGCACGTCGTCGAAGTCAGCGCGATGGTGACCGTCACCACCCTGCCCGATAGCCATCCCGCCCTGTTGGGGATGGCGAATCGGCGCGGCGCACCTTTGCCCATCTACGACTTGCGCCGCGTTTTCGGCTTTGCGCGGGCGGCGATCGACGTTAACACGCTCTTCATTGTCGTGCAGGCGGATGATTGGCGCGCTGGACTGGTCGTAGATGACGTTTTTCAGGTACAATATGTGCAGGCTGATGCAGTCCAAGCAACACAGAGCGGGGGGCGGTGGATTAGTCACGTCATCAGCACGGGCGAACACCTGTATCAAGTGCTAGATGTTGCCACCCTTCTGCAAGCACTCATCACCACCAACTGATCATTAGACCCATTGTGGGGGCATAGCTACAATGAGACAAAAAGAGCGCATTTTGGTTGTCGCTAAAGACGAAATACTGCGCGACCAACTGGTCGATACATTGGAGGAGGCGGGGGGCTATGCGACGGTTGAAGCCAACACCTTTGAAGAAGCCCTCAGCGAGATTCTGCTGACGGACTTCGCCCTGATTGTCACCGAAGCTGAACTGCCCGATTTGAGCGGGATGGACTTGCTGGCGGTGGTCGGCGGCTTGCGCCCGGGGGTCAAGGTGATCGTCATCGACGATGATCTATCCGCCAAGAGTGCGGTAGCGGTCTTCCGCTTGGGCGCGGTGGATTACCTGTATAAACCGCTGAATATGACGCTCTTGCTGATGCAGGTCGATCGGCAATTGGAGCAACGCCGGCTCGAAAGCACCGCACAAGAAAGGCCCGCCCCACCCAAAAAACCCGCCCCCACTCGCGATCGCTCGAAACGGCTCGACCCGCGCACCCGTCCGGCGGCGCTGGTGCTGGGGCGCAACCAGTTCAAACGGATCGAAGTCGAACTCGATCGCCTGTTAGGGCATGTGCGCGCGTCCTTCGTCGGTCTGGTCGATACGGATGGCAACATGGTCGGCGCGGCGGGCACGCTCGACGATTATGATCTGCAAGTGCTGACGCAAGCGCTGAGCATCGACCACACCGGACAAAAATCATTGGCGAACTTGCTCGACGAGACCAAATTCCACTCGACTTATTTTGAAGGCGATGCCAACGGCGTATACATCATCGAATTTGGCGAGTCGTTGGTCGTCTCATTAGCGGTGATCTGCGGGCATCAGGTCAAGCCGGGGATGGTCTGGCTTTACAGCAAGCGCACAGCGGCGATCATCAACGACATCCTCAAGACTGTACCCAAGCCCAAATCCCTGCCAAAATTGAAATCATCCTAAACACGGGAGAACACACACGATTATGGTCACAACGACCCCGACAGTCGAACGCTTCATGAGCAATACCGGAGTCACAATTTATCGCATCCCGATGTACGTCTTTCCGGGCTTTGTCGGCTATAGCTACGTCCTATTGGGCGCAGGCGTGCCGACACTGGTTGATGTCGGGTCGGGCTTTGGCAATTGTAGCGAAGAACTCCAGCGCGGTTTAGCCACCATCCACAGCGACTACGGCGAAGATTTTCGTATGAACGATATTGCGCGCGTCATCATCTCGCACGGGCATATTGATCACTTCGGCGGCTTGCCCGATCTGCTGAGCGCGATCGGCACCGCGACGGTCGGCGTGCATCCGCTTGATCGGCGTGTGTTGACCAATTACGAAGAACGGCGCACGATCGCCACCAACGACCTGACGATTTTCTTAGAGCGGGCTGGCGTGCGCGATGAACGCATGGCACAGCTGATTGATATGTACGGCATCAGCAAGCAACACTTTCAATCGGTGGATGTGCATTTCATGTTCGATGATGACGTGGTGATCGACGGGCTAGAATTTCATCATGTGCCGGGGCATTGCTCAGGACAAGTGGCGATTCGCATTGGCGATATTCTGCTCAGTGCCGATCATATTCTCTCGCGCACGTCGCCGCACGTCGCCGCCGAGAGCATCACCAATTACACCGGCTTGGGGCATTATCGCGATGCTCTGCGTAAAATCCGACAATTGCAGGATATTCGGCTTGTCATGGGCGGGCATGAAGATGTGATGGACGACCTACACGGGCGCATTGACGCGCTTCAGGCGCGGATTGACGAGAAGCTCTACATGATGCTCGACTTGATTCGATCCGCAGGCGAACCACTCTCGATCGTGGAGATCAGCAAGCGACGCTACCCCGATAAACACGGCTTCGATGTCTTGCTCGCCCTGCAAGAAGCGGGCGCGTTTGTCGAGTATTTGTACGATCGCGGGTATCTAGAAATTGCCAATCTGGCAGAAATCGAGAGCGCGTATAACCCCGTCGTGCAGTATCAAGTGCTAGATGGGGCTGTGCTGGACTGAGACGGGACGCTATGCGCTGGCGTTTTTGCGCTTGGCTTGCGCCTGCCGTTCAAACTCGTCGGGATCGAGTTCACCAATGCGGAAGAACTGCTCCTCTAGCCAATCAGCGGCTTGCGCCACACTGCCACGCGCGAACATACTGCTGATGATGACAATCGGCGCACTGCCCACCACCGCCTGCAAAAACGAGAGTGGCGTGCGAAACCACATCGCCCACAGCACCAGCGGCAAGAGCAAGGCGATATTCGCCCACCATGCCACCTGCCGTGTCCGCAGGGTCGGCAGGTTGATGTCGCGCCATTCGCGCTTCATCCCCGCCCACAGCCCGACAATCGCGCCGGTGTATGTACCTAGCCCGAAGGCGATGAACAGCGTCATGGTCGATGCGACGACTCCTAGCTGGATGCCAATCCGCAGGGAGTCAATCGCCCCGATGCCCAAGAGCAAGAAAAGACCGAGAATAATCACCGGACTGACGATGGCGATCATCAAAATCACCAGTCGCCGCGCATATCGGCTAGCGACCTGTGCGCCTACTTCTGAGACGATTGTCCAATCAATTTCCATAACTGCTCCGTCGCTTTCTTTGACTTCATCAGATGTCGCGCCGCTTTTGCCGCCGCAAGCTCAAGCATCGCGGCGGAGAAGCGATTTAAAGTGAGACTGTTGGC
>DAOTTV010000004.1:0-53245 GCA_034437755.1 Anaerolineae bacterium | reverse complement strand
CGGGCATGTAGGGGGCTGGCCCCCGCGCCACCAGCGGACCGCGTGCTTTGGTGATAAATGATAGGTCGGGGATGCGGTCGTTATGCTCGTCACCGGGGGCACGGTAGCGGGGTTCGACTAGCGCATAGCCAATAGGATTTTCTCGCAGGAAAACGAAAAGAAATCCACTTAGCATTTGAACAATAAAGGCGTGTAGTTGCGTCGGCATTTTCTCGATAATCTCCCCGTGGATCAACTCGAAGCGCCGGTCCGGGTGTTGGGTGGCGAGGGTTTCGTATTCGCTGGATGTGTAGGTGCGATCTTTGAAAACCATATCGGTATCCTTCGCTAGTTGATATACCTATTGTAGCACAATCTTGATCGCTTCGATTACCCTGAAATCTTTGTAAATAGTGGAGGCGTTATCTGGCAGCATGTGGTAAGCATGTAAAGCATAGCTAACGGGAGCGTGGTCATGCCCAACGGAATGATAGCGGTCATCGCGGTTCTCACCAACTTGTCGGCTCAATGGTTGACACCAACGCACAAGAACCGACGCCCCTCTCACCCATTGTTCCACACTGGCGTTTGCTGACGAGCGCCAACGACAGCGGTGCAAATACCGTACCGTCGCTCATGCGCACCAGAACCGACACAGCGATAAACGTTGCATAGCCGATGTAGGCCACACCAAAGCCAGTGAACCACTCGCGCCGGATGGTGTTAGCGTCGCGTGGATCCCAGCCAGTGCCAGCAAGAAGATCACAACGGCAACGGTCAGTAGCAAGCGGTACTCGTCTGTAACCACTTTGTTAGAATAGTTGATTGTCTCGGCGAAGAGCTTTTTTGCAGCAACACCATATACAACGAGAGATGTTGCAAGGAAGAAATGCCCCCATGACCAGCTACTCAGTTTTACATTGGATGTGAGATCGTATAACCTGTCGGCAGCGTCCGAGAAGTAGAGCCACCATAGCGTATACAAGACCACCAAACCAAGGATACCGAATATGACTTGTTCTATACCTAGCGCGGTACCTTGCGCGTCATCCAGCACTTTAACGAAGGCTTCACCGAGAACGATGATGGTGAAGATACCAAATCGTTCTAGCATGTGATGATTGTCTGGTTCCCGGGTTTCGATTTCATCTGCTCCTATGAAAATGACTATGAGGTAGTGCCTCTGGACAAATCAAAGCAAGCTAACATCAAAGATGGCGAAAAACATGAAGTTAGCTTTAGTGACCTATCCGTTAGACGGCAGGTGCTTCAATAGATACTTGCACACCCAAAGCTTCTAAGCGTTTAACAAGTTGCCGTTGAATTCGCTCTCGATGCCGGTTGTCAAAGTGATCAGCTCCCAAGTCTTGATACTCGGTGCCGTTTTTGAGCATATGGTAGGCGATTACTAAAATTGAGCGTGCCGTCCCAATTGC
This sequence comes from Anaerolineae bacterium, assembly GCA_034437755.1. Lineage (GTDB taxonomy): Bacteria > Chloroflexota > Anaerolineae > Aggregatilineales > Phototrophicaceae > JAUZRW01. The sequence goes on along the minus strand of DAOTTV010000004.1, from coordinate 51,830 downwards.
CACCCGTTTGCGCCCCCGACGCGATGATAATCGTCGATACAATGCACGCAGGTAATTGATGATATGGTGCATGCCAATATTCAGATGCTTTGTACAGGTATCATGAAATCCTAATCCTTGCTCATAGTGACCATCATCTACGCGTGATATACATAGTTCGATGCAGCTGGTGGATCAGCTAGCCTGTACACAGTAAGGTTATCGTAATCGGATAACGCTAAGCTGGCGCATCGATCAGATGAAATGCACCCACATGTTATCCTGAATTTGCCTAACTCAGATACCTTGCGATATAATATAATTACCAAAAGGTAACCTTTACACATCACGCGCTATTGTTGTACGCTTGGTACTTCTAGGTGCAATCGTAGTCGTTTGGTTGGTTCACAATTCGACCTGTTGTCTTTGGAGTGAGTCACCTTAAACTAACTCATACAATCAAGTTGTTTCGACCATTGCCGGGCGCTGACATCGATTGCTGTGTGTCATCGTGTGGGTGTCCAACTCACCATCGGACGTTCCTTTCTGCATTTTGTTTTCCGCGTCTAGCACGCCACTAACTCAGTGGAATACGTTCCGCATGGCTATTGACTGTGTAATAGCTAGATGACCTTACGGTGTTTTTATTCATCCAATTCATAATGCAAGCTAATAATCTCCCCAATGGAGGAATGATGCGTAAAACTTTTCGTATATTTGTCATGTTCGTGCTGATTTTGGCAACGACCCTCAGCTCAACGTCGCTCGCACAACAAGAGGAGGATGTCCTGCGCGTTGGTCTACGTAAGCTGACAACCATTGACCCCGCCCTCGGTGCTAATGATCCAGAAGTCATGTTCAACTCGCTTCAATATGATTACCTGATTGATATTTTGCCCAGTGGTGACCTCGCCCCGAGCCTTGCTACGGAGTGGACAGTCAGTGATGATGGTTTGGTCTACACGTTCGCGTTGCGCGATGGCGTGCAATTTGAAGATGGTACGCCTTTTACCTCGAGTGATGTTGTCTACACATTCAATCGCTTAGTAGACGTTGGGTCATCAATTGTCGGGTTGCTCGGGCAAGAGCAAGTTGGCGAGACGGATGATGGCACACCGATCTTCGAACCCACATGGAGCGTTGAAGCAGTTGATGACTTGACCGTCACGTTTACGCTCGATCAACCGAATGCGGATTTCTTGTTCGGGATTGCGTCGCGTTTCTCGATGATTGTCAAAGATGGTAGCACTGATGTGAACGTCATCGCCGATGGTGAAGACCCCTATGTCAATTTCAATGGGACAGGCCCGTTCATCATGGTCGATTTTGGCGCTGAAGAAAACGCGACCTTCGTTGCCAATGAAAATTACTGGCTCGATGGTGCGCCGGCACTGGATGGCATTGAGCTTATCTTCTTCGATGATGACCAAACCATCCTTGACAGCCTGCGTAGTGGCGCGCTCGATTACATCATCAAAGTGCCCGATGACCTACTTAGCACGTTGGAGAGCATTGAAGATGTTACCATTTTAGAAGAACCGACCAATACACATCCTGTCATCCGCCTGCGGACAGACGAGGGGTCGATTGGGGAAGATGTCCGCTTGCGGCAGGCATTCAAGTTTGCGACTGACCGCGAACTGCTCAACCTCGATGCACTCGATGGCTCTGGTGTCGTCGGCAATAATGACCCGATCGGCCCGATCTATGGTAGCTTCTACAGCGAACAAACTAACCAAGTCTATGACCCGGCACAAGCCTGTGAACTCATCGCCGCAGTTGCAGAAGATGGCACTGGTAATGGGTTTGTCGAAACTGTCGATGGTGAAGCGCGTGTCGTCGTACCCTTCTTCGTTGGTGATACTCTCGAGTATGGATTGGTAGCGGAATTCGCCCAGCAGATGTGGGCAGGTGGCTGTATTGATGTTGAGCTGAATATCGTGCCGGAAAATGTCTACTATGCTGAAGGTGAAAACAACTGGCTCAACGCGCAACTTGGGATGACCGCATGGGGAACACGCCCGGTTGCTCAAGAATATCTGAACGTTGCTTACCAGACTGGTGCGACTTTCAATGAATCTAATTGGTCAAACGCCGAACTTGATGACTTGATTGAAGTCGCTGGGGTCACATCTGACCTTGAAGCACGCGCCGACTTGTATGACCAGATCAGCCAGATTTTTGTCGAAGAAGGTCCGATCATCATTGTCTACTTCCGTCCCGTTGTCGGTGCCCATGCCAATACAGTCGAGAATTTGCAGATGCACCCCTTCCCGGGTCGTACAGATTTCCGCTTAGTGAGCTTCGCCGACTAACGCGATGAATTCAACAAAACATGATATGGTAGAGCCTACGCAGGCTCTACCGTTGCAATACTTACAAGGACTGCTCAACTTTTTCCGCCAAATGGCACAATATCCATTGGCATTTGTTGGGATGCTCATCACGTTGAGCTTCATCGTTCTGACATTTGTCGGGCCACTCATCGCCCCTTATCCATTTGACCAAATCATTCGTGGCACTGATATAGGGCTTGAAGACCGGCGGGCACAGACGAGCCAACCACCCTCAGAGCTTTTTCTGATGGGGACAGACCAGCGCGGACGTGATATTTATAGCAGGGTGTTGTGGGGCGCACGCGACACTATCGGACTGCCGTTGATTGCAACTGCATTATCCGTTGTCGGCGGGACGTTTCTCGGTTTGCTCACGGGTTTTCTTGGGGGATGGGTGGATGAATTCATCTCACGGTTGCTTGATATTATGCTATCTATACCGGCCTTAGTGCTTGCACTCGTGATGATCTCAACAGTTGTGCCGATTCTCTCATCGCTCGATAATCCCATGATCGACACCTTTGGCGCGAATAATATCAGCTTGACCATCGTGATTGTCATTTTGTACACGCCCATCATCACCCGTGTTGTCCGCAGTGCTGCACTCAGTGTTCGTAATAGTGGTTATGTGGATGCCGCGCGGTTACGTGGCGAATCGACATTACATATCATGTTCCGCGAGATTTTCCCAAGTGTGTTGCCAGCATTAGTGGTTGAGGCATCGCTCCGGTTGTCTTATGCGATTTTTCTCGTCGCATCGCTCGGCTTTTTGGGCTTGGGTGTACAACCACCGTCTCCTGAATGGGGGCGCATGGTGCTTGATGCGCGTCCGCGCATGACATCTGAGCCGTGGGAAATGTGGTTTCCGGTGTTGGCAATTGCCATTTTGATTATCAGCATCAATCTCATGTCGGATGGGCTACGCCGCATCCTCCGCAACGAAGACGACCTTTAAATCAATATCATACGAGGATAGATTAGCACTATGACCCGTTACGTATTACGTCGCCTACTTCTATTGGTCGTGACGATGCTGGTTACTTCTTTTATCATCTTTGGTTTAACCCAGTTACTACCCGGAGATGTCGCCAAACTGGTATTGGGTCGCGATGCTTCGCCGACTGCAATCGCCAATTTCAACGCGCAGTTTGGGCTAGATGAACCGGCACTCCAGCAATATGTCAATTGGCTCGTCGGGTTTGTGACCGGAGATTGGGGGAAGTCGTTCACCGCTGGTAGCCCACCTGTGCGCCCATTGGTGCTCGATCGTCTCATCAACTCGTTGATACTCACGGGTTTCACACTTGCGGTCGCCGTACCGATTTCAATTCTTCTGGGTATCATTGCCGCACTGAACCAGAACAAGTGGATTGATAACATTATCTCAGTCGTCTCGCTGTTGCTTGTAGGTTTGCCAGAGTTCGTCACAGGGATTGTACTCGTCAATATTCTGGCTATCAACTTTGGTTGGTTTGAGGCAACGTCATTGCTATCAGATAACATGACTCTTGTCGATTGGTTGCGTATTCTGATGTTGCCAGCATTGACAGCCAGTTTTGTACTGGTGGGTTATGTGGCTCGTATGACACGCGCTGGCATGCTTGAGGAACTGCGTAAGTCTTATGTGCGAACGGCAATCCTAAAAGGGCTGAGCCAGCGGACTGTCATTATACGGCATGTCCTCCGTAATGCCGTGCTACCGACGCTGACAGTTATTGCTGTTAGTATTGGCTGGTTGATGGGCGGGTTAGTTGTTATCGAGAACGTTTTCAATTATCCGGGGATGGGGTCGCTGTTGGTGACGGCTGTTACGCAAAAGAATTTGCCGGTACTACAAGCTGTTTCGGTGATGATCGTATTTGTCTTCGCGTTTGCCAACTTGGTTTCCGACATCTTATATGCGCTCCTGAACCCACGTATCCGATTAGATTAATCTCTCATCCGACGCTTTAGATGATATAGCGCAATAGGCGAAAGCAGGAGATGTCTAAGCCTCAAGCGACATTCTTGGACAATTTGTGGCTCTTTTCGGGTTTCAAGGAGCTACAACCAGTGTGGCAATCAAGCTCGGTAGCAGAGCCTGCCCCCGACAACGCACGTTATGTACAAACTCAAAGAAGCCCAGATACAACGGCAACTTCGCTTGGGAGATCCCCCGATGCGGGCGTAACCATGAACGGAACAACGAACACCCCCCTTTCATCGTGTTCACATGCACCTCACAAAAACCGTCGCCGTCATCGTCACGGGCGTATTCTCCCGCGCTATGATTCACCTGACAACGCCTCGTGCTTGATAAGTGCCCGATCTCGTTCCATCCGCAGATTTGAGCCGGTGTTCACACTTTTGCAAGTTCATTTGTGATACTATATAGGGCGTATTGTTCTCGCTCAGACCGACAGGAAACCCTGCGTATGAAACTCATCATCCAAATCCCTTGTTACAACGAAGCGGAGACCCTGCCCCAGACCCTTGCAGAACTTCCGACCGAGATTACAGGCATTGATGTGCTTGAGTGGTTGATCATTGATGATGGGAGTGCTGATGCGACCGCTACCGTTGCTCGTGAACACGGTGTGCATCATATTGTACGGCATAAGGTTAACAAAGGGCTAGCCACCGCCTTCCAGACGGGCATCCGCGCCTGTATGGAGCGCGGGGCAGATATTATCGTCAATACCGATGCGGATAATCAATATCCCGGACGCTTTATCCCGGCGCTGGTGCAACCTATTTTGGATCAGAAAGCTGATCTGGTCATTGGCGATCGCCAGACAGATCAGATCGAACACTTCTCACCGATTAAAAAGCGCCTGCAAAGCTGGGGAAGTTCTGTTGTGCGTATTGTCTCGCAGACAGATGTGCCGGATGCCCCAAGCGGCTTCAGAGCGATGACGCGCGATACAGCCTTACGCTTCAATATTGTCACGCGCTATACCTACACGCTCGAGACGATTATTCAGGCGGGGAATCTCAACCTGACGATTGTGAGTGTGCCTGTTCAAACGAATGCCAAAACGCGCGAGTCGCGCCTCATCAAAAGCATCCCGCAGTACGTCGCACGCTCCGCGATAACGATCCTGCGCTTATTCATGTTGTATAAACCCTTGCAGACCTTTTTGTATTTATCGCTACCCTTCTGGATGATAGGTGTGGGCTTCTGGCTACGGTATTTTGTGCTGTTCATCACCGATAATGTCCAGCGCGGGTCTAACATTCAATCGGTGGTTGTCGGTGCGGTTGCGATTATTCTGGCGTTTATCCTGGTTGTGTTCGGCTTCATTGGGGATTTAATCGCAGTCAACCGACGCTTGCACGAGGAGAGTTTGTATTACATCAAGCGTGATGCCTTACGCGACATCAACCTGCCCACCCCGCGCGGGGATGAGCAAAGCTCCCAGCGCAGGCAAGACCTCCGTCAAAATCCAGAGCAAGCGGTGTAGCGACGATAGCACGATCATTTGCTCGGTCGGGAATAATTGTAAGACCAGCACAACCAATGCAAATTCGCGCGTGCCAATCCCCCCCGGTGCAATCGGTGTGAGGAAGCCAACCAACCAACTGAATGTAAACGCGCCGATCATCCATAGGACAGTTTGTGCGTCTAACATGGGTAGCAACACGATGAAGCTCCCAGCGAGCATCAGCCAGATCATGCTCTGGAGCAATAGATCGCGCAAAATATCCACTATCGTTTGTGGTTGTAGCAAGTACAGTTGCACGCCCCAGATCATCAATATCACGATAACTGCGCTCCAAACCTGCTCGGATAGCACCCACGCGCCGCTACCCATGATGACCGCAGAGAGCACCAACCATACATTCTCGCGTAAGAGCGCCCTGGCGATGACTGCCGGCGATAACGCATACTGCCGGTAGATACCCGCTCGCCCGACAAAATGCCAGATGCCTCCGGGCAGGTACTTGGCTGGTTCGCTGATGCTAAACCCCCGCAACATCTGCCAGTATAGGATGTCTCGATCAAAGACTTGGATGCTACGGCGGGCTAGTTGCGCTAGTAACAAACGTCCAATGAGCAAGAGTGCCAAGCTAGCGACTACACGCACAATAGCAACCTGTTGCAATTGTGTACGCACCTGTTCACCGCGTGTGAGCAGGTAATACGCCACAGCGGCGATTATCAGTACCAGCCAGATTAACTTCGCCGCTGTGATCAGGTATTGCTTCACCGTGTGCCGCCAGATGCTACATCGTGTAACTCACATAAGACCATTGTCCACGGCAGAGGACGGCGCACAGCGATAACCTTAAACTGCTGGGCGATGAAGTGCTCGAAGCCATCGGAACTCCAGTGTTGGATGTGACCCGGTGTATTGCCCCAATCGCGCATGTATTGCCCCCGCAAGAAGTTGAGTGCGCGCCACAGCGGCTCGCGCGGGACGCTGAAGATGGCATAGCGCTTGCTGACGCGCGCGGCTTCGCGCACGACTTGCTCTGGATGGAAGACATGCTCCAAGACTTCGCAGGCGACAACCAGATCAAACGTTGCCGCCGGATAGGCGAGCGCGTGCCCATCCATCAAGCTCAGGCAGGCTTCTGGGTTCATCTGCTGGGCAGTACGTAAGATTTCGGGGGCTACATCGAAGCCGTGAAGCATCGGCGATGAGTGCGATTGCATCAGGTGCAACATATGTCCTTCCCCACAACCGATTTCAAGCACGGTATCCGGTGAGACCTGCTCATAAAGCTCGGTGAAGCTCTGGGTGAAGCCCGCCATCAGTCGTTGGGCGATGGGGTTGGTCGTGCCAAATTTATCGTAATGATTGCCAACGGGGCCTTGATAAATCTCTGGCATAATGCGATGATACTCCTCTATACAACAGCCAACAACGCAGGGCTATGGTATCACATTTTTGATCGTTCAACTCATAGCCTGTTTGATAAGATGTCCTGGCGCTTGATGACTCTCAAAAAACTCAGCTAAAGCTTTGAAATTTTGCTTTTACAATTCACGGTATACCCAATCCTATGACACAATCATCGTCAGTGCCTTTCCAACAGCAACAGGTATTCCGGGTTACACTTCTATTGCTAGTCTTATGGGGTATCTGGACGCTTCGCTTAGCGGCACCATATTATGGGATACAAGATGCGTTCCGCGTATGGATTCCAGCGGCGGTTCAAAATTATGAACGCTACGGTACCGATCAAATCGGGTGGATGGTCACCCGCGAGAGTGCCCCGGTCGATGACATCAACGAGCTGACATTTTATAGCCATCATCCCCCGCTGAACGTATGGTTACCGACCGCTTTCACCTGGGTGCTAGGAAACAACGAAGTCGCGATACGTCTGGTTTTTCCGCTGGCGATGATGTTAGCCGCGAGTGGCTTTTATGTATTCGTGCGACGGCTATATGACGCACAGACGGCCTTGTGGGCGCTTTTGCTGTTTGGGATTACGCCCCTCATCGCCTATTTTCAGCCGTCGTATGGGCATGACCCGTTAGGGTTTATGGCGCTGATGTTATTCGCCGCAGTGTTCGTCAACTGGATGCGACGCGAGACCGAAGCACGTTATGCGGCGCTGATCTTATTAACAATCCTCGCTGTGTGGACAGCATGGCCGGCCGTCATATTTGTGGGCTGTCTAGGAATAGTCGGCATGATCATCGGTGACTGGCGCCAGCGCGGGCATATTGTGTTACTAGGTATCACATCCGTGGTGGCGCTAGTCTCAATGTTACTGTTGTACGAAGCTCAGCGAGCGGGATCAATTGATAGCATCCTGAATGCATACGTCTGGCGTACTTCGGCGGCGACCTTGCGCGAAGGCTCTGAGCCGTTCACAGCCTTACAATGGCTACGTCAGATTAGCGTCTATGTGCTGTTTTTTGGTTCGGTGATGCTCGTCACGATGGCTTTGCTCGGGCTACGGGCAGTGTGGCGCAAACGCCGCACGAGTGATGGGCCGTGGTTTTGGGGGGCGATGCTGGCAGGCGGAGTCTTATACCTGAGTGTGTTCCGCAATGCGAGTTTTATCCACGACTATTACTCAGCATTTTTGATACCAGCACTCACGATTCCGGCGGCGTTGTTCATCACCCACCAACGTCGCCGGCGCAGGCGCTTGAGTCCGTTACGGTTGGCGGGGGTCGCTGGCGTTATCTTGCAATCCGTCTTGATGCTGGGGCTCTTGTTAGCAAGCACGAATCAGCCTACGATTACAACCCTCATTGACGAAATCAACACCACTGTAGACCCCGCTGTACCTGTAACGGTGGTCTTCCCAGCCTTGGATGGAAACAGCGGCTATGATCGCGTCGTGGAATATTATACAGAACGTGCTATCAACTGGAACGGTGCTGTGCCCGCAGATGGTGTGATCTTCTATTGTAATACCCAAGCCCCCGATCACGCAGTCCCTCTCGGTGATAGCTCGTGTGCAATCGTACGCGACCCCGGTCGTGAGTAGACCGCTGAAATACGTCCCACACCTGCCCCCGACTATGCTATGCGCCTTCTAACCATGTAAGCGCCACTCTCTGCTGGTGATCCTCATGAATTCAAGGTAACCAAAAGCCAATGGTTCTTTCGTATCTTGCGTGGTCAAGCTCTTTTTGTTCCCTTTTTTCAAAAAGGGAACGTCAAAAACTTTTGCTTTTTGAACGCTATGCGTTCAAAATGAACAGGGTCAAGGAACGACAGTTCCTTGTGGGGGTGCGGGGGCAAAGCCCCTGCAACAAAAACCATACGAAATCCCAAAGAGCCAAGCCAATTTGCTGGATAAACGCTATCGCATCTATCATCAGGTAGGCTATACTGAAAAAAATGAGTATCAAACCGATGATGTGAGTCCAGTCCCCATGAACCCAACACAAAACAGCAAAATTAAAAACGACGAATTACAAGTTTTGATGAATGCCTTTGGCTTCACCAAAGAACAACTTGAACAAAACCGACGCGGTGACGTTCCGCTATCACAGGCCGGTGCAATTATCAGTGTCGAACCTGTGATGTGAGGACATCCCCTAGGAACCCTATCTACGCGCTTCAACCGACAAATCAGTAGCTTGCCAGCAGAGACAACAGCGCCAACTAAACACTTGCGCTGATGCCTCGCAAAACCCATGAATTTTAGCCTTTCACAGCACCTGATAGACCCTTGATGAATTGCTTCTGGAAAATTAAAAAGACGAAAATAATGGGCACCGTTGCCACGACAACACCGGCAGCGACTGTGCGTAGGTTTCCTGTAAATGCGCCCTCAAGAAAAGCTAGACCAATCGGTAAGGTGTACAAGGCTTGATCACGAAGCATGAGTAAGGGCCACAAAAAGCTATTCCACGAGCCGACAAATGAGAAAATTGCCAGCGTTGCTAACCCGGGACGAATGAGCGGGAGCAAAACACGCCACCAGATGCCGAATTCACTCGCGCCATCCATGCGCGCCGCTTCGATAATTTCGTCAGGAATGGTCTGATAGGTTTGCCTGAGCAAGAAAATACCAAAGGCGTTCGCACCGAATGGAATCACCAAGCCGTGTAGGGTATCCGCAAAGCCGAAATAGTTAACAGACATGATGAAAGTCGGGATGAGGGTGAGTTGCTCTGGAAAAATGAGTGTACTCAAGATCAGATAGAACATGAAATCACGCCCGGCAAACATCATCTTTGCTAGTGGATATGCTGCGAGCGAACTCGTGAGGAGTTGTAAGGCAACGACCGATAGCGCAACGATGAAGCTGTTGACAAAGTAACGCGGTAGATTAACATCTGTCCATACCCGATAATAGTTCGCCGTTGTCGCTGGGAATGCGTAAGGTTCAATCGACGTGCCTTCGATTTGTGCTTCGATTTCTAGCTGATAATTGCGCCACCAGCCGAATTCAGCGTCTTCGGGCACGTTCTCATCCCACGGCAACACACTATACGAGCCCTCGCTACGGGCGATGCGTTGCCCCTCTCCCCAGCCAATCAAGCCCGGATACGGCAGGATTTCTGGCGGGCGACCTTGCCGGAAAACGTTGGCGCTGTTGGGACGAACACTCATCAACGCTGTCCACAGGAATGGTACAGCGGTAACCAAACCGACGAGAACCAGCACCAGATACCAGCCCGTCGTGCCAAACCAGCGACGCAGGCGCGGTATCCAATTATTAGGCACAGATTTAACTTGCGACATCGCTACCACGCTCCAAGAAACGTAAATTGATAATTGAGAAGACCAAGGTGATCAGTGAGAACACGACAGCAATCGCGCTGGCGTAGCCTAGCTCAAGATTGACAAAACCCTGCCGATAGAGATAGAACATCAACGTCAGCGCGCTATCGAGCAAGCCAGCGGAGCCATCCGTCATGACGAAAATTTCCTCGAACACCTTCAATGCTGAGATGCTGGAGATGATCGCCACGAAGATGATCGCCGGACGTATGCCCGGTATTGTCACGTTGAGATGTTGCTGGAGCTTGTTCGCCCCATCGATGGCGGCGGCTTCGTAGAGTTCATCGGGGACAGCTTGCAACGCAGACAGGAAGATGACCATATAAAAGCCGACTCCACGCCAGACCGTGACCATCATGATCGAAATCAGTGTCGAATCAGGATGTGTGAGGAAATTGATCGGACGCTCGATCAAACCGGTCGAAAGCAAGAAGCCGTTAATCAAACCCGATGGCTCAGCAAACACGAATTCAAAGATCATGCCGATCGCAACGACCGATGTCACCGCCGGAATATAATAAATCGTGCGGAACACCCCCACGCCGATAATCTGCCGATTGACGACAATCGCCAATGCGATCGACAGCACAATGAGAATCGGCGTGACGATCAGATAAATGAAGGAATTACGTAAACCGCGCCAGAATAGCGGGTCTTCCCACAGTCGCACATAGTTCTCTACACCGACCCAACCCGGTGCAGTCAACAGGTCATAATCCGTAAAACTGAGATAGATCGCCGCCACCAGCGGTATGAACAAAAAGACAATCAAGAATGCCATCGCCGGTGCGATGAACGCATAAGCGACAATCGTCTTTCGTCGCTGACGTTTGTGCCGATCCGCCAGTAAACGCTCCTTATTTTGCATGCTGGGAGTCGGGGGGGTTGCATTGGGTAATGTTGTCATGGGGTTTATCCATCGGGGAGATTGCCACAGCAACCTCCCCTAGTATGCTAACGAAAATGTAGATTACTCAGCATTTGCTAGAATATCGTTGATACGCTCAGCCATGCTATCGAGTGCTTCTTGTGACGTTTTCACGCCGAGCAATGCCGCCTGGAACTCACCCAGTACGATTTGTTCTACTTCGGCAAGGTTCGGGAAGTCGAGAATGCCGGTGTTGGTCGCATTCTGGAAGTACTCACCTGCCAGCGGACGCAGTTGGTCAGTCAGGGACGGGCCGCCGTCAGTGAAGAAGGGGTCTTCGTAGCTATCGAGGTTCGACGAGTAAATCGGTACTTCTTGCGAGAACGCTGTTTGTGTGTCAGCGTTGGTGACGAATGTAGCGAACGCGAGCGCGGCATTCGGGAATTCAGTCTCAGCTGGGATGGTCAGGGTCTGCACGCCGCCGATGCTCCGGATATTGGCCGCACCGGTGAACTGATTCTCAAGGAACAGGCTAGCGTACACATCGGGGTTATTCTCTTCCACAAGGCGGAATAACTGCGGGCCTGTTTGCAACAGCAGGATTTCGCCTTCGCTGAAGCGATCGATCATTTCGCGCACGTCATCGGTCAGGCTTTCACGCGGGATGCAATCCTCATCTAACAAACGCTTGTATTCATCGAGGACGGAGACAGCGCGCTCATCTTGGTTGAACACAACCTGCGTGCGATCTTCGTTATAAATATCGATACCCTCGCCGATGAACACGTTGAGAATCCCCAGACCAGCTAACTCGCCCCATGCGAGCGAATACGCATAGTAAGCACCGTCGCTCTGCTCGCGCACGTCGCAGGCGAAGTCATACGCATCAGCCCATTCGTTGGGGATGTCATCGCCGCTAATGCCCAGTTCATCGGCAATCAAGCCATTGACAGCCATCACGTTCGAGAACGCCAGATACCATGGGACGTGATACGTCGTGCCTTCAAAAGTCACCTTTTCCCACGCACCATCAACGTACTGCTCGCGTACATCGGGATACTGCTCGCCGAGTGCTTCATCCGTATTCAGCAATACGCCTGCTTCGGCGAACTCTGCCACCCAGCCATCGCTCATATTAATCACATCAGCCGGATCGCCAGCGGCGAAGCTATTACGAATGTTATCACGTGCGCCAGCAGCCGGTTGACCTTCGAGGATCACGGTCACTTCGGGATAAGTCGCCTCGAAGTTAGCAATGATCTGATTGAGATAATCTTCAAAATCGGGGGTTAACGCCCAGGGCCAGAAGCGGATTTCAGCGCCGTCTTCCACGCCTTCAATCACGCGCCACCGGTCATAGTCCTCGTCTGTAGGACTCCAGAACGTACCATCAAGATCACGATTCGGGCGATCATCGCGCTCCTGTGCGATCACGCTACCAAACGCGCCCAACGCAATTACACAGACCAACAATACACTTAAGAAACGTTTCATGTAACAATTCTCCTACTTTACATATGAATAATAGATTTTCGAAACATCTACCAGCAACGGCAGATGGTTAAACACTAAGTAATGATGGGTTTGTGCGTATTCACGCGGAAGTAGTAGCGGCATTTATCGCCCCGCACCACCGATTTAGAGAACTCAATCGGGATGCGATCTGTCGAATACGCGAACACACGCACGAGCATCGCCGGTTCCTGTAGCCCGATATTGAGATGCTTCGCTTCGTAAGCATCCGGCAACGTCGGTTCCATCGTATGCTCGGCTTCTGTGATGGACATGCTGTAATGCTCTGCGAGCAAAGCATACAGGCTCTGCCCTTCTAAATCGGCTGTCAGCAACAACGGGAATAGTGCCTGTGATAGATACGATGTTTCGATCATCAACGGTTCATCGTTCACCAGTCGTAAGCGTTTAATCATGATAAGTTTTTCATGCGCTTCGAGCTTCAAGCGGTGTGCCAACACCGGATTAGGTATGATGAGTTCACGTCCTAGCAGTTTCGATGATGGTTGACTGCCCGACTCGCGTATGCGTTGGCTAAAGCCCATCACGGTCGGCGTAAACGATGGCATATGCCGCCGATTAGCAACAAACGTCCCCGCGCCTTGCTTTTTGACCAATATGCCCTTTTGTACGAGCGCATCAATCGCTTGTCGCACCGTCATCCGATTCACGCCGTAGTATTCGCTTAACAAGCGCTCAGATGGCAAGGCATCATCCACCTGCAACAAACTACTATCGATTAACTCCAACAAGTTATCGTGTATCTGTTGGTATAAGGGTGTCGGATGTGTGTTATCAATGCGAAAGTAGTGTTGTTCAAGGCTCATAGGCGATAATTGGTCTATACCAGTTTGATACTAGCATAGCGGACTTTTCTTGATCTGTCAAATTAATCTTTGAGCGCGTCAGCAAACGTCGCTGTGATCAGTTGCGGACGGGTGATTGCCGACCCGACGACAACCGCCACCGCACCACAATCCAGCGCTTGCCGCGCCTGTGCGGGTGTGCTAATGCGACCTTCCGCGATGACAGGTATCGTCAATTCGGTTACCATACGCCGAATCAGATCAAAATCAGGGGTGTCGAGTTGCCGGCTATAATCGGTGTAGCCCGCCAGCGTCGGGGCGACCAGATCGGCACCTGCATCCTGTGCGATTCGTGCTTCCGCCAATGTGGAAACATCCGCCAGAACGAGCGCGTTCTGTTCATGGATGCTAGCGATAATTTCACGCAATGATTCACCATCTGCACGCGGGCGATTGGTCGCGTCCAGCGCCACAATCGCCGCCCCCGCCCGTACAATCTCCAGCGCGTGCTGTCGGGTTGGCGTGATGTAAATGCCTGTATCGCCGTCTTTGTATAAACCGATAATCGGTAAATCGACCGCTTGCCGTATCGCCGCTATATCCTGCGGGCTGTTGGCACGGATCGCTACCGCCCCGCCCTGCTGTGCCGCAATCGCCATCCGCGCCATAATCTGCGCCCCGTGTAACGGTTCATCTTCTAATGCCTGACAGGATACGATCAGTTTACCGCGCACCCGTTCGATAAATGTTGAAACCTTCGTCACTGTAATACCTCGATTGCTGGAATGAATAAATCGCAGAGTTGCGCCCACGTCATCGTGCGGGTGATCTTGTCTAGGGCGATCATCTGCGTGGGATTATGCGTGTTAAGTTCCTGCGCGATAGCCTGCACTTTGTCGATGTCGATGCTATCACTAAGCGGCTGGTGTAGACCAATTTCTAACGTGTGCCAGCGCAGACTATCCTCGATGATGATGTCGCGCACGAGTAATAGCTGTGTCGCCATAAAATACGGGCTATCAAGCGCCACGTCAATCACCCACATAATCGGACATCCGACCTTGAGGAGATGATACTGTAATCGCCATATGAGCCACGCCGACGCATGAACTTCATGCGGTGTCACATCATTGACCACACAGAACGAAGCCAGCATACCCGCCGCTTCCCCGATTGCCCACTCAGACGGATGCACGCGATACGCGCCATTCGTGAGATGCGTCGTGCCGATGTTTTTACACGCAGGTATCACCTTGCTTTCTTCCTGTGGGATGAGCGCACCCAAGGGAATTTGAAACGGTTTCGTCGGGGCATACATGCTGACATCAGGATTGCCGACACAGGGATGCAAATCCATCGCGTACCAGCCGATGCCGACACTATCGCTAAAGTGCTTCGCCCGCGCCCCATGATTGTACGCGGCGGTGATGTCCTGCTCGACAATGCGCGTTATCGCTTTGATGCGCCGTGACTCGCGGATATACGGCATCTGACTCAAGCCATCGCTTGTCTCCATGATGTCCGGACGTAGTTTGAGTTCGGGATAGCCGTAACCGCCTTCATCGCGGGGGCATTCAGTTTGTAGCCAGTAGAGAAAGCCGAGCGATAGCCGTCTCGCCTCATCGAGATATTGCGCTTTTTCCTGTGGTGTCGCGTTGACAATATCGCCACCGTGATAATCGTTGCTCACCCAATTCATCAGCGCGATGTCATTACCACCGAGTAACGCGCCATCATAAATCCGTCGATACGTCCAGAACGGTAAGTTCCCCTGTTCACTGGTCTCGAACATCTTGTATACCACCGGCTGACCATCGCGCCCGATGGGGGATAGCGTATAGGGCTGGTTATCGCGGAAATATTCGTAGCCGTCGGGCTTCTCGATGGTGTGATTTTCACCCGCGCAGTATTCGACCGCGAAGCAATACGTAAAGCCCTGTGTCTCGCGAGGGCGTGCATTCGGTGGCGCGTGGGGTTCGCCTGTATCGGCTTGGGCTTCTGCTCCTGTCACATAATCTAGCCCTGTCAGCGCGATTAAATCGCCTGTATCCGTTGCATCGAGGACGTAATAGCGCGCAACGATTTCTTGCTTTTCCCGATTCACCTGCTCGATAACGATACGCTTATATTCATTTTCATCTGTTGTGATGCTGATTATCCTACCCTGTAACCAGTCCTGCCGATGCCAAAAGTCATCAAGCAACACCTCATGTCCATATTCTGGCAAAAAGCAGAGCCGACTCACCCACCCGTTGCCGGGATTGAGCGGCATATTCGCACCGAGTACACTATCTTGCATGATTGTCGGTGCATCATGATGATATTCGTACCAGTATCGAATCGCATCCCGTATGGCTGAGAATCGCTTGCTGACACAGCCTGATGTTTCGATGTATTGATGTTCATCCAGTGCTGAGACACCCTGACTCGTCATCTGCCCGCCAATCCAATCAGCGTCATGGATCAACACAACAGACGGATTCCAGTCACCAGCATCGACAACATTCGGAATACTCGTTAATGCCGCCCACCCGCCGAGACTGCCGCCGATGATGGCAATATCACACTCAATCGGGTTCATGAATCACGCTCCAAATCGAAATCAACTTCAAATGTACGTCGCCACGGCAAGCGAACGGTCATTAGCCGATAGCCTGCGCTGAGTTTGCCCAATCGCGGCAGGATACCCTGTAAACGGGTTTCGATTTCAGCATGGGTCAGGGCGAGTTCGTCGGGGTCGTCGGGATTCGGGTCACGTCGTCCGAATCTTGCTTCGAGCCAATCGCGCACCTGTTCACGCACAAGATGCTGATACCCCCAATCCTCGATGAAGCGATGCAGTAAAAAGCGGCCTTGTGCCTGTCGCTGTTGCGGGCTGTCGCCCATATACGATGTCGCGACTCCCTGCGCCAACGCGACTCCGATTGTATTGCCGGCGGTATTCCATGCGCCATATGCCGCCAATCGTGTTATATCGACCTGCTGAAGTAGCTTGTCAATCAGCATCGGGTCACTTCCGTTCGGGTAGGCGACATCACACAAGATCACGCGCTTATTTTCATCGAGCCAGCGTTCAATATCGCTGACGAATGTTTCAATGTACGGTTGCCGGCGTTCGTGTTCCTCTGCGAAAAATTCGGCTTCAGGGTCATACTCCTGCCCGATGCGCGAAGGCGGATTCACCGCGACGATGTATTCAGCACTGTCGATGTTAGCCGTTATCGTGCCACCGATGGCTTTAATCTGCCGTTCGACCGTCACACGAATCGCACCATCTTCATAGGGTGCGACACGCTCTTTATCCGCATCAATTGCATAATGCACGTAAAATGTCGGGGTAACATCGCCGAGTATCGCCCGCATGAGTAGCACGCACCCGATTTCATCCGCGCCGGGATACATCAGCAGACGGTCATCATCGGCGTATAAGCGATTGACCCACGTCTGCAACCATGCTTTCTCCTGCGTGCCGAAGCCGTATTCGCTGGTATCGTCGGAGCTAATCACCAGCAAGTCAAACACATCCTGCCCGAATAACTCTAGCAAGTGCAAGTTGACTTGATGATTGCGTAAGCGACGGTGTGTAAAATCCTGTATGTGTTCTGTTGGAATCTGCGCCGTGAGTTCAGCTAGCTCATCGGTCACAGCTTGCCCCAGTTGTTGCCGGTGCATCAATTGGCTATAGCGATGGAGATGCACGCCCTGTGTATCCCAATAAAGCGGTTCCTCGATGTTGTTATTGGCGTTGCTGATGCGCGTAATCACACTGAACGCCAGTATGCTCAGGTGCGAATGCTGTGCGTTGAAGCGGGATAAGTGCGCCAGATGACCGAACAAAGTCTGTGTCAGGTCATCGCTGATGCGCGACGCGATCAAGCCTCCGTAGACAAATTGCTCAACTGAGATAATGAGTATATCCACCTGTGTGACGACATCATCCAGCCATTGATAGAGCTTGACGTGATCGTTTTTCTCGCGCAAATCGCTGAGTATATGCAAGGGCGGCAGGTCGAAATCAATGCCGGCAATATCGGCAATCATGCGCGGATAACGTGTATTCACCGGACGCTCGTCCAGCGGTATCAGGGCGATTTTCATGTGTTGTCTACTCCTTGCCATGCCAGAAGCGCCGCACCAACCATCCCTGCGCGATGACCCAGCTCAGCCCGTCGAATCGGCAGTTGTTTCACAGTCGCAAAATCCAATGTCGTGATCGTTTCCGTGAACCACCTCCACCAAGGTTCTACCGCAATCACGCCGCCACCGAGTATCACCGCTTGTGGGTCGAGAAACAATACAATGGGGGCGAGTGTCTCTGCCAGCGTTTCAGCACTCATGCGAATAGCTTGCTGTGCTTGACGGTCGCCATTGCTCGCCAATTGGGTGATCTCCTGTAGGGTGTAAGCCCGCCCGCTATCATACACTGTTTCAATCGCCACGCCAGAAGCCACGTCTTCAATGGTCGTGTGATGACTCTCGCGGATATAGCCGAACTCACCCGCCGTGAAATGTGCGCCGTGCCACAGCTTGCCGTCCAGCACAATTGCCCCACCGATGCCCGTTCCCACCGTTAGGCATAACACATGCTGATACGCACGCCCCGCGCCCAGCGTACATTCGGCGAGTGCCATCGCTCGCACATCATTATCGACAACAATCGGCAATGCAAATTCAGCGTGTAATCGTTCTGCGATGCGCGTGCCGGCCCACCCCTTGAGATTATCATTTGCATCAATGATTACACCCGTGTGCGGGTTAACCTGCCCTGCGGTACCGATGCCGATCGCGCGTATATCATGATCGTGTGCCGCGTGCATCAAGCGACGACAGAGCGTCATCACGCTGGCAAGGATCGCCTCTGCGCCTGCTTGTGCAGGACAGGCACACGTATCTTCGTATAAAGTGCGATTATCGCGATTACAAACGTGCGCCGCGATTTTCGTCCCGCCTATATCGACCCCGATAACTGCCTTTCGTGGTGTCATGATGTCACCCGCGCAAATTCGATAATCAGAGTCAGCACTTGGTAGGGTTTTATCTGAAGCGTGACGCTATTTTCGCTAGGGGTACATTTGTTGAGATGCGCTTCTAGGATGTTGCTAAGCCATGCCTGCTTCACAGTGAATGTAGTTTCCAATACTGATAACGTCAATTTGCCTTGTGTCTCACGCAGGCGCACAACGACATCATGGCTATCCTCAGCCTTTTTAATCGTTTCAATGACGATATTCGGTGTATCTGCCGGAACGTGAACGAAACTATAGCCCTCGCGCATCGTGTCCGAACTTGTTGGCGAGCTAATAACAGGATACTGAAATGTCGCACTGTGATAGAGTGTATCGTCCTCAATGTCGATTGTCGTAGCATCTGTATTGCCGAATGGCACGAGGCTATAGGTAAATTCATGCTTGCCTAAATCGGCGGTAGGGTCGGGATAGGTCGCGCCCTTGAGCAAGGTTAGGCGTAGCGTGTTGTCTTTGAAGTCAAAGCCATATTTACTATCGGCAAGTAAGGCGAGCCCCTGTCGCCCTTCGCTGACGCGGATATACTGCTGGAATGGTCGTTCGTAGCTGGCAACTTCCCATGAGGTATTGCGATGATGCGGGATGCGTATCTCGCCCCATTGCGTGCCGGTGATGATATTCTGCGCTTTGAACGCCAACGGAAACGCCACCTTGAGCAACATATTACGCTCTTGCCAATCGACATGCGTATGAAAATCAATCCGATAGCTCTCGCGAAACATCGAGATATGCTGTGTAATCGTGCTGTTCATAATGCGCCGGACAATTTTGAGCGTGACGCGCATATCATTTTGCTCGACAATTTCGATAGAGTCGGCAGGTTCAGCAAGCCACATTTTATCCTCATAATCGGGGTCGATATTCCACGCGTTGAAGCGTAACGGTCGATCCTCGAATATCTGGAATTGATTGGCGATTCCCTGTATGACTTCCCGATCAGCAATATGATTTAGGAGGCTGATTAAATCCCCATTTGTATCAAGGGAGATAGCCATCGATTTGTTATCCATAGCATACGCATCAATATGGATGGGTCGCCGCATGTCTTTATCTTCGTGGCGTTGTGCATCGGGGTCGATTGCTTTCAGCGTCAATGGGGTGATGCTCAAAGGCGCGAGCGGCGTGTAAAACAGCGACATCAGCACGCCTTCATCGACCTGTTGCGCGACGACTTCCGTACCCTCCGGCATGAATAAGCCTTGCCCCTCTGCGAGCGTGCCGCCTTGCCACAATGCCACGTCTTGACGCTCGAAACTGGTCGTATTCACGAGTAACACATCCCCGCCGAAATGCGCCTTGAGAGCATCAAGCGCGTTATCACGCAATGTGTTCAGTTCGCGCATGATGGCTTTATATTGGTCTCGTGCATCGTCGTAGACGGCTTTAATACTGCTCCCCGGCAAAATATCATGAAACTGATTCAGCAGAACCCGTTCCCAGATCGCGTTTATCGTATCTTGCGGATACTCGTAAGTTTCATCGACCAACATTGCCCACGTTGCCATACATTCGACATCATGCAGTAGCTTTTCAGCGTCACGATTAGCTTTTTTAATCCACGCCTGACTCGTGAATGTTCCCTGATGCGTTTCCAGATAGAGCGCACCATCCCACACAGGCAATGTAGCACCCTGTTCGCGCTCAATATGCTGGAAGAACGCACGCGCTGACGTTGGTTTAAGCTGTGGCACTGCTGGAAAATCAGCGAGTACGCCTAAATTATCGAGCATTTCCGGGGTTGGGCCGCCGCCGCCATCGCCCCAGCCATACGCCATAATTGCACGAGTCATCGTCTGCTTGTCGTGCATTCGCTCCCATGTTTCGATAGCTGATTGCGCGTTGAGATCGGCGTTATACGTCGGCATCCGTAGCCAGAATTGCATCGGCGTCGGCGTGAAGTGCGCGATCAGGTCAGAGCCATCTAACCCGCGCCAGATAAAGGTATCATGCGGGATTTCGTTGGTTTCGCTCCAGCGTAATTTCGTCGTGAAGAAGTATTTGATGCCGGCTTGCTTGGCAATTTGCGGTAAGCTATGCGGAAAGCCGAAGGTATCCGGCAACCAGAGAATCTCGGAGATTGCGCCGAAGTGTCGCTTAAAGTAGCGCTGACCATGTAGAAATTGCCGCGCCAAACTCTCGCCATTAGGGACGTTACAATCGGCTTCGACCCACATACCGCCTAATGGTTCCCACTGTCCGGCTTGAGCCTTCTCTTGGATACGCCGAAATAATGCCGGAAATTGCTCAGTGGCATAGGCGTACAACTGCGGTTGACTCTGCACAAAATGATAATCAGGATAACGTTCCATCAGGTGTAATGCAGTATGAAACGTCCGCACTGCTTTCCCGCGTGTGATGTCCAGCGTCCACAGCCACGCCGTATCAATATGAGCGTGCCCAACCGCGTGAATCGTGATGTTGCTCGCTGTGCCAAGCGATTGAATATCAGCGCGAAATTGTGGCAATAGCGCAGATAGCGACTGGTAGAAGCGTTCGCCGATTGGGTGGCGCGTGTCGATTTTGGCGAATGACTGGCGCAAGAGACGCAACAAGCGATGACGTGTCGTGTCACTTTCTGGCAGATGCGCGGCGGTAGCCATCGCATTACGAGCGAGAACCACAAACTGCTGGACAACATCATCAATGTGCCAGATTTCGCAGGGACGCACGTACATTTTGGGCTGATAGTCACCGAACAAGGAATCGCCCAAGCCCGTCCAACCGTGCAAATGCAACGTGTGTTCAGCATGATTTTTGTGCTGTGGCGGCAGTGTGATTTCGTTATGGCGTGCGTCAACCGCGGTGAAGGCTTGCTCATCAATGTAGATCAGGGCTTCGGGGTGCGCCTCGAAAGCGTCGCCAGCATTGCCTAAGGGCAAAGATAGCGCAATCGTCGCCTCAGTATCCCACTCCAGCGGGATTTGATAGCGCGTGCGAATCGCAAAACTCTGCGACCACTCGCCCCAATATTGATTGTATGCCAGCGGTTGCCAATCGAGCTGATGCCAGACTTGCTTATGAAAACTATCCGTTTCCGCGAATTCGAGTTCGGGCAAGAGGTGACGCTTACGAACGCGATGTGTGTCGATTAATGCAAGTTGCTGGGCTAATTTTTCAAGTAAAAATTGTGGTGTCATGGTAAAAACTCTAATGTCAAATTGGTCTATACCACTATACCATCGAACCCCTAGGTTTCGCTAGCAATCTTTTGATATTCTTCTTGCAAAAGCTCGAACCGCTTCATGCTATCTGCCAAGCCACCACGCCGACTCCGCGCTAGCCACAAGTCACGCTGGGTCATCATCAACTCAGTGAGATGCGTCTGTAGTGCGTGTACGCTCACATCACTGTCGCCCTGCATGAGCAAAAGCCACCGTGCCCCGTGTTGCAACAAATCAATCGCGTGTGACCACTCACGCATGATTACCGAAGCATCATCACGATCGAGATGCACATGCGCGAGCTGAGCGTGTAACTCAGATAACTGCCGGCTCACATCACGCAGGTTAGCCGGACGTAGGTCAGGCGGTGCCCCGCCCCACTCAGCAACCTGTTCGATGTGTGCCTGTAAATCTGCTTGACGCCATCCGAGCGCGTACGCCAGTATTTGCCCGTTGATATGTTCAGGCGGTAATTGCTTGTACACATTGCCGATAGTGCTTGTGATAGGCCCCATTTGTTGGCGGGTATCGCGATAAAGATTGATGCTGAGCGCATCATCTAAGTTCATCGCATGATTTGTGTCATGACACCACGCCACACCCGCGCCGTATACGATGCCCGCATACGATGCAACCAGCGGTTGCCAGTGACCATTGTCGCCCCAATCCGTGATGAGATACCCGCTCGCCCCGTATGCCAAGCCCTGTTGTGCCGCTTGCTGTAAATTGCCACGCGCATTATCCACGCGACCGACAAGCGCATTCCAGCTCGACGTGCCGGGACAGACATAAAACGGTATACCAGCCGAGGCATAGCGCTGGCATCGTTCTGCAAACGGATGTGTCGCCTCATAGCCCCATTCCAGCACGATTGTCTCTGGGGGTAATTCTGCGATCAATTCTGGATGGTTGGTGATAATATCGCCCCAGAACATCATCGTTCGTTCGGATTGATGCACGTAGGTCTGTAGCTTATGCAACCAATCGAGATACACACGCCCAACCCCGACCTGCTCTGCGACTGCTCGACTTTTGCCACGTCCGAGTTCCCATGGTTCATCACAGCCAACGTTGAAGAATGGGCTGTCAAAATGCGGCAGTAATACGTCATACAAAGCGGTGATGAATTCAAAAGCCGCCGGATCAGTCGGATTGAGTGTGCTCGGATTGCGCCACATACCCGCCCAATCCTCGAAGCCCGCCGGCGACTCTGCCAGATGACGGTAGGCATCGTGTTTGAGCCAGCGCTCCATATGCCCTAAGCTATTTTGATTCGGGACTAGGTCAATGAAGCGCTCGCGACAGTACTGCTTTAAGATGAGCAAGTCTTCGCTTGTAAATGGTGATGCCTGTCGCCAGACCGTCTCATGCTGTGGATAGGCGAAGGTATGCTCGATGTATAGTTGCAACTGGTTGATTTTCAAATGCGCGAGATCATCGACCAATCGTAACAGCGTCGGCATCGTCGGTACACGATCGCGGCTCACATCGAGCATGACCCCCCGTTGCTCGAAGTCGGGATAATCAGTTATCTGCAAGCACCTCAGCTGATGATCGCTTTGCTGGATGATCTGGCGCAGAGTCATGATGCCGTAGAATAAGCCTTGCTGATGAGAATATGCCAGCGAAATTTTGTCCGGTGTAATCTCAAGTCGATATCCCTGCACCGGATAATCATCAACCGGTTGCAACGCAATACATACGCCGTCATCCCGCGTAAACATACTCACCGTGCTATCAATCGCGTGTTGCGCGAGGATCGTCTGCAACTGGCGGGCGTGGTCATAGTCACTTGCACGCGCGATGATAATCGTGAGTGGTGCTTGTCGCCGCAGGGCAAATGGTTGGTCGGCATCATAATGAAGCGTGCGGGGCTGAGGGGTGAGTTGATACTTTGTCATGCGTGGTATCGCTTCAGCATTAAGTCCGCTCAAGCACGATCACTGGAATAGTTCGTTCGGTTTCACGCGCATACGTCACGAAAAAGCCATATCGTTCGGCAATCTGATTGTAGAGTTGCGTGCGTTCTGGTTCGTCTGCGACACGCGCTATTGCGCCGTATTGTTCTGTGCCGGCTTCGATACACACATCAGGATGTGCGACGAGATTATGATACCACGCCGGATGCTTCGGTGCCCCGCCTGCCGACGCAATGATAAAATAGTTGCCATCATCATTTTGCATGGTGACGAGCGGTGTTTCGCGATGTTTGCCGGATTTTGCGCCTGTTGTGTGCAGGATTAGTAGCTTGCGTCCGGCATGGTTTCCACCGACAACACCACCATTCGCCCGAAAGTCCGCCATAACTTTTTGATTGTAATCACTCATATTTATCTGTCCCATCTGTGTTCATTTATAAATTTGCAAACAAAAGCGGTAACTACTCAGGTCAATTGATTTACGCCAGCTTCTGCCCTCAAGACAAGCACGGTTGAAGTCCCTCTCCTAGCTACATAGTGGCGGTCGGGAGAGGGATTTAGGGGGAGGGCTGAGTAGTTACCAAAAGCGCAAGACTGATGATGATACAACCATTGTACGCATTTATCGCCATTCGTGAATGAGTATTGTTGCTTGAGACGATGTGAGAATGATCAGTGTAGGATCATAAAATAACAAGGTCGGGGCATCGACCTCTACTGGGAGAAGGCTAGTCAGTCCCGTTTAGGCGGGCAAGCCCGTTGACACCAGATGCCCCAACGCTTGCGGCGGGGAGTATGTCACTTGTATAATATTGTACGTGTTCCACGAGATTGCTCAAGTAGACGATACTTTCGCACGCTCTGTCATGTTTTCAGCAATCCACTCTTTACCTTTATCCAAAGTCGTGAAAATTCTTTGTGAAAAATGGCCGTTTTTACGGTTGAATAATTGGGCAAACAATGAAATCAATGCCGATGCAAAGGTATCCGGCAGAATGACGGCGCTATAGCCCTGCTTCTCTGATGAGCGCAAATATGCCGCCACTTCATTGAGGCGACGCTGAAAATAAGGTGTCAGCGATACATTATCTGCGGACATATCATGCAGGATGTAAAGATTACCCTGCTCCCAGGCTTCGAGACGCTCCATGACATCGTCAATATATACATCTATCGACAGTTGATCATTTTTGCTAATCGTATAAAGTAAATATTGACCTTCGTTAATGATTTCTAATTTAACGAAATTATTCAGGTATTTAATTTGTTTTTGCATCGTAGACCCTTTAGAATTAGATAACGATCAACATTACCTATTTTAAGGCATTATCGACCTTGTTTGCAACAAATTCTCATGATGTGACGCGTAATTTCATCAAAAATCATCGGCATTGTTGCATACTGCACATAATTTTTTACAAACGATCTAACAAAAGGATGCTGTATGTGGCTCTGGATTATTCTCATTATCGTGATAATTGTGCCGGCCGTGTTGATATGGCAACGGATGCAACCGCCAACCGGCATGACGCAATTTCAAGATAAGGTCGTCCTGATCACTGGCGCATCGTCCGGCATTGGTCAGGCGACTGCGCGACAATTCGCCGCACAAGGTGCAAAACTGGTACTGGTCGCCCGGCGCAGTAAAATTCTGGATGAGATGCAAGCAGAACTGGGCGACGAAGCGACTGTCCTCACAGTATCAGCAGACCTCACAAAGCCCGACGATATTGAGCGTATTCTGACCACGACAGAGCGCCAATTTGGAAGATTAGATGTGCTGGTCAATAATGCGGGGATTGTTGACACTGACCCCCTAGAAAACATAGATGCCGGGCGGATCCAACAGATTATTACAGTCAATTTAATCGGGCCGATCCATCTGACACGGCTGGCATTGCCGCTATTGCGCTCACAAGAACAAGCGCATATCGTCAACGTGAGCAGTACCGTCGGGCTGACCCGTGTTCCCCGTCAGGCAACCTATGGCGCATCCAAAGCCGGTCTCAACGGTTTCACGGATGCGATGCGGCGCGAATTGCACGCAACAGGCATCCATGTCTCAATGGTTCTGCCGGGTCTCGTCAATACACCCATGTTAGGTGATTTCAGCAATCGTGACGAAGCCCTCGACATGCTCAAATCAACGGGGATGGATATTCCCGGCGTATATCTCAACGAAGCGGACGAGATCGCCACAGAAATTATCGACGCAATTCGCTATAACAAACGTGAAGTACTGCTCGGTGGCTGGATGTTCGTGTTGCTATCTCTCATGGGTCGTCATACACCGGGCTTACTGGATAGTGTTTTCGTTCAGATGTTCAAGACCGAAAATTTGCAGGAACAAGTCGCAGGCAAGGAATAGTGGTATCCGGGCCGTGTCACACGGCCCGATTGAACCAATTACCTCATGACAGGCGTTTACGCATGGTGACGCGCACTAAGATCACGCTGATGAGGACACCCAATCCTACAACAATATTGCGCCACCATGGCGTTTCGCCGGTCGTAGGGAGCGCATCGACCAATAAGATCGGGGTGATGCCGTTCTGCGACGTGACATTATCACCGGCGAAGGCATACGGCAATTCGATCAAGTTACCGCTGAAGGTCGCATCGATCACGACCGCGACATCCAGCACAACGCGATCATTAGCCGGCAGAATACCGTCAGACCAGCGGACTGCGGTTGTCGCCGTTCCTGCCGATGGTGTGGCGCTGGTCACCGTCAGGTCAGCTGGTGGCGCAAGCGTAAACACCGGATTGATGACATCCGTACCCGTGTTATTACTAATTGTATAGCGCACAATCACACGTTGCCCCACTGCGACATCGCCCACAAATTCCCAGCGAATCTCAACAGTCGCTTGCCCCGGCAGAGGCTGATCGCCATCATCGCCCGGTTGCAGAACGCGCACTGGAATACTCGCGACTGCCAGCCCATCATATGCTGGCGCTGTCGTATTAAGCGTATGATCGATGCGACAATTACCTGTCGCGCTCGCCGTGACGCTCACCGGTTGTGGAACGTCCCAATTAGCGGGTGTAAACGTGAGCGTATTACGCGAGACCGCGCAGACGTTGGTCACTGCAATCTCGACCGTCACATCAGTTGTTGGTTGACTGAGCAAGGTGACGCGATAGACGCGGGTATCCGTCGGTGTCATCACTAAATCACTCTCGCTGAGCGCGACACCTGCTTCGTCATCATCAGTGACCGTGACCGCGACATCCGCCACATCCGCCGCCGTGAGCGCGTCATAAGCTGGATCGGCACTGCTCGGATCACCCGTGACAATCGTACAGGTGCGCTGGTCGCCGACGTTATCGATCGCATCGTTGACCGCCGTCACAGTGAAGCTCGTGCTCGCGCCGGGGCTGATTGTCACTGATCCCGACGGCACAAGCGCACACGCTGTCGTATCATCGCTCGTCACGTCGAGTGTAACCGTAGTCGGCGCTTGCGGCTCAGGTGCATCGTCTGGATTGGATGTGCCGCCATCCGCGTCAGTTGGCGTATCGTCTGGATTGGATGTGCCGCTATCCGCGTCAGTTTCGGTATCCAACAAGAGCGGATCGTCCAGCAGTTGTAAACCTTCAACGTCCGCCAGCGGAATCAGATCCCCCGCATTCGTCAGCAGGAATTCCATACCATTCTCAGGATCGCCATCCCCATCAATGGTCAGCACCAGTGCCGTACCATCATCCGGCGTTGCCGCCAGCGTAATCGCAAAAGTCGCTGATGTACCCGGCTCAGCAACTGTCAGCGCAGTATCATCAACAATCACATCAGTAGTATCGTCGTCATTGATCGTCACCGTGGCTTCGGTGTTCGTCCCCAGCGAGACGAATGCCGGTGTTGGTGCATTTAAGGTGACGATCACTGTCTCAGCGTCGTCGTCGATCGTGTCCTCGATCGGCACAAGGTCAATGGTCGCGTTATCCGCGCCATCCGCAATCGACACCGTGCCCGATAGCGTCGTGTAATCGTCACCGGCAGTGGCCGTCCCACTGACAGTATACGTAATATCCAGCGGACTACCGATATTATTCGTCGGAGTCAGCGTCACCGTGAATTGTCCGTTCTCGATCGGATTCTCGCTAGCGGTCGCATCCGTCGCCGTGATTTCGACTGTATAAGTGGAGTCATCCTGCAACTCATACGCGCCCATATCAATGATCGGGGCAGTGCCTTCGCCC
This sequence comes from Anaerolineae bacterium, assembly GCA_034437755.1. Taxonomy (GTDB): domain Bacteria; phylum Chloroflexota; class Anaerolineae; order Aggregatilineales; family Phototrophicaceae; genus JAUZRW01. The sequence continues at coordinate 23,839 of DAOTTV010000004.1, read as the reverse complement.
GTATCCGCGACACCAGCATCATCGGCAAAGCGCGGATTACCAGCAAGGTCTGTTGCGCCGATGCTGGCATTGGTCGCCGCAGTGTTGCTGGCGGCATCAATTGCGGGACTGCTTGCCGATAGGGTGTAGTCACCGGTAGTGATCGGTGCGGCACTCGCCAATTCTGGCGCAACGAAGATCGTATCCGTCGGCGCGAGGTCGATGTTGCCGCCATTGTCGTTCGTGACGTTCAACAACGGTAAGTTCTCAATCGCCGTGTGTAACAGGTTGAGCGTGCCAGTGTTACGGATTTGCGGATTACTCGGCGCATCATTACCCCATATCAGCACATTCTGCATGTTCACCGTACCTAGAACAATGCCCACAGCACCCGAATCCATTCCGGCAAAGTTACCGGCAATTGTCACGTTCGTCAGTGTCGCATCACTGAATAGATACAGCGCACCGCCACCACCAGTACTTTGTGCTGCATTACCGCTGAACAAACTGTTGGTGATGATGCTCGCCGCCGCACCATTTCGAGTGGCAACCGCGCCACCATCATTTACCGCCGCATTGCCCCGGAACTCTGCGTTGTTGATCGACAAGGCTGTCGAGCTATTCCCATGGTTGATCGCCCCACCTTGCGCGCTTGCACCGGTCGATCGGTTGCTAATGTAATCGCTATCGTTTGAGACAAGCGACCCGGCGTTCTCAATCGCGCCGCCCGATTGAGCGGAATTGTCCGAGAGCAAACTATCATTGACTGTCAGCGTCCTAAGATTATAAATCGCGCCACCACGACCTGTTGTTGGGCCGCTACTTCCCGTCGCTGAGTTGTCTAAGAAGGTGCTACCATTGACCGTCATCGTACCGTTAGTAAAAATTGCGCCGCCATCCCCAGCCGAATTTTCTGTGAAAGTGGTATTATTAATCGTCATCTGGGCATTATTAGCGATTGCCCCACCATCACCTACCGTCGCTGAATTGTTTGAAAACAGGCTGTCAGTTATGGTGACTGTATCCGAAAGATTGAAAAGCGCGCCGCCAAAATCAGCCGAGTTATCTGTGAAGGTACTGTTGTCAATTATCGCTGTGCTCGAAGACATGTAAATCACACCACCAGCACCATTAGCTGAGTTATCTAAGAACGTACTATCAATGATCGTTAATGTAGCATCAAAGATCTGAATTGCACCGCCATCATTATCAAAAATCGAAACGCTACTAGCGATAGCCGAGCCATTCTGCAAGGTTAAATCGCGTAGGGTCAAATCTCCACCCGTTGTGATCGCAAAAATACGGAAGTCGGGGGCGCTTGTCCCGCGTGCGATGGTGCGCGTCGTGCCATCGCTCTGAATGGTGATCTCACTGGTAATCAGCGGTAAGCCGTTAGCGCCATCAGGATCGCCACTGTCCACAAAATCATCATTGTTATCGACCGCTGTCAGCGTGATATTCGCCGTCAATGTGATTGTATCGGCGGTCGCATTCGCATTCGCACAGTTGATAGCTTGGACGAGTTCTGTCTGGGTGTTGGTCGTCATCGTATAGGGGAAGGTGATGCTGCCGCATGCATTTGCCTGAAATTCATACGCGCCCATATCAACAGATGCCTCGCGAATGCGCGGGTTGCCGAGTATATCTTCGGTAATGCCGGGTGGAACGAGTGTATCGTCGCCGGCATCGATTGCGGGTGCGAGTGCCACCAGCATATAATCACCTGCCGTCGTGGGTGCTGACGAGGGCGCGATCGGACTGACGAAGAAATCCGCCGCCGTGAAGCCAAATGTGATGTTACCCGTGCCGCCACCTGTCCAGCCATCCACCGCGCTATAATTGACTGTGACAGAACCGGAAAAAACGCCAATCGAGTTACCTGAATTCCCCCAGATAATGCTGTTGTTCACTGTCACCGCAGTAGAAAAAGTGTAAATTCCACTGCCGAGAGGCGCGGAATTGCCGGAGAATGTGCTGTTGGTCACCGTCAAGGTACTACCACCATTATTGAGAATTGCACCGCCAAAGCTATTAGAAGAATTGCCGGAGAATAAACTATTGATCACCGTTAGCGTATTGCGATTGTGGATCGCGCCACCTTCGCCACTAGGATCAGCGAGATTGCCAGAGAGCGTGCTGTTGATCACTGTCAGCGTACCCCGATTGTGAATCGCGCCACCTTCAGTATCAGATCCAGATGTGGGACTGCTATTGACAGCCAAGCCATTCTGAAGCGTCAAATCGTCAATGGTCAGGGTGCCACTCGCCGTGACGACCAACAGCCGAAAAGCCGGAGCGCTTGCCCCGCGTGCGATGGTGCGCGTCGTGCCATCGCTCTGGATGGTGATCTCGCTGGTAATCAGCGGTAAGCCGTTAGCACCATCAGGGCTAGCAATGCCATCAAAGTCAGCATTGTTATCGACTGCTGTCAGCGTGATATTCGCCGTCAATATGATCATATCTGCACCGACACCGGCGGGACAATCAGTTGACCCGGATTGGTCGTCGTTGTTAGCGTTAATGATCGCTTCAATAATCGAACACTGCCCGTCAGCAACTATGCCCGGCGTAGCGGTTGTCACCGTGATCGTTGCGGCATAAGTTGTCCCGACGAACTGCCCGACTACTAACATACACAATACGAAGAGACCTAGCCCACGTAATCCCTTTATCATTGCTATTGACCCCTTTTATCTGACCGTTGAGTTGTTGATAGCGCAAGACCTTAAGTCGCAACGATTATGAAAAACGCTGTAGCCATCACGCTTAATGCACATAATATTGATACTAAGATAGTCTAGCACACACACTAAATTTGAGAAAACCGATTGCTGATCAATATGATGGAAGAATAGTTAAGGGGTATTAGCAAATCTGCTGTGATACATCTAGCATATTAGCTACACATCGTATGGGTGAGGGGTATCGTCAAGCTGAAGCCATAAGGCTAAAAACACTCCCGTAAACACTCTATGACATTACGGTGTCGTGCCGAAGTTCGCGATGATGGCATCAACATCCGCTTGATTAATGTTGCCATCGCGGTTCACATCAGCGATGCCGTTGAGCGTCGTTTTCAGCTGTCCATTGCGGTTGATGACGAAAATCGCATCTTCCGGCCCAATGACACCATCGTCGTTAATATCGAAAACCCGCAGTGCCGCGTAATACACCTGCGGTCGATAGCCAGTTTGCACGACATAACTCGCACTGCTCGCCTGAACACTCTCGAACTCGCCAAGAGACCCGGTGAGGCTGTAACTCGCGCTCGAAGACGTACCCCCGCCGCTTGTCACACTACCGAGAAGCGAATAGTTCGCACTCGTGGCTTCACTATCGACATCCTGCGCCGATGCAATGGCTGTCACCAGCAACAGCAATACGAATGCTGTGATTAGCTTCTTCATCATTCGACCTCGCCTATCCACGCTACTAACGCTTAGATGCTCATGAAAATGACAACAATTTGGCTCTTTGGGATGTCGCGTGGTTTTTGTTGCAGGGGCTCTGCCCCCGCACCCCCACAAGGAACTATCGTTCCTTGACCTCGTTCAAAAAGCAAAAGTTTTTGACATTCCCTTTTTGAAAAAAGGGAACAAAAAGAACTTGACCACGCAATACACGAAAGAACCAACAATTATTCTGAAGTTTTGACCCGTGTATCCACAATATACACCTGCATATACATTTACCAAAGCGAACTTATACATTCTGGTGCAATTTTTACAATTTTTTTACAGTTGAGCATGCATCGTTAAGCGTCTTGTGCCTTCAGGTCAACGGAAATAACAGCGATCCCCAGCGGACGCGTATCGCGGCTATTCGCTTTTATATCTGCCGGACTCTGCTCGCCATCTACGATGAACTGCAAACGGGTGAAGCGTCGACCATCATCAATAATCTGCGCCGGTATCGTCCCACGATGCACCCACCCAAGCCGCGGATGGCGCGACCGCTGTAGACGCACAGTATATTCGCCCACCCGTAACTGCCACGTATCCCACATCTCATCGACCAACACCATGCCAACATGAATGGTGATGTCATAGGCATAACCGCCAACTAAGCTCACATCAAGCGTGGCATCAGTACGTGCATTCGTCCAGCGATAGGCATCGCCGGTTTTCGAATGCTCGATACGATGCCACCCCGTACCGTTCATGCCAGCATCCATCGTCACTTGCACCTGTTTTTGTGGATATTGCAGAGCAGGCGCGTGCCACTCGTAATTTTGCTCCAGTATGGTCTGCATCATCCGGTTTTGCCGCTCGTAGAACATATCAAGCGCATAGTCATATAGCTGACGATCATGCTGACACAATTCGCTGAGTGCATTGATCGTCTCCGCTGGATAATCGTCGCGTCGGGTCTGGCGTGGGTCACGATTAAGATGCGGTATATCAGCCGTAAATGACCACACCAGCGTATACGCCATCAAATCTAGCGAGGCACGAAAATGCTCTACAATGCCGACAACGTGCATTGTGTTCAAGCGTTGTTTTGCAATCTGCAAGCCTTCATCAGGATCGGGATGTGGGATGACGCGATTGTTTTGTGCGTCATACGTACCGTGTAGCAGAATCGATTGGTTGTTAATATTATTGCGATAGCGTGCCACAAAATCCACCAGCGATAAAGCGTGCGCGGCACGGTTCAAGGGATGTACCTTTTGCCGACGAACATATTTGTAATACGAAATGGCGCGTTTGATCGGATCGCGTAGCATGACGATATACACAGGCGATGCCCCGAATCGTAGCGAAAAATCATACGGGAAATGCCCGCAAACGAGGCGATACTGTGCCGAGGGCTTCGGGGCGGTTGCCAGTTCTGGCATATCTTTTGCCGGATAAATCTGCAAGCTATCGAAACGTGGTTCGATGATGGCTCTCAAGCTAACACCACCCGTTTTAGGAATATGCAAGAAGAATAAGAGTTCATCATCACGAAGCGCGTGCGGATACAGTCGCTTATCGTGCATGGCTCTGCTATTCGTGGTCACAACAACCCCCGATTTCGTAGTAGCTTCTGTAAATATTCGCCCACAACCATCGGACTATGCTTGCTCTGGATGATCTGCCCTGCTCGCTCAGCGACTTCCCGCGCACCATCCCGATTCTCATAAATCTGGCGCAGATGATCTGCCGCTACCCTAACATCCGGCTCTGCCCAGACATTACCCACAGCATAAGGCCCATACGTCTCCTCTAGCTCAATCAAGCTGTAAGGCACGATGAAGCTGTTATCGTGGTTTGTAAAATCCATATTGCCAGAATAACCAGTCGTGATGACAGGTGTCTCGAAGTACATCGCCTCAGCCAGCGTCAGACCAAAGCCTTCGGCGCGATGCAACGAGATATACGCATCACACAGCACGAAAAGACCGTTCACATCGCTGTAGTGTAAATAGTCATCAATCAAGATGCCGTTCACATCGCGCATGGCAGAGCGCAAGGCCTGTTCATGCGCCGGTGATGCGCTGATATTGTTAACCTTCATCATGAGCCGCGCCTGATGTTGGCGCTCGTGTGTGGTGAAAGCGCGCTTGAATGCTTCGATGACGGCTTGTGGATTCTTGCGCTCGTAAAAGCTATGGGCATCGAACACGAATAATACGACAAAGGCATCATCGGCGATGCCATAGCGCGAACGGGCAATTGGTGCAGGTGTCGGCGGTTGGATCGCGATGGGTACTGTCGTGATCGGTGTCGCTGTAATCGGCGCAATCGCCTGCTCGATGAAAGTACTCGGCACCCAGATTTCGTCGTAGAAATCAAGCGCGGGATACCACTGCGCCGGGAAGGTCGCCAGTTCCCACGACCAAAAGCCGATGTTATAGCGATTCGTCAGCGCATCGACCGGAATCGACTCGCGAATAACCGGCGTCATATCCGCGTTAGCATGAATAACATTCACGTTATAACGTGCCTCAAGCGGAATATCATCGGGGAGTGTTGCCAATTTGCGCGCGCGATCGTTCGTCTCGACCGGTAGCAGTGCCGTCGGCACATCGACCGCGCGCAAGGCTCCCAGCATATTACGCGCCTGTTGCCCGACACCGGTTTCTGATTTAGCATAGCCGATGATATTGACTCCCGCCGGTGGCGCGACCAGCGCAGGCTCACCCCCATAAAGCCGGTCGCGTATCGGCGCAATCAAAGCATCCGCGATGCGCTCCGTTACTTCCGGCGATGCTACGAACCATTGAGCAAATGCCCACGCATCAGCGCCGCGTATATCCGGGAATGTCAGTTGCAAATCCGATCGGGATTGCCAGAAACGCACCGCCAGACGCGATAACACCGGTTGTTCGGCTGGATACACCGGCGTAATCGCCCATGCACGAAACGCATCCGCCTGTGCAATCGCATAGGGATTAGGCCAGCGCTCGCCCCGCGGGTCTTCATCAAGTAATAGCTGTCGCATCACGTCCGGTATCGCTACGCCATCCGCAAAGTTAGCGTAGGCATACGTCCATTGATGGGTCGTCTGATAGCCCTGCGCCAGCAGATTTTGTCGATACTTGCGGAACAAGTTACGTAATGCCAGCGCTAAATCACGCATATGGAAGCGGTTTTGATGTTTAGAAACTCGCTGTGGGTGTTCAGGGTCGAAGCCGCTGTAGTGCATGAAAACCAATGGTAACTGATTGACGACATAGGTCTGCTGTCTCTGTTCGACATGTCGCTCGTGCAGATTCCAGTAAGCGACGTTGTAGCTCGCCTCGCGCGAGATAAAGACCGAGTCGAAAATCGTCGGCAACAAGTCCATCCAACTTTGATCGACGAAGATACCTGCTTCAAGATCGACAACGCATTGCGTGTATAGCCGTTCTTGCCACCATTGCAAAATCTCGCGGTATGGCGCACGGCGTGAAATTGCGAAGAAACCGAGGTTATAAATACCCGATTGCCGGATGGTGAGATTGTCGGGCTTTTTGCCATCAGTCGGCAAACTCGTCAAGAGATGCGGCGTGAGTACAACGGTATTCGTGCGTAGTAGCCTCATCATATCCGTCAGCGGATGGAATATTTGAATGTCAGGATCAAAGTAGATGATCTGATCGGCTGCATAATGCTCGAAGAGATGTTGCAAAAAGTACGGTTTAACAGCTGTATTCAGTTCGAGAATGTTGTACTTCATCGAGAAGTGTTGCCACTGCGGGATGTCCAGATCACGCGCTAGGCAAACGTCAAACATTTCAGCGTCAGTCTCGAAACACCCGTCAATTTCATCGACCAGTAACACGACGCAACGTATATCATCCCCATGATGCGATTGTACCGATGCCATCAGCGTGCGCGCATAGGCGAGATAATTCTTAGAGATAATTGTACAAACAATCGTTTGTGATGGCTTCGGATCAGCTGTTTGGGGTGGTTTGGCTACAGCTGATGGGGCTGGCAGAGCCGCCGCTTGTGGGGTATTGACACGCAGAAGTGCGGCAACTCGCCCCTTCCAGCGTTGATAGGTCTCATAGCGCCGGCTACCTTCAGGGGCAAGCGACCGCCGAAAACGCCAGATAGGGTGCGCGATCATCCGCACAATCCAAGCGTTGTTAATAAGCGCAAAATCGCGCTGAACATATTGCAACTGATGCTGAAGTTGGCGAATGCGGGTCTCAAGCTGTTCGATTCGGTGTTGCGCGTGCTGATATTGTCCCCGTATGATCGCTACATCATCATCAACGCTAACAGCCTGTTGTTGTTTGAGGGTGTAGATTTGCTGTTGATAAGACGCGATCTGCTGATTTCGCACGCGCACAGCATGTTCGCGTGCCTGATAGCGACTCTCGCTTGCCTGTAGCTCGGCATGTAGCTGTGTCACGAGCGTTTTCCATATGATTGTATCCGCGTGTTGGATGTCGAGCGCCTGCGTCGCCTGCATGAGGTCTGTGCGTAGATCGTACAATTCGGCACGCTGTGTGCTGTGGTCGCGCTCTATGGTTTCGAGTTTGGCTGTCAGAGTTTGACGCTCGTCTTGCAGGTCTGCCAACTGTGTTTCGTGCTGAGCGCGCGCGCTAGCGAGGCTGTCGCGCAAATCCGCTATGTCATCCTGCAAATGCGTGATTGTTTCCTGTAGCGTGTTTACCTGTGCGTCGTGAGTGCTTTGTTTCGTCGCTAACTGCTCGCGCAAGTTCGATGCGCGTGCATCCATCTCGGCGCGTTCGTCTGCTAGCTCGCTCTGCAATTTGGCAACTTCTTCTCGTAGGGTCGCCACCTGTGCGTTATACTCGGCCTGCTCGGTCGTCAATTGTTGCGCGAGCGCGTCGATCTCAGTTTGCTTTTCCTGTACAAGGGCTTGTAGCGTTTGATGTGCGCTGTTTTGAAGCTGTAGCTCGTCGATAGTCGCCTGCTGACGCTCAAGTTGTCGCGTGAGATTCTGCACGTCCTGTTTTTTTTCCGTCAGGTGCTTTTGTAGATCACGCGCATAAGTTTGACTGTGCGCCAGTTGCTCGGCGAGATTAGTGGCATGAGCGATACTATCTGTCAGACGACTTTGACTCTCGCGCAGATCAGCGCGAAGCTCGGCTAACTGTGTTTGTAGTGCTTGTACCGATTCGTTAGATTGTGCTGGTGCTGATTGCGCCGGTGCGAGGCGGTCTTGCATATACGTCCGTTGCAGATACTGGCTATATGCTAGCGCGATGCGCCGCTGATAGGCATCATCTGCTTGCGCGGCATGATAGATTTCTCCGGCATGCTGGCACAGCAATTGATAATACTCGCGTGTAGTAGATGATACAAAATCAGCATTGATGAGATCATCCGGCACTGAGAAATGACGTAAATCAGGCTGAATGGTAGCGAGTGCTTGTTCAACGTGTGTCGCGTCGATCGGCATCGCCAGCCCGGATAGCACGCGCTTCAATTCTGCTTCGGGATCGTAAAAATAGCTTTCATAATGTGTTATCAAGAGTTGAGCGGGCGCAATCTCGCGCAGGATCATTTCGTTGTACGTTTGCCACAGCTTGAGCGCACTCAGCAGATCGAAATCGCGCATGGATTTCCCAGTATTCATCGAGTGAGCGACGGCTACCGGATGTCGCAAGCAGACGAGCCAGCGCGCATCGGGGAACTGTTGCTTCCAGAATGCGAGCGTTAAGCTGATGCGCGGGTCTTTCCAGCCCCACTGCAGCTGGTCAGCAAATTCAGCATCGACGAAATTCTGCAAGCGAAGCGCAATCAGCGATACATCGGGGTGATCCGTCCAATTCTGGTCGAATGTCGGCGGTGTATCCCATGCGCCACCCATCAGCGCGAGAATATCGTCATTCAAGCCAATGATGCGTAGGTGTTCCCAGTATCCTTTCGGGTTATCAAATGGCGTGGGGGTCATCATATGTTGTGATGAGCCGAGATACATGCCACACAAGTGCAACAATCGTGTTATCATAGATGTGCCAGAGCGGTGCATACCCGTGATGATGATGGGTTGCTGAGTAGCGTCCAAGGTAATGCCTTAATTTGTTATCATCAACTTAATAAATCATTCTACATTAAGCTCAAGTACGCAACAAGGACACACAATCACATCTGGTTCTTCCGTATCTTGTGTGGTCAAACCACGCGACATCCCAAAGAGCCTTATCTCTCAACCAGGCAGATATTGTACCCAATGACACGACCTCGCGTTCATAAAGTCTATCGTCGCATCCGACCATGGCTCGCTGACATGGGCGTTCTGGCTGGCTTACGCAAAATCTTTCCGCAGGAGTTACGCACGCGCATCGCCACCAAGCTGGGCTTAAGCGGGTTTGACATCAGCCAAGCGGTGGGCAAACGCGCTTACAATCGTCATCGCGCTCCCCCGATGCAACCGACGCACATCAGCGGTGTGCGCTTCATCACTAATCGGGATGCGCCGATCGGCTTAGCGACGAATAGCCACGCTTTACGAACGGGCTTACAGCGTTTGCAACTGCCAGTCCGCTATTATCATTTTCAAGATGCGTCATCATCAACGCCCTGCCCTGATGCACCATCATCAGCGCACCAGCAGGTGAGCATCATCGACGCTGACTTTCATTATTTGCTCGATGCCCTGAACGCCAGCGCCAATCTCGTGCATGAGACGTATCGTATCGGCATTTGGCATTGGGAACTCGACCGCCTGCCGGCACATGCTGTCCATCTGAGCCAATGCCTCCATGAAATCTGGACGAACAGCCACTACATGGCGGGTGTAATCCGCGCTGGTGTGACATGCTCCGTCAAGCGATTCACGCCGCTTGTTCAGCCACCACAGCCTCGCCCCGACGGACGACAACGCTTTGGTCTGGCAGACGATGATGTTATCTTCCTGTTTTCGTTCGATGCCCTGTCGAGTATCGCCCGCAAGAACCCTTTCGCTGTCATTCAGGCATTCGCGCAAGCCTTCGGCGACTCATCGACCCGCGCACGTCTCGTCATCAAAGCTAATAATCTACACCGCCCCGACCAGCGTTCCGCGCAGGCGGCATTAGCATCGGCAATCGCTGATGTAAACGGCATCTTGATTGAAGATTGTCTCACCCGCGTCGATATGGATACACTGCTAGCGGCATGTGATTGCTATGTATCGCTACATCGTGCAGAAGGCTTCGGCTTCGGCATGGCCGAAGCGATGCTACTGGGCAAACCCGTGATCGCAACTGCGTATTCTGGCAATCTGGATTTTATGACACCTGACACAAGTTATTTGGTCGATTACGCGCTGGTTGACATTACATCCGCGCAACACGCGCATCAGCCATATATGACGCACCTCTATCCAGTCGGTCACAGATGGGCAGAACCGGATGTGCAACACGCGGCACGACTCATGCGCGCCGTTTACGATGATCGCGATACAGCACACACCATAGGCGGGCGGGGGCAAGCGCACGCGCGCACGGTCTTTTCTGAAGCATCGGTGACGCGTACACTCCGCCAGAATTTGAGCGCTATCGCGCCGTTGAACATACCAACCTGAGAGACAGCCCAGCATGCGCTAGTCACCTGCGCGACTACAATCCACTACGAACAAGTTGTCATGAGACCTCTTGTAAGGGCTTGCTATTGGTCATTCAACCTAACTACTCGGCCCTCACCCTAAATCCCTCTCCCGACCGCCACTATGTGGCTAGGAGAGGGACTTCAACCGTGCTTGTCTGGAGGGCAAAAGCTGGCGTAAATCAATTGACCTGAGTAGTTACCATTCAACAAATAAAAGAGGGGTCTTTCGTATCTTGCGTGGTCAAGCTCTTTTTGTTCCCTTTTTTCAAAAAGGGAACGTCAACAACTTTTGCTTTTTGAACGAGGTCAAGGAACGACAGTTCCTTGTGGGGGTGCGGGGGCAACGTCCCTGCAACAAAAACCACGCGAAATCCCAAAAAGCCTAAAAGAGTAAGTCAGCAGATGTAAGGGTTTGCTACAGCGAACCCGTTACACAACGGGCGCACCATCGTTCGTCCGTACAATCCGTTAGAACGTGGGGCAAAGAAACCACCCTCTGACGAGGCTCTCGTAGACCCCGACTACAATCCACACTTGACAAATCACGTCTTTATCGTAAAAATACGATTATGACAACCAAACAAACCAGCAAAACCTACAACTTAACTAGCCACGAAGAGCGTTTAGCGTTGATGATGAAAGCGCTCGGTCATCCGGCACGGATGCAGATTGTGCAGTATTTGCGGACGAATCCGCAGTGCTTCACCGGAGATATTGTGCAGGTGTTGCCGCTCTCGCAAGCAACTGTCTCACAACATCTGAAAGTTCTGCGCGATGCCGGTTGGATTTGTGGCACAATCGAGGGGCCAGCGACAAGCTACTGCCTTGCAGATGATGCTGTTGCTTGGTTTAAAGAACAGGTCAACCTTAACCTGTAATCGTTTTTTTGTCTAAATCATCGTAAAAATACGATAGAAGCGTTTTATATCAGCTTCATTATCGCAAAAACACGATGAAGAAACTACACATCAACTTTATCATATAGGAGTATATCGCATGTCAAATTTACCTGTTGCAATTATCGGTGGCGGCCCGGTTGGGCTTGCCGCAGTCGCGCACCTACTAGAAAATGATAAAACTCCGATCGTATTCGAGATGGGCGACGCCATCGGCGCAAATGTGCGCGATTGGGCGCATGTGCGTATGTTCTCGCCATGGGAATTCAACGTCGATCAAGCGATGGTGCGCTTACTCGAACAGCACGGTTGGCAGATGCCGCCCGCGGATACCATCCCGACCGGCGCAGAACTGGTCGAGCAGTATCTACAACCCTTCGCCGCGTTACCGGTTGTGCGCGATCGCATCGAATTGAATGCGCGCGTGATCGCGGTCAGTCGGCGTGACATCGACAAAATGAAAGATGCCGGACGCGAGGACGCACCCTTCATCTTACACATACAATATGCTGATGGACGCGAAGAACTGGTAGAAGCCGAAGCTGTGATTGATGCCTCTGGCACATGGAACCAGCCGAATCCGCTTGGCTCAGGTGGATTACCCGCGATCGGTGAAGCGCGTCAGGCGACACACATCACCTATGGCATCCCCGATATTCTGGGCGATGCACGCGACACATACCGCAATCAGCGCGTGATGGTTGTCGGCAGTGGTCACTCTGCAATCAACGTTTTGCTAGAACTGGCGCAACTCAAGCACGACTATCCCGCGACCCAATTATTCTGGGCAATGCGCGGGACGAATCTCAAGCGCGTGTTCGGCGGTGGTGAGAACGATGCTCTGCCCGCTCGCGGTGCGCTGGGCAGTCGCGTACAGGCGCACGTCGATGCCGGCGACATTACGATTGTCTCGCCCTTCCGCATCCGCGATATTCAAGCCAGCACAGATGGCATACGAGTCACGGGTGACACAGCCAACGGACACGATACGGTGACCATCGATGAGATTGTCGCGACGACCGGCGCACGCCCTGACCTGAGCATGTTACGCGAATTACGTCTCGACGTTGACCCGTCGCTGGAGAGCGCACGAACACTTGCGCCGATGATCGACCCTAACATTCACTCCTGCGGAACAGTACGCCCACACGGTGAAGCTGAGCTACGACATCCTGAAAAAGATTTCTACATCGTCGGCATGAAGAGCTACGGACGTGCGCCGACCTTCTTGCTCGCCACCGGCTACGAACAGGTGCGCTCAGTCGTTGCCGCGCTGGTCGGTGATTATGAACGGGCGCGGGACGTGCAACTCTGCTTGCCAGAGACGGGCGTATGCAATACGGATTTCGTCGATGAGGGCGATGCCTGCTGTTCGACACCTGCGACCGCTACGGCGACAATCAGCCTCGATGGTATCGGGATCGCATCGGACTGCTGTTAAATCATCCATCGGGCGGGGTCTCCCGCCCGCATCCACACAAGGTCAATCGCACCGATGCAAGGCTCACAGAAACACTACTACGGCTGGTATATCGCCATTGCGCTCGCCATCACCGAGACGATCTCATGGGGCATCATCTTCTACGCCTTTTCAGTCTTCATCACCCCTATGGAAAATGATCTCGGCTGGTCGCGCAGTCAGTTGACGGGTGGATTCTCCGTGATGCTGTTGATGACAGCCGTCATGGCTTTTCCAGTCGGCGCGTGGATCGACAAGTACGGCGCACGCCTGCTGATGACGCTGGGATCAAGCGGCGCGAGCCTGTTGATTATCGCGTGGTCGCAGGTGACACACGTCCTCGAATTTTATCTTGTGTGGGGGATGCTCGGCGTTTGTGCGGCGGCTGTGCTATACGAACCCGCGTTCACGGTGATTGCGACGTGGTTCGTACGGCGGCGTGGGATTGCGCTGGCAATCGTAACCTTCGCGGCGGGTTTAGCCAGCACGATCTTCATCCCGCTGTCTGATGCGCTCCTGGGCTGGTTAGGCTGGCGCGATGCCGTACTCACGCTGGGCGTTCTGCTCGGCGTGACGACGATTCCTCTGCACGCGCTGGTTTTACGGCGGCATCCCCATGACTTAGGACTCACACGCGATGACCAGACTCCGTTAGACACCGAAACCAAGAAGCAGACGTTTGACTTCTCGCTGGGGGATGCCCTTCGCAGTCGCTACTTCTGGTTGATGACGCTGGCCTTCAGCCTGTCGTATTTCTCGGTTGCCGCCTTGCGCGTCCACTTCATCCCGTATCTGATTGGTGCAGGTTTTAACGCCAGTCTCGCCGCCCTTGCCAGTGGATCAATCGGTATCTTACAGGTGACAGGACGTGTCTTATATGCACCATTAGAGCAACGCTTTTCGATATATTGGATGGTCGTCACGGTGTTTGCCTTGCAGGCCGTCGGCATCAGCATTCTACTGGTCAATTCGTCTCTGCTAGCGATTGCCCTGTTTATCCTGATCTTCGGCACATCATACGGCGCACGCACGCTCGCCCGTCCGTCAATTCTGGCAGATCAGTTCGGGGCGAGCCACTACGGACGCATCTCCAGCATCATGTCGATTTTCTTGACGATAGCGTCGACGATAGCGCCCTTTAGCGCGGGCTTGCTGTATGACATCTCCGGCAGTTACACGCCGATGTTGTGGTCGGTCTTCATATTCGCAGTCCTAGCGACAGTCGTCGTGATCCGCATCCCCAAGGATTGATGCGACAGCGACGATCAAAGGTGGCTCTTTGAGATTTCGCGTGTAACTACTCAGCCCTCACCCTAAATCCCTCTCCCGACCGCCACTATGTGGCTAGGAGAGGGACTTCGACCGTGCTTGTCTTGAGGGCAGAGGCTGGCGTAAATCAATTGACCTGAGTAGTTACTTTTGCGTGGTTTTTGTTGCAGGGGCTTTGCCCCCGCCCCCGACAAGGAGTGGGACGCTGTCCCACACCCTGCAAAAGGCTTACGCCTTTTGAAACCAGTTGTTTTCAACGCAATTGCTTTGAAAAAAGCAAGCTGTGAGAGTTTTGGTTGAGCTTTTGCAAAAGCTCATGGGTCTTAGGGCAAAACCTTAAATGGCTATTGCACACATTCGACATAAGAGCGTTTTCAAAAAGGGTACAAAAAGAGCTTAACCACGCAAGATACGAAAGACCCTCAAATGTAAATCGGCTTCAATCGCCATTGCTGTTGCTCATAATCGTATGTGCCCAGTTGCGTGCGATACAGCAAGCCTAACTGTGCCCAGAGCCGCTTACCGGGCAAGTTATAGCGTTTGACCAAGCGTCGCGCGAAAGCCTGTGCGGGATGTACGGGTGTACCACCATGATCACGCAGGATAGTATTTGCTTCATCAGCATAGGCTTGGATATTGGCTGTCAATTGAGCATCATGGATGCGAAACGCGGCGAGTGGCACACGGAAGCCGATTAAATCGCTATGGTGATAGAAACGCGCCCACAAGTCCATATCACCCGCTAAGCGCAACTCTGTATTCAGCCTCGCACCGGCTTTCTCCCACAGGCTACGCCGCCAGAATGTTGACTCCTGCTGAATCATCTCTGTTCGGAAAGTGCTAAACATGAGCGCGTTCTCGCCCTGCATGAATGCCTGCTGATGATAGCCGTCAGTTGTCATCGCATCGCACACTGTGCCGTGCGCGTTCAACAATAGCGGATAGGTTGATGTGATCCAATCGACCTGTGGCAAAGTCTCGAAAATCTCGCGCACGGTCGCCAGCGTCCACGGCATGTACTGGTCATCGGCGTTTAGATAGCCCATAATATCGCCGGTACTGCGGTCGAACCCTTTTTGGATGGCATCATACATCCCGCGATCGGGTTCTGATACCCAATGTGCGAGATGCGCTTGATGACGCTTGATGATGTCCACACTCGCATCAGTCGAGCCACCATCGATGATGATATATTCGAGGCGGGGATCATCCTGCGACAGAATCGATTCGATGGTCTCTGCTAAATAGCTAGCGCCATTGTAACAGGGTGTTACAATGCTGATCTTGAGCATGGGCATGTTCCTATTGACTTGAAAATTGTTTGCGATGATTATAACAAAGCGCGATCACCGCGACTATTTTGAATACAGCGTGTACCGCCCGAAGGGAATTATCATGCTCCGCCAGCGTGTGCTTGCCAGCATCAATGCGCTCTTAACACCAGCATTGGATCAACTGCCGCGCCTCGACCGTGACGCGATCGCCACTGCCGCCGATGTTCACGTGCAGACCGTCGGCACGCCCGAAACCCTCGTCTACACACCACCGCAGACCATTCACAAGACCTTGCCACCAGCATTCGCGCAGATGATCGGACAGTCATGGACATTTCCCGCGCCTGCAATCCTGACAGTGGACAACGCGACATTACTCGGACGCGATGCCGTCGTCATGACATCCGCCGGCAACCTGTTGATGGCATCGCTCTACGATCACCTGCCCTATTTAGAGACCGTACAGTATCAACGCCTATCGCGCACACAGACCCCGCGTGAGATGTGGCACAGCCTGACCCATACACCGACTTTCGATCGTATCGCGACTGCTGTCATGCTCTATAGTGCGGGCTATTTCCATTGGATGATGGAACAGTTACCGCGCCTGTGGCTCTTACGCGAGTATGACCCGCATCTACCCTTGCTCATGCCCCCACAAGCCCCAGCATGGATGCATGAGACCTTGTCCTTGCTCGGGTTAACGGGTACACGCATCGACTGGACGTATACACGCGCACAGGCAAAGACGCTCGTTTATCCGACACCGATCCACGGTACAGGCATCCCATCACCGCGCTTACTCCGTGCGATCAGCCAGCACATGAAAACCCACATCGCGCCGACGCGCACCTTCGCTACCCCGCGCATCTATATCTCGCGCCGCCATGATGCGCGTCGCCGTGTCGTCAACGAAGCCGAGATTTTGCCCCAATTACAGGCGCGGGGGTTCGTCGCCTATGATTTACGCGACCTGACATTTAGCGAACAAGTGCAGTTATTCGACCAAGCCGAGATCATCGTCGGCGCGCACGGTGCCGGTTTCGTCAATGCGATGCACAGCACCGACACGACGCTGATCGAATTTTTCGAGCCGACCTATCTCAACACCTGTTACTATCGGCTTGCGTGTGGGATGGGCTTCGGCTATGGGGTACTAATCGGGCAGTCAGCGGATGAGCATATCTACGTCCCGCCGACTGCGCTAGAGCAGATACTTGCGCGCTTTGACTGATGCACTCACTTAAAGACCATCGTGCCATCATCCAGCTGACCATAGCGCATAATCATCAAGTCCATCACGTAATTCTGGTAGACCCGCCACGGACGTTGGTCGCCCTGTTGGGGTAAGCTCGCCATCGCGCGCTTGATATAGCCGGATGTGAAGTTCACGATCGGTTCGGTGCCGGTGCCGGTTTGCAGTTGCGGGACGCACTTATCATAGCCGTTCGCGGACATGTGGTTCAGCAGGCGACAGACATATTGACAGGTCAACTCACACTTCAGCGTCCATGAGGCGTTTGTATAGCCGAATGCCGATGCCAGATTAGGCACGTTGCTGTACATCATGCCCTTATATGCCAGTGTATCCCCCAGCGCGATCGTCTCACCATCGACCTGTAGCGTCACCCCGTCCATGATACGCATCACCAAGCCAGTCGCTGTGACAATCATATCAGCTGTCAGCGTATCGCCCGATTGCAACTGTATCCCGTCTTCGGTGAAGGTGTCGATATGATCGGTGACGACCGACACATTGCCGGATTTAATCGCCTCAAATAAGTCTGAATCTGGCACTAAACACAGGCGTTGATCCCACGGGTTATAACGCGGGTTGAAGTGCATCTCTACGTCGTAGTCATCGCCTAGCTCAGCCCGAATATCCTTGATGATGTTGTTCTTGGTGAATTGTGGGAACCAGCGTGCGATATGGTACAACAGCAGATCACCCAGTATCGCCCGCCAGCGTGAGAAGCGATGTGCGAGACTATCCGGCAAGACCGCGTGCAAAACTTGTGCGACTTTATCTTCCGACGGACGCGAGACGACATAGGACGGTGAGCGCTGGAGCATGGTCACATGGGCTGCTCGCTCAGCGAGCGCCGGCACCAGCGTGACCGCCGTCGCGCCACTGCCGATAACGATCACACGCTTACCGGCATGATCGATGTCAGACGACCATTGCTGGGGGTGAACGATATCGCCCTGATAGTCTGTCATGCCGCGCCAATCCGGTGTGTAGCCGTGATCGTACTTGTAGTAGCCCGTACACATGAACAAGAATTGACACGAGAATTGCAGACGTTCACCGTCAGATCGCTCGACATCGATTGTCCAATGCCCCGCTTCGGATGACCACGATGCCCCGCAGACTCGATGTCCGAAGCGGATATGCTCATCAATCCCAAACTCATGCGCCGTCTGGCGAACATAATCGAGTATCAAGTCCCCTTCAGCGATCGACTTATCCGCCGTCCATGGGCGAAAGCTATAACCCAGTGTGAACATATCCGAGTCAGATCGGACACCGGGATAGCGAAATAAGTCCCATGTGCCGCCGATTGCGTCGCGCCCTTCTAAGATCATGTACTCACGATCAGGACACTCTGTCTGCAAGTAATAGCCCGCCGCAATACCGGATAGGCCTGCCCCAACGACGATTACATCGAATGTTTCTTGTGCCATACGTGTTGTCCTCACACACCATACGTACTATCGCGTTATCGAGAGAATGCTATGTCGCATCTCAATGCCTGCATTATAACGCGCAATGTAAGCAAATACAGGACGGCAACAGCAGACATTTAGCACGATCGCAACAGGTTTGAATTGCATTTCCTCAGCGTCGTCTCTATGATTGAGGGAGCTTGCTTGTAAAACGGTGAATACAACACATGATGGCGATCGATTACGAACAAATTTTAGAGACCATTTACGACGATGTGAAACCTCTGCTCACCAAAGGGCAGGTCGCGGATTATATTCCAGAATTGGCACACATCGCCCCCGATCAATTCGGGATGGCAGTCGTGACCATACAGAGTGATATATTCACCATTGGCGCGGCAGAGACGACCTTCTCAATTCAGAGCATCTCGAAAGTGTTCACCCTGACGATGGCGATGCAGTTAGAAGGCGATGCTCTGTGGCAGCGGGTGAACCGCGAGCCATCCGGCACAGCCTTCAACTCTCTGGTTCAGCTAGAATACGAACAGGGGATTCCGCGCAACCCGTTCATCAACGCGGGTGCGCTGGTCATCACCGATGCGATTCTAAGATATTTGCCGAATGCCAAGCAGGCCGTCATCGATTTTCTACGAACGATTAGCAGTAACCCGACGATTGATTTTGATCCCGCCGTCGCACAATCCGAGCAGGCGACTGGCTTTCGTAATGCGGCGATGGCGAACTTGCTCAAGAGCTTTGGCAACTTACAACATGAACCGGATCAAGTTTTGAGTGCTTATTTTTATCACTGTTCAATCGCCATGAATTGTATCGACCTCGCCAAAGCGGGGACATATCTGGCGAATGGTGGTATTTGCCCGTGGAATAGCGCGCGCATCATCGATTTATCACAGACGAAATATATCAACTCCTTGATGTTGACCTGCGGAACGTATGACGAAGTTGGTAACTTCGCTTATCGCGTGGGGTTACCCGGCAAAAGCGGTGTCGGCGGCGGGATTCTCGCGGTGATGCCGGGTGAGTTCAGCGTTTGCGTGTGGTCACCCCGTTTGAACAAACGTGGCAACTCATACGCGGGCATTCGCGCGCTGGAGTTGTTCACGACGCTGACGGGCATTTCAATTTTTTAGATGAGCAGGGCGTTTCGGATGATGGGATACCTGCTACGCCCGACACACATCCACTCGCTTAACAGGTATCCCATCGGGCGAAACGCACAACACCCACAAACAACGATGACCCACAGACCCCGCCATACCGTTCCCGCTTGCCCTATTCAATCAATACACGTAGAGGTTTTTAATGACTATGCGAAATGACATGCGAATCAAGCCAATCACCTTGAATGATGCCCTGTGGCGGGCTTACATCATGCACCTGACAGATGCTAGCATGAAACAGCACGCCCTCGCAGATCATCAGCCCAAGCCCGATACATATCACATCGTCGCCCACTTGCTTGACACAGTGATTGGACACATCAGCATTCGCATGCAATTGATCGCCACGCCGTCCACCGCGTGGGCAACTAAAGTGAATATCACCCATCGTGACTCACAATCACTATACGAAACTTTCGTCCAAACCTTTTACGTCGCCGAGATTCATCGGCGGCAGGGTATCGGGCAAGCCTTACAACGCGCCGCCTTACAAAAAAGCCAGCATCTCGGGTGTTATCAAATGCGGTCGTGGTCATCGACGGATAAAATCGCCAATTACGCCCTTAAAATCAAAATGGGCTTCGCGATCCATCCAGCAACTATCACCATCAGTAGCGGACAGGAAATCAGCGGCGTGTATTTCATCATGCACCATGCATCATCAGCGGCAAACAGTGTAGAATGAACAATAGACCGATTATTATTCTTGATAAGTGATTATGCGTTTACTCAAAGCTCAAGAACAAATTGCCAAAGATAACTTCCAGACGACCTTGTTCGTCGAGGGTATCGCCGGCACTGGCAAAACCACCGCCGCGATCGAGCGCATCAAGCAACTTCTGCGCGATGGCACACGCCCGGATTCAATTCTGGTACTCGTACCACAGGCAACGCTCGCCACGCCTTATCGCGGTGCATTGAAGCGTGCGCGCGTCGATGGCGGCAGTGATGTCCACACCGCGACGCTTGGCAAGCTGGCACAGCAGGCGGTCGAGCTATTCTTCCCCTTAATTGCCGAGCAAGCCGGCTTCGCTAACCCGTTATCGCCGCCGCATTTTCTCAGTTTAGAGCTGGTGCAATATTACATGATGCGCTTTGTCGAGCCAGAAATCGAAGAACGGGATTACTTCAACAGCGTCCACATCACGCGCAACCGCCTCTATACGCAAATCGTCGATAACTTGAACAAGTCCGCGCTCGTCGGTTTCGATCATCAGCGCATCGCGCACAAGCTCAAATCAGCGTGGCGTGGCGATGTCTCCCAGCAATATATTTATGACGATGCACAAGCCGCCGCAACGCGCTTCCGTGAGATGTGTGAGCAACATAATATCGTCGATTTCTCACTTCAAATGACGCTCTTCACCGATTATCTGTGGCACTTACCACAGGTTCAGGCCTATTTCACACGACAATATCGCCATCTCATCGTCGATAACATCGAAGAGGATACACCCGCCCTACACGATATTCTGCACGATTGGTTGCCACAAGCTGACTCAGCGACAGTTCTCTATGACTTGCAGGGCGGCTATCGACGCTTTCTCGGCGCTGACCCACGCTCGGCATACCAGATCAAAGAGCACTGCGCGCAGCACGTCACGCTCGATAATCACCGCGTGATGTCAAACGATATGCAAGCCCTACAAATCGAAGTCGCTGATACCCTCAGCCATCCACTGAGCATCAAGTATCCCAAAGATGCCGAAGCCCGTCAGGCACTCGTCTACGCCGATGATGTTCACCGCTATCACAATCAAATGATCGACTGGGTATGTGATAACGTTGCCAATCTAATTAACGTCGATGGTGTCGATCCCGCCGAAATCGTGATTCTCGCGCCTTACTTGCCCGATGCCCTGCGCTTCTCCCTGCAAACGCGGCTCAATGAGAGACAAATACCCAACCGCACGCATCGTCCATCCCGCGCCCTACGCGAAGAACCCGCCGCCCGCACCCTGCTGACACTGGCGAAACTCGCACACCCCCACTGGCAACTCGATGTCTCGCCCTATGATGTCGCACACGCGCTAACCAACAGCATCACCGAACTCGATCTCGTGCGGGCGCGTCTGCTGGTCGAAGTACTGTATCGGCAGGGCGAACTCGCACCCTTCGAGCGCATCAACGATGAAGCCATGCAAAAGCGCATCACCTTTGAACTCGGCATCCAGTATGACGCGCTGTATACATGGCTCAGCGAGTATCAGGCGCAGGATGTGTTGCCGGTCGATCTGTTCTTCAGCAAGCTCTTCGGCGAAGTGCTGTCGCAAGCTGGTTACAACTTCCACAGTAACATCGATGCCGCCAACACCGCCGCCAATCTGGTCGACTCTGCACGACAATTCCGCCAGACAGTGCAGGCAATCGAACCCGATCGCGACACATCGCTGGATTATATTCAGATGGTCGATCGCGGGGTAATCGCCAATCAATATCAACGCGATTGGGAGACCGAAAAGCGCAGTGCCGTGTTGATTGCACCAGCGTATACATTTTTGCTCAGCAATCTACCCGTCGATTATCAGTTTTGGCTCAACGTCGGCAGTGCGGGTTGGTCACAGCGCCTACATCAACCACTCACGCACCCCTATGTTCTCAGTCGTCAATGGCCAGAAGGACGCATCTGGACAGATGACGACGAAGTCATTGCCGATCAGCAGACCCTCACATACTTGACGCTAGGCCTCATCCGGCGCTGTCGCCAGCAAATCTATCTCGGCATCAGCCAATTCGGTGAGCAGGGATACGAGCAAAAAGGCACGCTCCTGATGACAATCCAAGCGATGTTACGCCGCTTACAGAAAGAGAGTGTCACTCATGTTTAAACCACGTCCCAAACAAGCTGCCGTCCTCGCCTATCGTGGGGGGAAAATGGGAGTCTCGGCTGTGCCGGGCAGTGGCAAAACAGCGACACTCGCGTATTTGGCGGCGCAATTGGTCGCACAGGGCGATCTCGCCGACGATCAAGAGGTGTTAATCGTGACACTAGTCAAATCGGCAGTCGGCAACTTCTCGAAGTCGCTGGCGACATACCTGAAAGAAGAATTCGACCTCCTGCCGGGCTTCGGCTATCGCGTGCGAACCTTGCACGGCTTAGCGAATGACATCGTGCGCGAGCGCCCCGCCCTCGCCGGTCTCGCCGACGATTTCACAGTGTTAGACGAACGCGCCGCCGACGATATTCTACAGGATGCCGTCGATGCGTGGGTACGCACGCACCCCACAGCCCCCGATAGCTATCTGAGCGACGACCACTATGCCAACGCCTACACGCGCAACACACACTGGGGCAACACCGTTAAAGCGATGGCGAACAACTTCATCCGGCAAGCAAAAGACATGCAATGCACCGTCGCGGATGTCGATCACCTGCTGAAAAATAGCGATCGTCGCTTGCCACTGGCAGAGATGTGTACCGACATCTACGAGCAATACGAGCGTAGTCTGCAATATCGCGGGGCGATTGATTTTCAGGATTTAATTCGTCTTGCGCTACACGTCCTCAAAGCGGATCATCACTATCTCGCGCGCCTGCGCCATCGCTTCCCTTATGTGCTGGAAGACGAAGCGCAGGATAGTAGCAAACTACAGGAAGATATTCTGCGCTTGCTCGTGGGCGATGCTGGTAACTGGGTGCGCGTCGGCGATCCCAATCAAGCTATCTACGAGACCTTCACCACTGCCGACCCCAAGTATCTGCGTGATTTTCTGGAAGAACCCGACGTACAGGCGCGGACGCTACCCAATAGCGGTCGCAGCAGCCTCAGCATCATCAAAGTCGCCAATCAACTCATTCGCTGGTCGCTGGAACACCCGCACCCCGCCGTGCGTGCCAAACGCCCGTTGACCCCGCCCGACATCGAACCGACTCCGCCCGATGACCCGCAGGGCAACCCACCCGATGACCCGCGTCAAATCCATATCCGACCGGAGAAATACACCGGCGATAGCGAACGTGGCGCGATCGTTCGCTCCTTGCAAAATTGGTTGCCCGATCATCCCACTCACACCTGTGCCGTTCTCTTGCCGATCAACAGCAGTGGCGCGAAGATGGTACAAGCCTTACGCGATGCCAACATCGACTACGTAGAGAATCTCAAGTCCACCAGTAGCACCCGTAAAATCGTCGGCGCGT
>DAOTTV010000003.1:0-76322 GCA_034437755.1 Anaerolineae bacterium | reverse complement strand
ATCACCATGACGCATCATTGCCATATCGTACTATTGATGGACAGTAGCTACAGCGTTCACGATAAGTGATTGCGGTGTCACATCAGCAGTAGGCGCGCCCTGTGGTAGCGTGATTGTTGCATCAACTATCGTCATAATATATTCCATTTGTATAAAATAGACAAAGATTACTGTATATTTTAACAGAAAGTTATGAATTATCGCATAGGATCATTGCTCATGGAACTTCGGGCGTTTCAGCGGCGGGATATGATCCCAGGATTTGTACAGTTGCCGCCTCTTGTTTAAGAGCTTCGATCGCACCTTTGAAGTTCGCATCATGCACATGACCGTGTAAATCGACGTAGAACATATACTGCCACGGCTGATGACGAGTGGGGCGCGATTCAATCTTGGATAAATTGATATTATTGCGCGAAAAACATAGCAGACAGTCAACGAGTACGCCGGGACGATCTTTAACACTAAAAAGAAGCGACGTTTTGTTATATTCCGCACGCTCAGTCGGTGATTTTCCTAAAGCGAAAAAGCGCGTGAAATTATTAGGCAAGTCCTGGATATGACGAGCAAGTATCTGTAATCCGTACATCTCACCAACGCGCGGACTGGCGATGGCGGCAATAAACTGTGTCGCATCTTGTAAGACATCTTTCGCCGCACCAGCGGTATTGTACCATTCGACAGGTTGCAGGTGGTTATCGCGCAAAAACTCAGCGCATTGTGCGAGTGCTTGCGGGTGTGAGCGTACTTGTTCAATGTCTGCGAGGCTTGTATTAGGCAGAGCCAGCAGAGCGTGTTCAATGTACAGGATAATCTCGCCTTGTATGTGTGCTGTATGATGGGTGAGGAGTTCGTAGGATTGTGAGACTGTACCGGCAAGGCTGTTTTCGACTGGTAAAATGCCGTAATCGGCTTGATCGGTCTCGATTGCGGTGAATATCTCGGCAAATGATTGACATTGAACATCATATAAATCATCACCGAAGAAATCTCGCGCCGCTTGCTCAGAAAACGCGCCTTTGATGCCTAAATATGCTACTCGTGCTGTCATGTTTAATCCTCATTATCCTGATAGCGATTAAGCCAGATTTGTCTGAGTTGTGCGCTCCATTGCTGGATGCCATCTTGATCTTGTGCGTCGATTAAATCCGCGACTCGACGCAATTCGTCGCTTACATCGCGTAATGCGCGTGCTGTATACTGTGAATTGTGTGCCAATACATCAAACCAGAAGCCTAGGGGCTTGCTAGTATCGCGGGTAATCTCCCGAAAACCACCGGCGGCGAGTTGCCAGATATACTTATCATGAGTATTTTCCGCAGTTGATACCAGCACACGCGGAATAATGGGAACAATATGGCTAATATAGGCAATTGTGTGATCATGCTCATCAGCATCCATGAGTAAGGGCTGGGCACCAATCGCTAAAACGAGTTGACGTGCTTTAGCAATCGCCTGCGTATCGTTTGCGCGCTGTGCGGGCGTGAGTACGAAGATTGTGTCGTGAAATAAACGCGGGTCGGGGTTAGTCAAGCCGGCTGTCAGCGCACCAGTCATCGGATGACCGCCAACGGCGAACATTGTCGATGGCAATTGTACCATTGCATTGATGATCGTCTGCTTGGAACTGCCCACGTCGATAATGAGTGCCTCGGGCTTGCCAGCATCAGCAATCTGCTCGATTGCTGATATAATCGCAGTGACAGGCGTGCAGAGTAAAATCACATCTGCCGGCATAATCGCATCTTGCAGAGACTCTGCCCGTTTTGTAATCCAATCGCGCTCATGACATTTTTCTATAACCTGTGGCTGTTGATCATAGCCAATAATCTTTGTTCGGGGGCTAGATGTTGCTCGCAATGCCGCAGCTAAAGAAGCACCGATCATCCCCAGACCAATGATAGCGATGGTTCGTTGATCGGTCATGATACCGATTGTCCCTGCAAGCTGTGGATAGCTTGCGCGAGACGTTGCACCCCATCGCGCAGGTGTACATCATCTAAAAGCGTGAAGCACAAGCGCATTGTATGATCCGGCACATCTTCAAGGAAGCACATCGTACCTAAGCCAAAGTCAACATCTTGTGTCTGTGCAAGGCGTAGAATATCGCTGGCACGTATGTCATCGGGTAGCTCAACCCACACGAAAAAGCCGCCGGCGGGCGCTTGCCACTGAAAATTGTCAGGCAAGTGTTCAGCAAGAGCAGTTACGAAAACATCGCGCCGATGCCGATAATATGCGCGCGCACGCTCGACCTGAGCGGTCATCTTACCTTGTGCGATGAATTCTGATGCGATGCTAGAGGTCAGGGCGCTAGTCGCGGCATCACTTTTGATCTGGGCAATCTGGTCAGCAGTATCGTTGGTTGTCCACAGCCAACCGAGGCGCAGGGCGGGCATCAAAATCTTGGAAAATGACCCAACAGTGATGATATGTTGGTGTGTGTCATCGTAATCTTTACAGAG
This sequence comes from Anaerolineae bacterium, assembly GCA_034437755.1. Taxonomy (GTDB): domain Bacteria; phylum Chloroflexota; class Anaerolineae; order Aggregatilineales; family Phototrophicaceae; genus JAUZRW01. The sequence continues at coordinate 73,857 of DAOTTV010000003.1, read as the reverse complement.
CGGTGGCGGCGGTGCATCGAAGTATAGGGATTGATAAGTTGCATCCTCAATGATGACAAATTGATACCTTTGGGCTAGTTCGACAAGCCGTTGGCGGGCATCTGCGGACATGCAATGTCCAGTTGGATTATGAAACGTCGGGATTGTGTAGAGCAATTTTATTTGCCCGGCATGTTGCTGTAGTGATTGTTCTAAGGCAATTAGATCAATACCATCATCACCCATAGGCACACTCACCGTTTGTAAGTGATTCGCATTGAAGACTCGCTTCATATAGTAGAAAGTTGGCTCCTCGACTGCGATCATATCACCGGGATTCGATAAACGACGACAGACAAGATCCACGGCATGAATAGCCCCATTCGTGATGATGAGTTCATCGGGCTGACAAGTCTGGTCGGATAGATCAGAAACAAAGCGGGCGAGTTGAACGCGAGAGGCCGGTAAACCACGTACATCCCCAGCATACTGCGTTGCTTGACGGGTGCGTAAGAGCTGATTTGTAATATCAATCAAGTCGCCTTGTGGGATGAGCTGAGTTGTATCGGGGTAGCCGGTGCGAAAATCATATTTAAATTGAGACATCAATAATACCTTCTATCAGATAAATATTAGACAACAAACTCTCAAGTTATGAGCATAGAACATTGCTAAGTGTCGATATGTCGTAAAAAATGGCACAATTCAACGCGAGTCACAGTCAATCCACGAAATTTATGCTATATTACTAGAAATGACTCGCTCATAGCAAAAGGTATTTTACATGGCAGAACAAAACAAGCGGACAAAACAAAGTGGCTTAGTTTGTAAGTCACAGGTACAAGCCGGCGCACAAATCAGCAATGTATTACCGGATAGTATGCAAGGCATGTCCGATGATCTGGATAATATCCTGCACGATTATGTGACGTTTCCCTTCAGCGCGGGTAATTCACAGTCTAGTACAGACATGTGATTGGTAATGATCGTTTGTGAGCGGGCAATTGCGATACGTTGTGCAGTTGCCTGTCTCAATCTGCCGCTGATTTGGTCGATGGATGCTCGCTAATTGTACCACCAGCAACCCACAATCGCCGCCAGAGATCACTTTGCCACAAACCTTCGTTAACGGCGATATCTGTTCGGTGTAAATCACGATAACGTGACTCCTTCGCCAGTAAATTTTGCGGGCTATCATCTTCGACAACTTGCCCGCCTTCGATTACGAGAACCCGATCAAATGCTTCCGTTGATGTCACATCATGGGTGATAGCGATGATGGTGACATCCTGCCAATAATCACGGATCATCAGCAGTAGTTCACGTCTCTGGGCACGATCGAGACCACGAAAAGGTTCATCCAGAATAACAAGGCGCACACGATCGCGCAACAATGCACGTCCGAGGCGCACCCGTTGCCCTTCACCGCCAGAGACTAAGCCACCGCCTTCGCCTAACGGAGTCTGCAACCCACCAGATAAGCGTTTGAGCACGTCGAATAAGTTCGCCTGTTCGATAGCGATACCAACATCGTTTGGGGTTGCTTTTTGTGTGCCATAAATTAAATTATCAAAAAGTGTGCGATTCCACAGGTAGACATCGGGATCAACCCATGCAATCTGCTGGCGGATTTGCTCGAGTTTCTCGACATTGAGTAGCTCATTATCTATCCAGACAATGCCCTCTGCTGGGAAGTGCCACCCGAGCAACAAACCAGCAAACGTCGATTTACCAGCACCGGACGGGCCGACAATCGCGACATGCTCACCCGATTCAATTGATAAATTGATATTGCGTAAAATCTGTTGACCACCCGCTTGTACAGAGACATGATCCATGTATAAGCTTGCACCACGCTCCAAATCCGTCGGAAGTTGAATCGGCGCGACAGCGTCTTCAGGGAACTCTTGTAGCTCAAGCTCGTTAGGCGCTTCTAATGGCTCAAGCAAGCGCAACAGTCGGTTACGCAACATCGGATATTGTTGAATTTGATTAGCGAGTGATTGCCCAAGTGATGGAATGCTCATCGTCCAGTAAAACAGCAACAAGCCACTACTCGCTTCGCCACCGCGCTGGACATAGCTCACCAAAATCCAGACTGAGAATACCCAACCGAGGATCCCCCCAACAGCACTTACCAGCACATCAATGCGGATCAACTCAAAGACTGATCGTACCCACTCGACCAGAAGCCCTTCGTATTGTCGGCGCATTGATCGTTCGGCGCTGTGTGTGCGTAGCGGGGCTAAGCCGATGAGTGAATCGAGATAGAAGCGACTGAGCGCACCGTTGTGGGTCTGTACCCGCAAATCCCGTTCGAGTAGCATGGGTTGCGTGACGAACACAACCGCAATCGACGTGAACATCGCCGCGAGCGCAAGTGGCAAGCTACGCGGGTCAAGCCAGATAACACCGATTGTCGTGAACAGGAACTGAAAAGCCGTCACCACGAGACCGCGCCCGATTTGTGGAAGTGTGCGTAACATCCGCAGATCATGTGCCCGATTCACCATATCGGACGTCAGACGACTGTGGAAATAGCGGTCGCTCAGCTGGGGAATTTTACGCAAAAATGCCATCCGCAGGCGTGCTTCGATGTGCCGTCCCGCACGCAAGGTCATCGATGCCGTTGGAAACTCAAGCAAGAGTAAGCCGAGGAAAAAGAACAATAAGCCGCCCATAAATTGCAAGCGCTGGTCGACGGTTGTCATCTCGGTACCGACTGTGAGTAAGCCTTGTAACAACAAACCTTCGATGAGAACTGTGAAAGCGGCGATGAGCGATGCCAAAATAACCACCATCGGCGCTAACAGACCATCTTCTTTGAACACTTCGTAGACAGCCATTTCAGGGCGGCGGGTATCCACTTCAAGCGCCGCACGCAATTCTGGCGATAAAGATGCAACATCGATTTTATCGACATCTTCACGCTGTCCTAGAGCTTGTACCATCACAGCACCAGAGAAAAGCAAAACATCTGGATTACCGTTATCAGGCGGTTGGACTGTCCAGAATGGCGGCGGGATGATGTTAAACGTATTGGGTTGATCGCCCATCACCGTATCGACTAGATTAATCATGACACTTTCGGCTTGTTCGCCCGGCTCAACCCCCCGTGCTTGAATGATGGACTGCGTCATGCGTACAGCGGCGTCATAGAGCGCTAGTATGAACCATGAGTCGCTCTCACGCGCGACGGTGACGAGTTCCAGCGCACGTGTGCTATCGACCCCTAAGACTTCGATTCGTTCACGTAGGGGGTCACAAAAACCATCAGATTGCGCCCAGTCCCACCATGCTTGCCGATCAACAGCCATTGTATGAATATATAAATCATCGCGTAAATCACGAATAGTGACCCACCGTCGCCCGGTGCCGGGATCCATAATCTGGACGAACTGCCCGATGCGCCGCCAGAGAACGATGAAATGCGTTGCGCCATCGGGCAAGCGCGTGATAATAATTGCGGGTAGGGTGCTTGTCTCATCCAGAAAAATATGATCGGACGGGATGATGATTTGCTCGGCTTCTAGTCCTAGCTTATTCGCAACATCCTCAAGCACGTCGATTGATGTGCCGTCCACATCTGTTTGACACGCTTCACGCAGGCGACCATAGCTCACTTCGATATCATAGCCGGCAAGCATTGATTTGAGCGTTGCAGGGCCGCAGTCCATCTCGGATGTCTGGACAACCTCTGGTACGAGGAAGGCGCGATTATCATCGAAAATCTGATTGATCATGTGCGGTATTGCCTTTTATTGACTTGCCTACTGTGATGATACAAAGCCGGGTGTATCGTTGCCGTCGCCGCGTCCGATCGCACGCATGATTAAATCCAACGGGGTCGCAGTTTCAACTTCGATGCGTACTCTACCGCTGGGGAGATCATCGACTTCTGCCAGCGTATTGCCATAATACGGGACGAATAATTCAATATCAGTCTCATTTGTCCCGCGATCAATCTGATAAACAGATGCTTCGAGAATACCCAGTTGCTCACCCAGTTCGCCGTCCAATACCACTAAAGCGGTTTGCCCCTGTCGAATATCATTAATATCATCAGTTGGAAAAGTCGCGGTGACGTAACCCGTGCGTTCAACACTAAAGACGTTACTATCGACGTAGACAGTGACCCGCGCTAGAAAAAACCATAATAACCAGATTGTAATGATTACAACCGAAACGCCTGTCATAATGAGTGATACACTGAATTTATCGGCTTCAAGCGAGCGTAATGATCGTGCAAATGGAGATGCCATCAATTTTTATCCGTTATAAATAGGCAATTGCTGTCTTCACCGTTATGATAGCTTAAAATCGACAATGGCGAAAATGCCACAAGGCAAAGTAAGATACAAGTCATGAGTGTATTGAATGCAGGATCAAATAACAAGTTCAATATCGAACCATTCGCGTGGTCAGTGCATGAGGTGAACAGTGCGCTAGAAGTGTTGCTCGCGCGCAGTGGCATCACTGCGATAACCGCACAGTTAGACGCACCACCACGAAGCATGGATGTGACATCTAACGCCGCGATTGAGACGTGGTTAACGACCATACTTTACCCGCATGATGTCGAAATCGAGGGTATCTCAACTTCATATGTCGAACTTGATGATATGATTGCACAATCTGCGCCGTGCATTCTGGAAATTCCGGAATATGGCGATGAACGGCATTATCTTGTCGTTGCGAAGAGTGATGCAAGCCGGTTGTTACTGCTCAACAAAACGATGAAATGGCAGAATGTGCCTACGCGCGCGGTGATAGCGGCTTATCGGTACGTGTGGGAAGCACCCTATATCGATTATATTGATAAAGTGCTACGAGGTGCGAATGTTGCCGAAGATCGCCTAGCTTATGCCCGAAAAGCGATGCTTGCCGAACAACTACGTACCGCCAGCATTCATGTGTGTACCATGCTCAAATATTCACCTGGTGGTGACATGTGGAAGTTGATCCAGCAGGGTAAAGTGTTGAATCCACTTTTTTACATCTTTCTCGGCTTCGGGTTACAACAGGGACTAGGGGTTCTGGGGTGGGTTTTCATCGGGGGCAGTGCGCTATCGGGTTACTTTGAAGACGCATATCTTTTGGCATGGGCATTATTGCTTCTCACCGGTATTCCCGTCCGCTTGACGGTACTCTGGTTTCAGAGTGTGCTATCGCTCAATTTCAGCATTTTATTCAAACAACGTTTGTTATATGGCATTTTGCAATTGCAACCGGAAGAGATACGCTCACAGGGTAGTGGGCAGTTTCTCAGTCGTGTGATGGAAATGCAATCCTTTGAGCAACTCGTGCTGTCTGGCGGGTTTCAGTCGATCATGTCGATCGTCCAAATCGGGACTGCGGCGTGGATTTTAGCGTTGGGTGCCGGTGGTGGCTTACACGCAATCCTGTTGTTTTTATGGTTAGCGCTGGCTAGCTTACTTTTCGTGCGGTACGTACGCCGTAGCTTGCAATGGATTAAGACGTATCGCGGGATGACCAATGATTTAGTCGAGCGTATGGTCGGGCATCGGACGCGCCTCATCCAAGAACACCCGGATTCATGGCATGTCGAAGAGGATACGCTCTTAAATCAATATCTCAACTTGTCGCGCCGCATGGACATCGAAGTTTTGCAGTTACAGACCTTCTTACAACGCGGGTGGTTTCTTGCTAGTTTGCTGGTGTTGTCGCGCTCATTCGTGTTCGATCTCAGTGGGACAGGGTCAGTTGCTGTCAGCATTGGTGGGATTTTGTTAGCCGCGGGTGGTTTCGGGAGCTTCGTCGGCGGGTTATCGAGCTTGATGAACGTTTTCATCACCTGGCAAGAGGTGCGACCGCTGATGGAAGCGTCTGGACGGCGCTACGAACCGGCATCGGTGCCGGCGATCTTCAACCGCACGACGGTTTCGACCGATGCAAGAACCGAACAACCGCTGATTGTTATGCGTGACATCAACTTCCGCTATCAGCAATACGGACAACCGATATTCAAAGATACCAGTCTGGATATTCATCAAGGGGAGCGCATTCTCATTGAAGGGCCTTCTGGTGGCGGGAAATCCACATTGGCAAACCTGCTCACTAGCTTAAAACAACCCAATGCGGGTTTAATCTTGCTGAATGGTCTCGATCTCAGTACGATTGGGGCGGCAGAGTGGCGGCAACGGGTCGTATATGTGCCGCAATTCCACGAAAATTATGTACTCAACCAGACCTTTGCGTTTAACCTGTTGATGGGGCGTGGTTGGCCGCCAGAACAGGCTGATCTCGATGAAGCGGAAGAAATTTGCCGGGAGCTGGGTTTAGGAGATTTGCTGGATCGAATGCCATCGGGTCTACAACAAATTGTAGGCGAAAATGGCTGGCAATTATCCCATGGTGAACGCAGTCGGCTATATATTGCCCGTGCGCTCTTACAGCAAAGCGATATAATAATACTGGATGAGAGTTTTGCGTCACTCGACCCTGAGACACGATCACGGGCCTTGCAGTGTGTGTTGCGGCGCGCACCAACGCTCATGGTCATTGCACACCCGTAGAAAACAACAGAATGGATAAACCATCCGATGAATATCGATCAATTTTTTAACTTATTATCACTCACTGCATGGGGATTATTCTTTCTCATTGTGATTGGGACATTTGCATCGCAATGGTTACAACGGGGGGCAACACAAGCATTTCTGGGCTTGGTCTCACTACGAACGTTCTTCCTGCTTTTGTTCCCGGTGACGATTAGCCTGATTGCCCTGAGTATCGTCTTTGTCCCGCCGACGCACTCTGGCGTAGTGGTTTCGTTCCTCGCGCCGCGCGGGTATCGCGAACAACCGCTAACATCCGGACGGCATTTTATCGTTCCCATTGCTGAACAGGTCGTGATGTATCCAATCTTCCAGCAAACGTACACAATGTCCAGCAACCCGCTCGATGGCAACGAAGTTGGTAACGATACGATTACAGCGCGTACGTCTGATGGTCAGGAAGTGTTCATCGATATCTCGATCATTTTCGCCATTGATGCCGAGCAGACCGTTAATCTGCATATCAATTGGCAAGATCGTTACGTCGAAGACTTGATCCGTCCGTTAGTGCGCGGTGTTGTGCGTACAGAAGTCGCCGGTTTCACCGTGCGCGAAGTGAATAGCATCCGCCGTCAGGATTTAGAACGTACCCTGAGCGAACGCTTCTCGACTGAGTTACAAGAGCAAGGGATCGATACGAGTAATTTTCTCATCCGTAACATCGCATTTAGCCCTGAGTACGCGGCATCTGTCGAGCAGAAGCAGATCGCTTTCGAGCAACAAACCGAAAGCCAATATCAAGCGCAGGTGATTCGGACACTCGCACAGGGGCGCGCCGATGAGACGATCCGATTGGCTGAGGCACGCGCTAGTGCACGTTTGATCGAAGCACAGGCTGAGGCAGATGCACTCGATTTGATTGCGGCAGTGCTGGAAGATAGCCCGGATTTGCTCACTTATCGTTATATCGACCGCATTGCTCCGAATATCGGCGTGATGGTTGTACCGGGTGAAAACCCGCTCATCCTACCTTTGCAATCCCAGAATAATCAGGGACAAAACATCAATCCCTTCACAGTGACGGCAACCCCAGCCATGGCGACGACTCCTAGCGCTACCGCCACGCCATCAAATTAGCAATTAAAGCTACAGCATGATTGTCTGTCATATGGTAGGATTAAATACAAATTTAGAACTTGTTTGAACGGCTGAAAGGACAAAAATATGGTCGTGGTTATTGCGTTAGTCATTTTGACCAGTGCTCTGGGTGCCTGGGCGGGCAGTCGCCTGTACATGCGTAAGAATCGTAACCCTGTCACCGGCGCAATTCTGGGCGGTGTTGTGAGCATCAGTCCACCGCTATTGCCCGTTTTCTTAATCTTCACAATGTTCCGCAAGCGTCTACAGCCCGGCGATAAAGGCTACTTTGCGATGCATACGGTGACAGCACAATCGCAGACACTTTCGACTGAGAAAGTGAACACGATTGCAACACGCCTGAAAGAAATTCATAGCTTGCTTGAGCAACAGCTCATTGACGAAGAAGAATATCGAAAGCTGAAATCGCAGATCATCAGCGAAGTGTAATGCAGAGGCTGTCAATATCGACAGCCTTTTTTCTTCAAGTGTCGGTAGGTGAGGCATAACGGAGATAGGGGATAGTCACATTACCATGCGGCATAATACCGATGTGCGCATCTGCTGGTAATTGCTTCAGGCAAGCGTCAACAGTACCCTGGAGATCGACAATGGGCTTGATTAATAGTGATCGTGCCAAGTCTTGCGGCATATCACTCTTTAGTAGTATATTCACCCGCATCCCGTCTCTGGCAATTTGATAAGCCTTGTGTGGCCCTATTCGAAACGTCTCTTGCTTAAATTGTGTCATGACATCTTCATAGGATTGTATATCTGCTCGGGTGATCCACGCTTCGTACGCCTCGCTCCCCGCACCATCTGGGCAGGCGGCACACCAGATAATCGTGCTGTCATCTCTCATGACAGGTGTAGCATGTCCTAGCGCCTTTTGACCTTGATAAATATTGATGTCTTTGGGATAACCACCTGGCGATAAAATCAAGAAATCAAGTGGTTGATTGAGTGGGATCTGGAAGGTATCACGGACGTGCGGAATAGCGACGTGCATGATCGCCTCTGGTTGACCAAAAAAGGCTTTAACAATCTCTTTCTCGCGATTGAGGACAGAGTTTAAGGCAAAATCAATGCCTATCATACGTCCTATCTCCTCAACATCCTGACGCATCGGATTGCGTTCATATTCTCCCATACGGGCGTAATCGTGGGTCATCATCGCATGATTCGGGTTGATTGTCCGCCAATCTGACAAACCGATTGCCGCGCTTTTGACGCCACCAGAGAAGCCCATGAACTGATGAGGTTCGATATTGCCCACAACGATGCGTACATCCGCGGCAAGATACTGCTGATTGATGTAGACCGGCGTACCATGCGCTGTCTCGCCAAGATATGCAAGATTGTCGGTATCCCTTGCATCGTGGCAGATGACTGAATAGCGATCAAGAATCGCTTGTGGCAAAATCAGTGGGTATTCATTCGGTGGCATGACTGTGTGACTGCCGGTGGCGATCATCAATGTGATGTCAGCAGGCGAAAAGCCCTTATCTTCTAAGTGCTGGAGTAGCGGGGGTAGGAGATACTCATGCGGGACGGGGCGTGTTTTATCATTAATAGCGATGGCAACGCTAGTCGCCGAGTGTCTATTAGGCAAGTGTACTGTCCCAATCGGGTTAGCGATTGCCTGCTCAATAACTTGTGTTGGATTGGGTGCAGGCGCTACTGAGCGGGGCAAAATCCACGTTATGTCGTGCTGATCGGGCAAGGATAGCGATAATTCTGTTGTCCCGTATGGGACATGAACAATGAGCATTTTCAGTCACGCTTTCACGATTGTAAGTTATCAAATTGTGGGAGATATGCTTGATTGGCACGGAGTAAATCACGCAATGTCAGACGTGCGGTATCAATGTCTGTGACCATCGGATCAAGAAGCATCGCTTGTAACGCTAGTTGGCGATCACTATGATAGGCGGCATCCACGTACATCGAACTCAATTGCAATTCACGGCGACACATCTCAGCAATGGGTGCAGGTAATGCTGGAAAACTCAAGCCCTGTACGCCTAATGCAGAGACGACACCCGGCACTTCGACAATCGCATCATCAGGTAAATTGGGGATAAATCCCTGATTGGGTACGTTCAACTGCTGGTGATAATAGGACTGATTATAATGGAGTGCGCCGATTAGGTCGGGTAATCCTTCGTCTAGCATTTCGTAATTCCATACATCGCGTAATCCATCAACATCCAAACGCCCTGCGACAATATCCCACGCTAATTGTTCCCGATACGCACGCCGCTGACGATTCCCGCCCCAGTTCTGCAATTTGAGCTTATACTTCTCCCAGGGTTTTGTCCGATTATCACTGACACAACTCAAGAATTCGCACATATGACTATCGCCGGCAGTTGGCATCATGCCATAAATGTCGAGAATCTCGCGACTGAGCGGTTCAAAATGCTTAAATGCGGGATCATTTAACCAGCGATCGACCAATATCGGGTATAGGTCTTCGCCTGTATGCCGATCCCGAATGTCGTATACCCACGAAAAGTGATTAGTGCCGGCGGCTCTAATGTCCAGATGGGTGAGGGCAGATTGGGCGACTGGTATAAAATACTTCATGTTTTCAGCATCTGTATGTACATGAAAGTTATCAGGAATCGTGATCTCAAAACGATCTGCAAGTATCGTCGCCGCCATCGCATAGCCCCATAATAATTGATGACACAGACCGATCACTTTTATCGTCGTATACCGATGGATTGCGGTCGTCAAGCGGATGAGGGGATTCACCAAATTGAGACAATAAGCATCCGGACAAAGTTTTTCCATATCGCGGGCAATAGCGAGGACAGGCGGCAAATTCCGCGCCATATGAGCAAATGAGCCGGGGCCGCCGTTCTCGGCGTAAGGTTGACGGATACCATGTTCTAGCGGGATTTGCCAATCACGCTCCCACATTGTCTCGCGTTGACCGGCTTGAATCGACAGAATGACAAAATCGGCATTATGTAACAGATCACGACGATTGACTGAACTCGTGATAGTCGCCTGCGTATCCCATGCTGTGTTCATTGTATGTGCCAGGCGCGTCATCATATCTAGTCCTTGCTCATTGATGTCGCAGAGAGCAATATGCGCGCCTTTGAGATGCTCGTGTTGCATCAATGTCGCCAGTGACCCAAGCCCAAAAATGGCACTACCGGCGCCGATGATAACGATCTTTGGTGCTTTCACGTTCGTCTCGTTGATCCCGTTAGTCATGGTGTGAGTTGCCAGATCTACTTATCGTATGCGTGGTTTGAATGTGGATAACGTCGATTTCCTTTTGTTTATGTTGTAGCCATTAGAGCAATAACGTAGGCAATTGGCAAAGCTTGGCGAACATCCGTAATTCATCCACGTAGTCGCCATACGTCAGCGATATATGGTGCTCTAAACCGTGATCAATGAGCGTATCCATTGTGTTCCGGGCACCACGATCGAAGCGTAGCGTACCTGATGTACCAGTGAATGCTGGCGGAGCTTCGAGCATCTCACCAGATCCGATGACCAGCCTCAACTCGCCGGTTGCTTCACTGAGGCGTGCAAGTGTCACGCGCCCTGATTTCAGCGGAAATTGCATCAATAGGGCTTTCTGTCGATTGGAGTGTAAAGCGGCTTGCGGTTGATAGTGAGCATCTGCCATGGATAGCGGTGCGAGACCACAATGCCATACAACCGCTTGATCCTTATCGAGGTCAAAAGAGACAATGTCACTGCCGAATGCCGGTTCGCCGCTTAGTTCTTGCAGGATGATCTGTGTGATTGTTCCGTTAACGTCAGCCTCGCAACTACACGGCACTTGACGATCGGACATCATCGACATTGCGCCACATGCGGCACATCCCATCTCTGTGAAGAATTCTGGCCAGCATCGAACTGCAAAACCGTGTACATCTTGTTCGCGGGCGATCTGTCGTAACGCCGCGAATGTTTTGACCGTCCCATCAACTTCATCTGACTTAACTTGACCCAAGTTGAATAAGGATTGCTGTAGATCGTTTTTAGTATCGATTATAGATGCTTCTTTTGTATCTTGAGCTTGTGCGAAAAGTTGTTTCAGCGGCATCGTGACGACATCTACTCCTAAACGCGACTGCAACATCGTGGCATTGTACTGGCATGTTTCAAACCCTTGTGGATGATCGCCGATACAACCGATACGAGTCGTCACTAGACGTTTGATGACTACACTTGCCTTTACGAATTGTTCGATTTTTGCGAGAGCGTCTTTGTCATCAGGCTCTGCATAAACGTATGTATAGCTCAGTCCAGCACGGTGCAGCGCATGTGCGGCTAAGTTAACGCCACAAAAAGAGTTCAGGCGAAGGCGACCCCCTTGATGCGCTTCTGGTAAAGCCCACAGCAAAATCGGTCGTTTGAGTTCCTGTGCGATGTGTTTGACAATTGTTGTGTCAGCGAAGGTCGCCTGTAAGACGATAATCGCATCTAAATCATTGCTCAGTAGTTGATCGAGCGCCAATGTGGCATCGTCTTTGCTCATGATCAATGCTTGTGGGGTTATCAAATTGCATTGTTGTTTCAGACTTATCTGGACAGCCTGTACTTTTGAACGTGCCAAATCTACATCAAATGTCGGTCTTGCAATCGGGAAAAATCCCACCGTCGCCATGTTATATCCTCAATTGTTGTTCGGGTCGATAGAAGAAAACATCCAGAGCAAGAGCCGCAGAGCCAATCATGCCGGCTTTCTTCCCGAAGCTCGTCACAGCTAGTTCCACACCTGTACCGAGATCAGCGAATGCGTAATCACGCATAGTCTGTTCAATCTTTGGTAACATCATATCTTGTGCATCATGAAAAATGCCACCCAGAATAATCATTTCGGGATTGAAGATGTTGATGAGATTTGCGGATGCGATCCCGATATAAAATGCTTGGTCAGCGATAATCGCTAACATCTCTGGATCATCAGCGCGTGCCATGTTGAACACATCTGCTAAAGTCAAAGTGGGGTTCTGCTTGGCATGATGGGCAAGCGCGAGAATAGCGGACTCAGATACGAGCTGCTCAAGCGGCTGCGGGGCTGGTTCATGCGTAGCGTTGGCGAGCATGAGCATTGTATGACCAATCTCGCCTGCACCGGCACCCGCACCCCGAAACAATTGACCGCGGACGACTAGACCCGCGCCGACACCGACGCGACCGTATATGAATGCCATCGCATGGACATTAGAGCCAATGCCGAACATCGCTTCGCCCAGTGCCATTGCCCGTACATTATTATCGACCATCGTCGGTATATCCAATCGTTCCTGCAAATAATCGGCGATTGGTACGTGATACCAGTATAAATTAGGTGCGATGACATTGACACCGGTCTGCACATTCACTAATCCTGATGCGCCTACGCCGATGCCGACAATATCTTGTGATCGAACAGGTGCTTCGGCAATCAGAGCACTAACATGATTAATCACCTGATCAAGCACTGTTTGCCAATTGGCATCCCGCCCGTGATTAAAATGCGTTTCAACGATAATATCACCAGCTAAGTTTGTGATCCCGATGTAGACGGTGCCAACATCGAAGTGGACACCGATTGCATATCGCGCATGAGCGACCAGTTGGATTTCGCGCTGGGGACGACCAACATTGCCTTCGTTGAGGACAATACCACTATCTTCGACTAAACCTTGATCGGACAGATCGTTGATGAGATTGCTGATAGTCGCATTGGATACACCGAGCGTTTGAGCGAGATGCGCGCGCGATATGGTTTGCTTGTTGAGCAATGTTAGCAGAATAGCACTGACATTGTGCGATTTCAAATTGCGATTATTTGCCCCCAGTATTGAGGTAAAAACCATGTCATCGTACTCCTGAACGCTCAATGTATTCGCTAAAATTTATCCGGTATTGATCACCATCAGGCGTAAGTCTGTCATTTCTTCGATGGTGTAAGGCACGCCCTCGCGCCCGAACCCTGAGGCTTTTATGCCACCATATGGCATATGATCCACCCGAAATGTCGATGCACTGTTGACCTGTAAACCGCCAATCTCAATACGATCCCATGCATCCATAATGCGTCCCATATCACGGGTGAAGATACCTGCTTGCAAGCCGTACTGTGTATCATTGACGCGCTCAAGCGCTTCGTTCCAGGTGCGGTATGATGATAATGTCACAACCGGCGCAAAGATTTCTTCACAATTCACGCGCATCTCCGCGCTTGTATTGGTTAACACGATTGGACCGAGGAACTGTCCCTTACGCTTGCCACCGTATCTGAGTGTCGCCCCTTCGGCAATAGCAGGTTGTATCCAACGTTCAGTCCGTTCAGCATCTTGCTGTGTGATGAGCGGGCCGATATCGACTGCGTCTTGTCGTGGATCGCCAACCCTTAGCCCAGCGACAGCCGCGACGAACTGTTCTTCAAAGTCTTCAAACACATTGTCTTGCACAAAGATACGCTATACGGCGATGCAATTTTGTCCCGCATTGGTGAAACTACCTGTAACTGCTTGTGCCACAGCAAGCTTTAGATCAGCATCATTTCCAGAAGCAATCGCAGGTCCTATCTTGTGGCAAGCAAGATTGATGGGATAATTAAAAGGTGTGATGCCCAAGATAATCCCGATTGACACGCGTTTGGTGAATCCCTGGCGATTATCTCCCGTCGGTGTCCAGTCGATAGAGAATACATTCCCTTCAATGCGCCGCGCTTCTTCTGCTGATATTTTGATTGTTTGCAGTGCGCGTGTCATCTCGCCAACCGCGACCCGGCGCGTTTTGCCACCTTCTAATATCATTAATTGAATGAACTCGTCGAAGTGTACGTACATCAAGTCATGTAATTTCTCGAGTATTCGTGTGCGTTCATGAGTTGGCAGTTGTCTGGTCTGGTTAAAACCGACTTGTGCGGCGGTCACAGCAGCGTCCATGTCCTGCTGGCTAGCCAGATAAACCGACCCAACAACTGTACTATCGTATGGAAGCGTAACATCCAGAACGTGGTCTGTCTCACGCCATTCGCCACCCACCACTATTTTATCAGGCATTTACTCCCTCTCTTGAACTTATCATGAGTATTTCTGTCCTTGGATTCAGTAAAATACAATGCTAGAGACTATCATTTTTCATAGGAATAGACAATTATCGTCGATCTATTTGTTGCGTAGCATGAAGATAGGTATAGTTAACGGTATACTCCTTTTAATTAACGATCGCAAACAGCAACAGAAAAGGACAAAATGGCAAAAGAGACAATTTTGTTCATATCAAGCACACATAAAGGTGATGAAATTCTCAAAGCAGTCAAAGCGGCTGGTGCGAAGGTTTTGTTATTGATCGAGGAAGAATTGAAAGACGAAGCATGGCCGTGGGATGCGATTGATGATCTAACTTTGACTCCTAGCCTTGCGCGCTATCAAGATGTCATCAATACCGTGACATGGATGTGTCGCGGTCAACAGATTGATTTAGTTTTACCACTGGATGAGTTCGAAGTTGAGCTGGTCAGCATGTTGCGTGAGCATCTGCGTTTGCCCGGCATGGGTGTGACATTATCACGACGCTTTCGCGATAAACTCGTCATGCGTGAACTCGCTGATCGAGCGAAAATCCCTGTGCCGGCATTCCAGCATGTGTTGAACTACGATGACCTGCGCGATTTCATGAAGCGTATCGAACTACCATGGATGCTGAAACCGCGAACAGAAGCCGGAGCAATGGGTATCCGAAAGATACATGAACCTGAGCAACTATGGCGGACACTGGATGATCTCGGTGATCGTCAGTCATATTACTTGTTAGAGGAATTTCTTCCTGGTGAGGTCTATCACGTTGACTCGCTGGTCGTTGATGGCGAGATCCAATTTGTCTCACGCCAGAAATACGCCGAGCCACCGATCGATATTTATCAAGGTGGTGGTGTTTTCTCAACTTACACAGTTCCAGCAGAGTCTGTTGATGGCGAAGCCTTGACCGTGATTAACAAAACCTTGACCCAGACATTGGGAATGGTCAATGGTGTCACCCACGCAGAGTTCATCAAAGCTCATAAAGATCAACAATTCTACTTCTTAGAGATAGCGGCGCGAGTGGGTGGTGCGTTTATCAGCAATACGATTGAACAAGCAACAGATATTAACTTATGGCAAGAATGGGGACGGCTAGAACTGGCGCTTTTACGCGGCGAGTCTTACCAACTGCCGCCACAACAGCAGACGTTCGCCGGATTAGTACTGACGCTCGCACGCCAAGAGCGCCCTAACACACAGGCTTATGATGCTCCAGAGATTGTCTGGCGGGCTGATAAGCCCTATCACGCTGGCTTGATTGTGGTCTCTGACGATCATGAGCGCATGTTGAGTTTGGTCAAAGATTACCGTCAGCGTTTCTTACACGATTTCTCGACATCAGCACCACCGATGGACGCACAACGTACAGGTTATAATGAATAGACAATCATGTTTGATTTACCATTTAAGTCAAATTATCCGAACTACTCATCATCAGAAGTGACCCTCAGACCAACACCGGCGCGTGTTGGGGCAACAGGTGATTACACTGGTCAAGGTGTGACGATTGCATTTGTTGACTCGGGCTTCTCGATGCACCCTGATATTTCAGATCGCGTTATGACGTATATTGATGCCTCGACCAATCATGTCACGGAACACGATCACGTTGATCATGTCTCTGTGATGAGCTGGCATGGGCAAATGACGAGTGTCATTGCGGCTGGAGACGGGCGAACATCCAACGGGAAATATCGTGGGATTGCCTTCGATAGTCAGTTAGTGTTGATAAAGGTCAGTACACCAGACTTTCGACTAAAAGAAACCGATATTTTGCGCGGGTTGCAGTGGATATATGATACCCGTCATCGCCATCAAATACGCGTGGTCAATGTGTCTGTTGGTGGTGATTACCCGAGCGATGATCCAGATCATCCGTTGCATCGAATCGTGCGTAAATTACATGAGATCGGTATTGTGGTAGTTATCGCCGCCGGCAATAGTGGGCGACCGCCATTACTGCCACCCGCCTCAGCTTCTCATGGCATAGTCGTGGGGGGGTATGACGATCAGAACAATTCAGATCGCACCAGATGGACGTTGTATCATCACAGTTATGGTCAAGCATATAATGCGACTACCAAGCCTGATGTGCTCAGCTTGGCAAGCTGGGTTATTGCACCACTTTTGCCGGAGTCTGATGTCGAAACCGAAGCACATTGGTTGGCTCAATTGCTTCGCGTCCAAACAAGAACAGATCTACAGACAATTCTCGAAGCTAGCTATCAAGACCTTGATCTCTCGCACAGTGAGATTTTGTCAATGAGTTATAAGCTGTATCAAAAGTTACAAGATAAAATCAACCAGCATAAACTCGTGGACGCACATCATCAACATGTAGATGGCACATCTGTAGCTGTTCCAATTGTTGCATCCGTTGTTGCCCAGATGCTAGAAGCGAACCCCAAATTGACACCTGACCAAGTATGCCATATTCTTACGGACACGGCACGAGCATTGCCGGGCTTCCCTGATGAATTACAGGGCGCTGGTGTGCTTAATGCGCGCCACGCAGTCGAGACTGCGCGGCTTTTTTAATAGACAGACGCTGAGAAAAGGTCATCTTCATGCATCGCGAATATCATAAGTGGTTCAGCCCAGCGTTGCAACGTAATATGGAATTGTTGATCTTTGGTCATGCTGGGGCGCGTGTACTCGTGTTCCCAACCTCACAGGGACGCTTCTACGAGTGGCAAGATCGAGGTATCATCGACTCTTTTGCTCATCATATTGAACAAGGTTGGTTACAATTTTACTGTGTTGATAGTGTGGATGCTGAAAGTTGGTATGCGTACTGGGCACATCCTGGCGGACGCGCCTATCGTCATCATCAGTACTTCATGTATCTCCTGCATGAAGTGTTGCCCCTCAGTCGCCATCGTAACGGTAATCCTTTTTTGATAACGACCGGCGCGAGCTTCGGGGCCTTTCATGCAATGTCCTTCGGTTTGAAATACCCGAACGAAGTTGATCGCATCATCGGGATGAGTGGTGTGTATGACATTCGCTTTATGACACGCGGTTATAGTGATGATTGGGTATATGCCTATAATCCAGTCGAGTTCATCCCGAACGAACACGATCACCATCGCTTAGAACAAATCCGACATCTTGACATCATCATGACGACTGGCAAGACAGACCGTCTCCACTGGAGCTCACAGGAGATGACACGCATCCTGTGGGATAAAGGCATCGGTAATGCTCTGCGCGAGTGGGATGGATGGGCACACGATTGGCCGTACTGGGAGCAAATGCTACACATGTACATTGACGGACATGACTGAGGATTATACATGAACAGGGCACGGACAAAACAAAAGGAGCATCATAATGGCAGATAAACACCCCAAGCGTATTGGTTTATTCGTCGGGCGCGAGTGGTCATGGCCGCCGGCATTCATCGACGAAGTGAATCGACGTACGGATAAAACCGGTGTGATCGCGGAGTACGTCACGATCGGTGGTACAACTATGAATGAACCGAATCCCTACCGTGTGATTGTCGATCGGATTTCACACGAAGTTCCTTATTATCGCTCTTACTTGAAAAATGCGGCGCTCCAGGGGGTTAAAGTTGTCAATGATCCATTCATGTGGACAGCTGATGATAAATATTTTGGCACATCCCTGATTGTAAAGTTAGGCGTTGCCGCACCGCGCACGGTCGTATTACCCAACAAGGAATATGTGCCCGGTATCAAGCACGATGAAAGCCTACGTAACTTAGAGTATCCGATTAACTGGCAAGGGCTGGTAGATTATCTAGGTGGCTTTCCAGTCGTCCTAAAAGACGCGCACGGTGGTGGCTGGCGGGATGTGTATATTGTGCATTCGATGGACGAGTTGTTCGATGCGTACAATAACAGCGGATTACTGACAATGATCTTGCAAGAATTTATCGAGTGGGAGAGCTATGCAAGATGCATGTGCCTCGCGCAAGAAGATGTGCGCGTGATGCAATATAATCCCAACGAACGTTATTACTTTCCTGAGCCGGGATTTGCACCGGACTTGCACCAGAGAATTTACGACGATTCATTGACAATTTGTCGGGCTTTCGGGTATGACATGAATACCGTAGAGTTCGCCGTCCGTGATGGTATCCCGTACGCAATCGATTTCATGAATCCGGCGCCAGATATGGACATCAATTCACTGGGGCAAAATCACTTCGACTGGATGGTAACTAAGATGGCAGATCATATGATTAATCTGGCAAAATCACGCAAGGAAACGCGCAGTCGATATGACTGGGGTAAACTTGTGCGCCAAGCAGATAAAGAGTAGGGCAGACACATATGTTGAAAGACGCGATCGAGTATTATCACAGCTTGCTGACTGATGAAGTAGCTGAAGAAGCCGACCGACTGATGCGCCTGAAGTTGGAAGAAAAATCCCTCTACTTCGGCGCGCGCCCATTATGTGTCGTCTTGCGCCCGCATCTTTATACAGAAGCCGACTGGTCATTCATGAAAACCGGTCTCGAGCGATTGTTGTCAGCCTTTGCTCGGGCGCATGAGCTTTGCCGGACAAATGCTGATTTGCGCGCTCAACTATATCTTGATGAGTATGAAGAGGCGCTCATCCCGTATGATCGTGTTGGTGTACCACCATGGACAAGTTCGCGTCTAGATACATTTTATATTCCCGAACAACGAGCATTAAGATGTGTTGAATACAATGCTGAAACTCCCGCAGGCATTGGTTATGATTCTGTCCTGTGTGAAGTGTTCGATGAGCTAGAGCCGGTTAAGCGCTTTCAAGAGCGTTATAATGTGCGAACCATTCGTTCGCTAGATACGCTTTGTAATGCCTTGCTGGATGGGTATCGTGCGTGGGGCGGTAACCATGAAAAACCGCATATCGCAATCCTCGATTGGCGTGAAGTGCCGACCCTCAATGAACACGAAATCACGCGCCAATATCTTGAGCAACAGGGTTACAAATCAATCTTAGCAGATCCACGCTTGCTAGAGTATCGTGATGGTAGCCTATGGCATGAAAATTTCCGCATAGACATGATATACAAGCGCGTTCTTTACAGCGAACTCATTGATAGCATGGGGATGGATAGCCCGGTGCTTCGTGCGATGCGTGACGGCAAAGTTTATATCACAAATTCGATCAGCGCGAAGATGATGGCGAAGAAAGCAAGCCTCGCATTCCTCAGTGATGAGCGAAACGCCTCATTATTCAATCAGAGTCAACTAGAAGCCATCCATAAGTTTGTCCCTTGGACACGGGTTATTGAAGAGCGTAAAACGCTGTATCAGGGCGAAGAAGTGGATTTAATTGATTTCGTGAACCGTCACAAAGATCGCTTTGCTTTAAAGCCTAATGACGACTATGGTGGTTCAGGCGTTGTGTTAGGTTGGGCAGCTTCGAGTGGGGCATGGGAAGCGGCTGTCAACAACTCATTGATACATCCACACGTCATTCAAGAGCGTGTAAACATCACAGAAGTGAATTTCCCGATGTGGATCAATGGTCAACTAGATATTAGCCCACGCTATGTAGATGCTGACCCGTATATCTTTAGTGGTGATGCAGTTGGCGGTGTTTTGACACGTTTATCGCCGTCGGCTCTGCTCAATGTTACTGCCGGTGGTGGATCTGTTGTGCCCACGTTGATCATCAGTGATAAAACATGAGATCAATCAGGTTCTACTGGACTGATCCTGAGTAATCTGTCGTAGATGAGCAGTTGGCACGACAATCTGTACACGGCTCTGGCGTGCTTCTGCATCAAGATCACCGATGTAACCCAAAGTTGTGTCATAACTCTCATGCCCTAAGTTCTGTTGTAATGCTTCGGGCGACATGCCATTGGCAAATTGCAATCGTGCGTAGGTTCGCCGTAAATCATGCGGCGTTAAGTTACACAGCTTGCCATTCACGAAGACGGGGTATTTTTCGACGATGTAATTTATCATACGCACACTGATCCCGTGTGGGCGTACTTTTCGTGTAGATCGCCCAACAAATCCCCGAAACACATGCCCAGACTGAATATTCGCATAGTTGAGCCAGCCATCAACATAGAGCAAGCACCAATTCAATGTCCCGTAGGGGATCAGACGTTGCTTTGCACCTTTACCCTCCCGCACACGTAGCGCAAGTTGTCCCTCGTATGTCTCTCGGATGTCTGCCATGTGAATATTCGCTAGTTCAAACTCGCGTAAACCGGTGCAAATGCCTAGCGCAATCAAGGCCGCATCACGAATACCGTGAGGCTTTGTGATGTCGATACTCTCAAGCAGTTGTGACATTTGTCGTTCATTGAGGCGGATGCCGGCCTCACGATCGGTCTTATCCTGTTTAATTATTTCACGGACAAAATGATCGGCGAAAATAACGTTATTCAAGCGTTGATCAATTTCGTTAACCATCGCTAAGACATCACTCGGGCTAGCAGACGGTGATTGATCTTGGGCGATTTGCATCAGCAAATTACGATAATCATTCGTTTTCATGAAGGCACGATAGCGCCCACGAATGGATTTAAGGTGTGCGTTGATTGTTGTTGCCTGTAATTGTCTATCATCACGAAGGTAAGCAACGTAATCGGCGAAATTCACTGTGAAGTGGTGTACGTCATTATTGTCAAGCCATTGTTCAAATATGTTGATGCGTGATCGTTCTGTCTTACGTGAGAGTTCTGATCTGCTAGTGATGTAATCGGACAATGTAATGCTGAATTCGTTGTTATTTATCGCGATAAGTTCCAAAATAAACCCTATCAGTTTTAATTGCATAGTAGTCTAGTTCTATGCAATTAAAATATCACAATAATGGAAAAACGAAAAGATCAAACATGACATGCAAGATGACTGAGAACCCGCTATAATTGGACGTAATTCAATTCGTATTTCCACTTATCATCAGTAATACGCAGAAAGTTAACCGCATGAGAAAACAACCGCTTCATTTTCGTAAAGAAGAAGTGTCATATGTGATGCAACGCTGGAAAGCGATGGATTCCTGTGCGTTGGTTGGTGTTGGTAGTGTCGGCAAGTCCAACCTTATTCATCATCTATCTGATCCTGAAGCCCATGTCCACTACATGGGTCAATATGCCGAAACCTTCAAATCTATCGTGATTGATCCCAATTTGCTCGCACCGCTCGAAGCGGATGCATCTGAAGCGTTTTGTTGTTGGGCGGGCTATGAGTTGATGATGCATCGCTTATACATGGGCTTCTTTCCGTTTGAATCGCTTGGTGACGAAGCAACAGACTTCTTCGATACATATCAAGCGTTACAAGATGGCAGTAACCCACTCTACGCTTACATGGGATTGCGCTATTTTGAACTAGGGTTAGAATTCTTCATGCGTCGCGGCATCAAAATTGTATTCATGTTCGACGAGTTTGAAGAATTGATACGCAAAATGCCTGCGAAGTTCTTTCAGACCTTGCGTGGTTTGCGTGATAATTACAAGACACAAATTGCTTATCTGACCTTCTCACGTGAACCGCTACCCATCCTGATTGAAAAAATGGACTTGTCGGAAATGGAGTCAGAACCATTTACTGAATTATTCACAGATAACACATACTTCGTAGGACCATATAATTACACAGATGCACAAGCGATGGTCAAGCGTTTGATCAAGAAAAACCCACAGGCGAATTACTCACAGTATGCTATTGACTTTTTATTGAAAGCCAGCGGATGTTACGCGGGTCTCTTGCGTTCCGGCTTTCGTTCACTTGAACATTTCATGGACATCACGCCTAGTGATATTCACGATCCGCAAATTGTGCGGCAATTGGCTGAGCGCTCACCTGTTCATGCTGAGTGCGAAGTGATCTGGAAGAGCCTTACCGAAACAGAACAACATGTGTTGAAAAGTATTGCACAGCATAATTATGACATGGATGACCAAACGAAGCGTGCCGTTCCTCTGTTAGTACGAAAACGTCTCTTGCGCGTGGATAAAGAACGACAAACACTACATATCGAACCACCAATCTTTCGTGAATTCATCCACACGAACCCGGATTTGAGCATGACATGAGCGATAAATATTATCGTCCAGCTCCACAGCGCCATCGCACTGAGATCACGGTGATTAACTCGCGCTTCATCACAACTGTTCAACGGGCAACAACTGTTACTGAAGCCCGTGACTTCATAAGTACGATACGCGATGAAATGCCGGATGCCAATCACCACGTGTATGCTTTTTGCATTGGCTATGGCAATAGTATCACTGAGGGCATGAGCGATGACGGTGAACCATCAGGAACATCCGGCCCGCCAACGCTCGCTGTCCTGCGTGGTCGTGAGATTGGTGATGTCGCACTGGTAACAACTCGTTACTTCGGTGGTACAAAGCTAGGGACAGGCGGACTAGTACGCGCATATACTGAAGCGGCACAAACAGCGCTTGCCACACTCCCGCTCGTATATAAAGCCCCCAAAACACAACTCGGGCTTGATATATCATATAGCAATTATGAACCAGTCAAACGCTTAATCGAACAGTATGAAGCGACGATCGATGATGAACTCTTCGGCGGTGATGTCAGCATCATAGCGACTTTTTTGCAGGATGATGTATCGCAGTTCACAGCAGAGTTGACGAATCTCACAGCTGGTCAAGCTGAGGCAACTCTGCTGGATACGCTGGATACCTGACTTACTCGTAGCGCTCGGGATATTGTGCCATTTGGTTTGCGATATAGGTGCGTGTATCACGTAGGACAGGATCACGCGGAGCTATTTCTTCAGCGCGTGTCAGGAAAGCTCGTGCATCATCCAATTGACCATTATCAAACAGATACCGCCCTGTTTGCACAATCAGAGGAACATAAAACGGAAAAGTCTCCAAGCCTTGGTTAAGATACTGGAACGCTAGCTCTTTCTCTTGTGCTTTCCAGAAAATAGTCGCTAGTAGTTCAATGACTATTGGACTCTTTGGCAGACGTTCATGAATGTCGAGCAGAACATCTAGTGCGGCATCGCCATCATCCCAGATGACGTAAGCGCGTGCGAGCAAGATGTGCGCGTCAATCAAATGCGGCGCATCTTCGCTTACTTGTTCAAGATATTCAACATCCCCTGTTGATGGCGAGTTACCAGCCATAATTACTGCTTCCAGATCAGCAAAATGTCGATCAAAATATGGATCATCCGCTACTAGCAGGAGACGCTCAAGATCTGCTAGTGTCTCAACATCACTGACGGAAATTTGCGCCTTGGCTTTCTCAAGATAGGGTCTTGCTTCATCTCCTTCATCATGCGCGAGATGTAAGGATGCTAGATTGATGTATAAATCGTAACGCTCACCTTCATCGGCGATTTTTGTTTCGATCGCCTTGATGCCACGTGTAATGTCCTCGATCTCGTACATATCTTCAATAACATCACGAAGATAGTATCCTTCTATATCTCGCTCCAGTAATTGCTCGAACTTTTCCCAGAAGTAATCCTCGTCAGCTTCTAAGAAAACAAGTTCAGATAACTGGAGATGGCGCGTCACAATATCGTCAGGATCAATATCCAGCGCGGCATCGTAGGCTTCAACAGCTTCCCACAGGATTGCATCCGCATCATCTATATCATCTTCGTCAATGAGCTTGAAAACTTCGATCATCTCGCCGTTTTGATCAGCTAATCGTAAAGCTGTACCATAAGTACGATACAAAATTGCTGATGTTGCCTGATGGTCAACTGCCGTCTGGAATGCGGCAATCGCCTCTAAAATGCGCCCACTGCGCCCATGTAAATCACCTAAGGTCAGCCAGATTATATCCGCTGTCTGGTGTGTCTGGGCTTTATCTCGCAATAATGTGATCGCTTCGTTCGTATACCCCATGCTGTACATCGACTGAGCGAGAACAGCTACGGGAATATGATTATCCGAGAACGCCTGAACGACATCATCAATTCTATCAACCAGTAAATCACCGATAACACTATAGCCGGGTACCATCGTTTGCCCTATTGCATTAGCTACAGCCCATCCGCCGAAGTCTCCATCTAAAGATTGCCCGGCACTGATCAACGCATCTAAATCTGCTTCTATGAGATCATCCTCCCATTCGATATCCCATAGGGACGCAATCAGGCGCACATCCCACTTGACGAGTTTTTCGCAGAAATCAATCAAGTCATGGGCATCAGCAGGTGCAGTGTCATATATAGGAATAACATCTTTGCGTCGGCTTGCCCCAATCTTATCTGCGATGTGATTGGCTATATCTGGCAATGCGGCGAAGAACTGATACGCGTATGGCTGATGGAAGGTCAGCTCATCTGGAGGATTGTCCACACCTGTTAATATATCATTCTCAATAGTCACGATAAGTGTATAGCCACTATCATCTTTCGTGATCTCACCCCAAATCGCGATATTTTCGTCAAGTGAATCAACAGCCCAGTCTTCGACTGTGATCTGCGTTTGCTCGATCGACCAATCTAATGTTTCTTGATCGTCTGCAAAAGCCGTGAACAAACGATAGACACGCACACCGTTCCACGATTCGAGCAGATAAGCCAGTGCAGACCATAAACCCATCGCAAGCTCAGGTTGTGGTTCATACAAGCACGACCACAGCCCGATACGATAAGTCGTCTTTGGCTGTAATCCCTTCGGCGATGCACCGAATGAGCCAAAGATCGCTGACAAATCTTCGCTACGTGTCTGTTGTTCAGTCAATCGCATCAGACGACGCGCAAACGTTTGTATTTTTTGAGACATACACGATCCTTTCAAAACTAAGAAAAATAGCGTCCTTTTCGTATAAGGACGCTATTATAACGAATATTCAGTTAGAGTGTGATAGGTCAGAGATTGACGACCGGCACTGTACTGTACACACCTCGGAAAACGACGAATTCTGAATTTACCCAACCACGTCCAGCACTTGTCTCGATCAGATACCAGAAACCGTCGCTTGTACGCCCAACAATCGGAACTTCTGTACCGCCGGGCAGTGTCGTCACGATACCAAATGCCGCATTCGGGCCACTGCGTACATTGAGATTACCGGTATTGATAACCACACGATTGCCGCTCACAGCTGGTTGAGCAGTTGTCGTCTCAGCACCGCCGCCGCCTTGACCAAGATTAGCGGTCGCAGTTGATGTTGTGTTGATGCCATCGCAAACTGAACGCACGCCTTGCCGGTCAGCCAAAGCATCACCCGGCACTAAACCAACCGTATCCCCGACAATCTCAAAAATAGCAAATTGACTGTTGATACCGGTATAACCGAGGATATACCCTTCGGTGAAAGTCGGCAAGAAGAAGGGAGCTTGATCGGAGAAACCATCGAAGGTGATTTGAGCATCACGTTGTAAAACCCCCACTGGTTCCGGATAGCAACCGAGCGGACGTAGAGTAACGCCATCTGTCCAACCACGGCCGATGTTCGGCGCATCAACGAGATACCATGTTACGCCTTCTGAGGTTACGGCATTCAACAGTGGGTAAACTGTATTAGGATCATCGGGAATAGCGCTATTGACTGTAACCGAGTCATAATCCGGCTGTGCGTACAAGTTTTTACCAATCAATGATACACCTGTGAAACGTTGTCCAGTCGGTGTTGTTGTTGCTCCAGATGTATCTCCTGTATCAGTTGTTGTGGATGTTTCACTATCTGTGACAACAATCGTCGGGTCATTGATGACTGGCACAGTGCCGAAGCTCCCGCGGAAGATTGTGAAAGTGCGATTAAGCCAACCACGCCCAAAATCACCTTCGACGAAGTACCATACATCATCTGGTGCACGCCCAATTACAGCGAGTTCGGTTCCACCTGGCACAGTAGCAATGCTGTTAAAGCCAACACTGGGACCACTACGGATATTGAGATTACCGGTGTTGACAACGACACGATTGCCACTCAACTGTGGTTGTGCAACAGCACCAGTTTCAGTGGCACCACCACCCTGACCCAGCGCGGCCGCGCCGCCAGCAGGTAGCAGATCACAACGACTGGTCACACCCTGACGCGGGACAAGAATTTCGCCCGGCACAAGCCCTGTCGAGCCATCAGACAGTTGGAAAAGCGCAAAGTAATTAGACGTACCACGGAATCCGCGCAGATAACCTTCTGTGCCAGGAGGAATAACATAACCGGGATTATCAGAGATACCATCGAACGAAATCTGCGTATCGCGATTGGTGACGTAGACTTCTTCGCTACACGCTAACAGACGCAGTGAAACCGCATCCGTCCAACCTGTACCGATATTCGGGACATCGACGAAGTACCATGTGATACCGTCAGCCTGCTCAACTGCCTGCAAGGGATAAATCACCGATGGATCTACCGGCACGCCCGTCGCAACGATTGACGCGTCGAAACTAGGCGCTGAGAGGATATTACGCCCTTCGAGTGAGTAGCCTAGCAAATCAGTGCCGACAGAGCTGGCACTCGTGGTATCAGCGGTTCCAGACTCACCACCACCCTGACCTAGATTAACCGCACCGACTTCGTCAGCTCGAATAACCGGCACTGTCGCAAACGTACCCCGTGGGATTGTAAATGTCCGATTAACCCAACCAACACCAGAATTCGTATTCACCTGATACCACACACCATCAGGTGCGATTCCTAACACCGGCAGTTCCGTACCACCGACAACCGTCGTCAACACACTAAATTGTACGCTTGGGCCGGTACGCACGTTTAAAAAGCTCGTGTTCACAACGAGGATCGGTGATTGAAAATTTGCTCGTTGTGCGGATACCGTACTACCGAACAACAGCCCCATCATTGCTATGATAACCATCACAAATGGGAGTTTATTTCGAGGTTTCATGAGTCCCCTTCCTAGTTTTGGCAAGCTCTATCGCATGATGTGATAGGGCTTATCCTAATCAATATTAAAACAGTTCAGATACACAATTTGAGTATAAGACGATGTGTAATATCTGGCAACTCACCAGCGTTACCATCTCGTCGGTTATCCGTAGGGCAAGCATACTGGATACTCTGACGATAATGCCACATACTATAATCAATTGTATCGCATAAGTTGTACGAGGCACACATCATGACACAAATCATAAAAGTTCTCTCAGTCAGCATTTTACTCTGGCTCACCTCATCCGTTTTCGCTCAAGAAAGTATGACGGGTATTTCCGCGGAAGAGATAGCAGAATACCCAGAACCAAATGTAATGCCGCTCGCAATCAATGATAGTCTGCTCTATGATCGCACCTATCGACGTGTCGAAGGAAATTTAGCTTTGCACAACGCACCAGGGGGCACGCTGACGAATGATCTAGGCATAGGATTTAGTTATGTGACGCTCGCCGGTGCCGGGGCACAGGGCACATGGACACAAATTTCTGCTCAACACTGGGTACCAAGCAATGCACTGACTGAGGATGTTGTAATCTCACGTTTCGCCGGTGTACGCTTACCGGACACTGGTTTACCGTATACGATGGCATGGACATTACGCCATCTGCGCCCGTCTACAACCCCCGGCGGCGAACAATCACAGGACAACCCCTTCTTATATCGTTATACGCGCATCAATATTTACGCGACAGTACAGGTCGATGGTTATAACTGGTATCAAATCAGCGAAGATCAATGGGTACATCAGTTCAACGTCGCTAAAATATTGCCGATTGCCCCGCCAGCTGATGTAAACACGGAGAAATGGGTCAGTGTTGATCTATATGAGCAGGTACTCATCGCCTATGAAGGCTCAACGCCAGTCTTTGCAACGCTGATCTCGTCAGGCCTATCGCAATGGTCAACCAATAAGGGCACGTTCAACGTCTACATGCGCCATCAGCGCACCACAATGAGTGGTTCTTACAATAGTCCAGATTTTTATTATTTACAAGAAGTCCCATGGACGATGTATTTTGATGGTGATATTGCGCTACACGGCACTTACTGGCACGACGGCTTCGGCTATCGGCAGAGTCGCGGGTGTGTCAATATGTCGATCACAGATGCACATTGGCTTTATGATTGGTCATCTGATGTGCGCGACTTCACGACGGAAACGCCAATCGATCTCGCTGTTCACGTCTACAGCAGTGGTGAATACGAGTAAACTCGTGATCAATGCCTACTAGATGATGATCGGTTATACGACAATGACCCAATTAAGGAGAGAGACATGCACAGACAATATATCATCACAATAGTGATACTGATCGTCAGTTTATCAACTGTACACGCAAATTCGGTGTGTTATCGCACCGGTGATTGTACAAATGACGATACGCGCCAAATTGATACACAAGACACAGTGACAAAAACCATCGATTTTACCGAACCCGATGTGGCAGCCTTAACACCTAATACTAATCTGATGTATGACCGCTGGTATCATCGCGCGAACGCTCGTACAGAGGTCTATGATGCACCAAACGGTAACGTCGTGCGCGTGATTGAAGAAGGCTTTAATTTCGTGACGGTACTCAGCAACGAAAATGGGTGGACACGCATCAACGGCGATGAATGGGTGCGTAGCGAAGGATTAACAGATACAAGCTGGGTGGTATCACGCTTTACAGGTGTTGAAGTTCCTGCGGAAGGCTTTGAGCAGACGATGACATGGGCGTTGGTCAATATGTATCCCAGCCCAGAGCCGGGCGCTGACCCATCAGAAAATCTTGACCTCATCCCACGCTACACACGTTTATACATCCACGATACTGTCGTCGTTGATGGATACAACTGGTATCTCGTCAACGACGGAGAATGGGTACATCAATTCCGCGTTGCACTATCGGAACCGCTGGATGCCGTACCCGAATCAGTCGATACAGAATTGTGGGTCGGCATTGATTTGTACGAACAAGTGCTGACCGTGTATCGCGATGATACACCACTCTTCACGACATTAGTCGCAACTGGTTTACCACGCTGGCCGACGTATGAGGGAACATTTCATATCTATTTTCGCAATCCCCGCGAATATATGAGCTGGGGAACAGTTGGTGATGATTTCTATTCGCTGGAGGAAGTGCCGTGGACGATGTTCTTCGACGAAGGGCGAGCATTACATGGCGCGTATTGGCATGATGGCTTTGGCTATCGTCGTAGCCACGGGTGCGTCAACATGTCGATCACAGATGCTTACTGGTTGTATCAGCTCGTTGCTGATGAGATGGGTAGTTTTCGATCAGCAGATTATGAGACAGGCCCTGCTGTCTACGTGTATTCAACTGGTGAATATGACTGAGCCGCTAAACTGCCCCACATCGGGGCATTTTTGATTCCGGTGTTGTCACCATGCGAAAGCGCGTTATCATGTGGCACAATGATTTTCATCACATGATATACTCACAGGACAACATATGACCCAAGCGAATCGATCTTTATCTACCGCACAACTCGGCGATATTGAGCGCACACTACAAACACACATGCGCAAATATGGCTATCAATTGATTGACATTCCCATCATCAAACCAGCAGGTATTTTTCTAACGCGGGCGGGCGACACGATCATTGATCGCCTATTCACGTTTGAGCGTCTCGGACAGCAATTAACTCTACGACCGGAGTTCACCGCGGCGGCGGCGCATCGGTATGTATCGCAGGGGTATCACGTTCCTGTTCGTTGGCAGTTCAGCGGTGCTATCTTCGAAGATGACCCCAATAGCATTTCTCTGCAATATCAGAAGCAGAGCATCGGTGCAGAGTTTATCGGTCAAACCGGCATACAGGCGACTGCTGAAGTGATCGCAATGGCTCTGGGGGGGTTGCAAGAACTAGGAGTCGAACACAAACGCTTAGTTATGGGTCATGTCGGCTTACAGATGCATCTATTACGCCGCTTTGGCTTAGACACACGCACAAATCGCATGTTGCTCGCTCAGCGCGAGTATCTCAAGCAGGGTGAAGCAGGCTTCGCGCAGGCAAAACAAAATATACAGTCGATGTTCGCACCCGTACAAACAGACGATGCCATGCAGGAAATGAGCAAGAACGGTATCGAAACGCAGAAAATGTTAGATGTATTGCTTGATTCAACACGCTACGGAACGACGATGGGAGGCCGTTCACGCGAAGACATTGCACAACGTTTGTTGAGCAAGCGTACACAAACACAAAGCTATCGCCACATTGAAGCCGCATTACATTTCCTCGCAGAATGGATGCAAATTTCAGCATCGATTGATGAAGCCTTCACACGCCTTGACGCGCTCATTGATCAGACTGATACACGCGGACAAAAGTTATTAGACAACTGGCGAGAAACAATTGATGTATTAACGCACGTATACGGAATCGACCCCGATCAGATGATTATCCAAGCAGATCTGACAAAGAACTGGGAATACTACACGGGAGCGGTATTCGGTATTCAGGCACAGTCAGGTGCGTTTATCGGGAGCGGCGGACGATACGACGATCTCGCATCTATTCTCGGCAGTGATGTATCTGTACCGGCAGTTGGTTTCGCCTATTATATGAGTCAATTAGTCACAGCAATTCCAGACGCAAACTTACCCAAGACGCAAACAATCCTGACAGTTACGATCCATGATATGCCGTATGAAGAAGCTATGACATGGGTACAAGGTCTACGAAATCAAGATATAGCGGTTGCGCTGATTAGCGAAGATGCGCTCATCACAGCGACAGTAGACGGAATGCAATATGCAGGACAGGTTTACAAGACACAACAGGATTTAATCAACGCATTGGAAGCACAAGGATAATCATGGTACACAAGTTTACAATTGCTATGCCGAGCAAAGGCGCGATTGCCGAACCCACGCAAAGTTTCCTCAAGAATTGTGGGTTAAAGGTCTCAAAGCCGAATTCACGCCAGTATACGGGCACAATGCCGACGATCCCAACACTGGGCGTTTTGTTCCAGCGTGTGAAGGATGTGATGTATAAAGTATCGGATGGAACAGCACATCTGGGCATTACAGGCTTAGATGTCGTCTATGAACACCCGAGTGAGCATACGATCGTCATTCATGATGCGCTGGGATATGGTCATTGTCAGTTAGTAATCGCTGTTCCTGAAGCATGGGTTGATGTTGAGACGATGGATGATCTGATTGATGTGGCACTCGATTTTCGCGAGAATAAAGGGCGCAATATCCGCATTGCGACAACATACACACACTCTACCCGCGAGTTCCTGCATCGGCATGGCATCCATCACTTCACATTGGTGAAAGCTGATGGTGCAATCGAAGCCGCACCGACGATCGGCTATGCAGATATTATCGTTGATCTCACACAGACTGGCACAACCCTACGCGAGAATCATCTAAAGACAATCACAGGTGGCACGTTAATTGACGCACAAGCATGTTTGATTGGCAACAAACATGCTCTGCGAGCAAATTCGGAGCTATTAGAAGCCACACGTATTTTAACTGAGTATATTGATGCCTATCAGAATGGCGCTGGCTATCATCAGATCACAGTTGATGTCCAAGGAGAAACCGCCGAGGAAGTCGCACAAAAGATTGCCAGTAAAATAATCACACGCGGTCTATTAGGCCCGACAATTGCGCCGATCTATAGTCCTCATCGTGCGGCTGAAGCCGATGCCGCGTGGTTTACTGTGACGCTGACAGTGAGCGATAAGCACATGCTCAAAGCCGTTGAACACGTCCGCGCGATGGGCGGACGGCATGTAATTACAACGCCAGTGCGATATATTTTTCTTGAACAATCATCTACATATGCCACATTACTCGACCGACTCGACATCAGCAACTAGAACAAACGACGGGGCAATCTTACTAAATCGTAGAGTGCCCCGCTATCATCACTTCAGAAAGTTTCTAGATTGCATCAGCAACTTCATCAAGCGTCTGATCAATCAAACTGCGCTGTCCACGGCTTTCTGCACCCATCTCAACTGCCATCACCAATCCCAGCAGGCTTATGTCTGGCGGGAATTTCTGATGATCGGCAAGATTCATCGTCAAAAAAGGACAACAGAATAAAGCGCACTTCAAATATTGTCGCCATGTTGGTGCTAGGTGATTTTGCTCGGACAAGTCACGCAAGATGGGAATCAGCGTACGCTCAACTTTGCTACTTAAAAACATCGACCGTACACGATGCAAATCATATGCGTAAGTCACCACCCAGCGATCGTCATGCTCTGCGATGTCAATTTTTGTCGAGTGGTGTTTTTCCTGCGGGTAGTACATCCACATGGCGAATACGTTATGAAATAACGGTTTCGTCAAATCGAGCAAAGGATGATGTTTACCGGCGAATGCGGGATCGAAGTACAGTAAGCGTGGCGGATCTTGACGACTCTGGAAGAATACATTGCCGTTGTGTGCATCACCATGTCCTGTGATGGCTATCCCTGCTTGTGCTGGTACAAGCAGTTTTATCGCACGGTCGATAATCTCATCAAGCGTATCATCGTATATCTGCCCGTTAATTTCCCATTTTTTTTGACGGACAGCGGGCATGTCGTAAACGCCATGGGGTAATGTGATCTTGATGTCTGTGCCGTAGAACCGATCTAAGCGCCCTCCAGTCAAACGATGATAAAATAACTGATGTACAGGCGATTGCGCGGCATCTTCGGTCGATTGTGTTGTCAGTGTCTGACGATACAAACGGAGAAGGTCGTCATCGGCATGATTTTGTGCAATTGTCAGCGAACCGAGCAATGCTTCGTCTGTTGTGTGTTCTAATTGCCATGCAACATCAAATACAGATGAATCAGAGATAACGTCATAAATCAGAAGTTGCTTACCGGGTTCGGTCGACTTGAATACAGGCTGAATGACAGGATACCCCGCATCCGCTAACATCTCTGCGTTGTAGTATTCATCAATGACGGTGTCCGTCTCAGTGTGCGTCTTGAAGAAGTAACGCTTACCATCTGCAAGCGTGATAAAACCGTTGAAAGAATTGAGTGAGACAGCCAAGGGCGTTAGTTCGAGAGATACAACCTGTAGCGGAAAGTTATCCCGAATAAAAGATAAGAGAAGTGCTTCCGCACCACTCTTATCAGTGAACTGCTTATCACGAATTTCCTGAAGAACGTCAGTCATGAGTTCAAGATTTGATTACGGATACGAATAGCCTGAGCGTGCGCCGGAAAACCTTCATAATCGGCAAGCAAAGCAACGTGTGCCTGCAATCGTTCGTAGCCTTCACGCGAGAGATAACCGACACCACTGCGCTTGAGAAAATCCCAAACGCTAACTGAGGAAAACGTCTTCGCGAATCCACCTGTCGGCAGGATTGCGTTCAACCCTAATGCGTAATTTGCCGTTGGGATCGGCGTTAATTCACCGAGCAAAATTTCGCCCGCATTTTGAATCTTATTGAGTGCAATGAAAGGGTCTTTCACCAATATTTCAAGGTGTTCGGGCGCGTAATCGTTCACAAATTGGATTGATTCTTCCAGACTGTTCGTGAGCATGATCCCGCCATAGTTGGATAAGACGCTAGTAACGAAATCTCGCCGCCATTCTGGTAACTGGGCGATGTATTCCGGCAGGACTTTCAAGGCTTCCTTAGCAACGATTTCGCTGTGTGTGACCAAGATCGCGGCAGACTCACGCCCATGTTCGGCTTCCACCAGCAAATCAAGCGCCGCCAAGCGTGGGTCAACGTGTTCATCAGCCAAAATGATACTCTCGCTGGGGCCGGCCGGCAGACCGACATCGACCGTACCGTAGAGCAGACGTTTAGCCGCTGTGACATAGCTACTACCGGGGCCGATGAGCTTATCCACCTTCGGGATAGTCTCAGTTCCGTACGCTAGGGACGCAATCGCCTGAATCCCACCGACGACGTAGACTTCATCGACACCCGCAACCTCTGCGGCGACGAGAGATGCGTCATCAGCTTTACCTTCTGGCGTAGGTGGGGTAACAACTACAATACGCGGCACACCCGCCACTTTTGCCGGAGTTGCGAGCATTAACATAACCGATGGAAATGCCCCTTTACCACGCGGTACGTATAAGCCGACACTAGCCACAGGCGAAATTTTCTCGCCTGCCATAATACCCGGCTTGACTTCTGTAAACCAGAGCTGTTCTGGCATCTGTTCAGCATGGAAGTGCAGGATATTCTCGTGAGCGGCTTCGATTGCTTCAATCACCTCCGGTTCAAGGTTCGCCCGTGCCCGCTTAAAATCTTCCGCGCTCGCTTTTAGCAACGGTGCTTCAAACGCTTCTGCATCAAACTTGCGCGTATATTTGACAACCGCATCATCGCCATTATCACGTACATCGTCAGAAATTTCCTTCGCCAAAGGTAACAGATCACTGATGTCTTGCTCTGATCGACGCATGATCTTCGCAAGTTCATCCTGTGATAAGGTGTCGCGTTGCCAGTATTGAATCGTGAGTTCCATTAAATCATTCCTCCAGGGTTACAGATGAAAACACTGAGATCTCTCTTTTGTCTCAGCAAGATTGTCGGTACTTAAGTAACGTATCAGACCATTTTGGGTGTTCCCAGTTGGCTTGATCGTTGCCGTGACCCGTCCCAGCGAATATCCGGAACGAGTACGTCTGCTTTCTGCTGTATTCGGTCGCGATGTGGATGCAAATCCTCTAATACCGATCGAATTTCAGATTTTACGTCCGTACTCGGCACATAACCTATTTTATCAAGATTCTGGCGTACAGGGTTATAGTAATGTTCCTCGCGCTCAACTCGCGGGTTATCATAGTGCCGGATCTGCACGTCTAAGTCATACTCATGTCCTACCTCCTGTACCATGTGTGCGAGTTCGATGATGGTATATGATTCTGCGAACTGATTAAACACGCGGAATTCGCCGGCAGTTGCTGGATGTTCAATAGCCAGTGTCAGGCATCGCATGGAGTCGCGTAATGGCAAAAACGCCCGTTTCATTGTACCAGCACCATAAAGTGTCAGTGGATGCCCGATGATAGCTTGTACACAGAAACGATTGATCGCAGTGCCGAATGATTGGTCGAAATCGAGGCGTGTATTGAGCGCCGGATTATCGGTCTCATGTGGGAAACGAGTACCAAACACAACACCTTGCATGATGTCCGTTGCGCGTAATTGCCAGATTTTAGTAGCAAAATATGTATTATGCGAATCATGAACTTTACTCTGATGATACCAACTGCCGGCATCACGCGGGAAGAAAAGCTTATCCTTGCGCCCGCGATATTCTACCTCAAAGAACCCTTCTGGAATATCAACATTGGGTTGTCCATACTCGCCCATTGTTCCCAATTTGACGAGATGTGTTTGAGGAACAATGGCACGCATCGCGTACAGAATGTTCAGATTAGTCGTGATGTTGTTGGTCTGTGTCCATACAGCTTTGTGAATATCCTGCATCGAGTAAGGAGCAGATGGCATTTGTGCAAGATGGACGATAGCATCTGGCTGGAAATCGGCAAAGCACTGGGCGACGAAATCATAATCTGTGAGATCACCCACGCGAAAATCCAGTGATACGCCGAAGGTCTCTTGAAAAGCCCGAACACGATCTGAACGAGATGCAATCGGTATCGCACTGATACTGTCCATCTCCGCGACCCATTCACGTCGCAGGAGTTTGTCGGCACCAGCCACTTCATGCCCCTCACCAACTAAATGCTGTGCTAACGACCAGCCTAAATATCCATCAATCCCTGCAATAAATACTCTCATGCCTGCTCCATACTTATAGATTAACGATTCAATCTATACTGAATGACTACATACCAACAGTTTGTGAAATAGAGTGCAAAGTTTATCGAAGCATGTAGCATGTGTCAAGCGAGTGTCATCGTATCTTCATCAAGTTGAGCACCATCGATATAGCCCTTGGCGACTAAGAACTCTGCGTTGAGGATACTGCATCCAGCTGCACCCCGTATTGTGTTATGAGCTAATGTTGCAAATTTATAGCCTAAAATGGGACAATTGCGCAGGCGACCGATAGATGTCATCATGCCGTTGCCCGCATTGCGATCACGACGCGGTTGTGGTCGATCTATCTGTGATAAATATTGCACTGGCCGATCGGGTGCGCTGGGCAAAACCGATATATCGGACGGTGATTGATACGTAGCCCATGCTTGTAAAATTTGCTCAATGCTAGGTTTCTCGATCATTGATAACGATAAGTTGATAAGATGCCCGTCAAGAACTGGCACGCGGGTTGCTGTTGCACTGATCGTGATGTCATAAGGATGAATCCGTTCCCCATCAAAACTCCCAAGCATCTTCAATGTCTCTGTCTCCATTTTATTCTCATCTCCAGATACATACGGAATAATATTGTCAAGAATATCCAAAGAAGCGACACCAGGATGACCAGCGCCACTAATAGCCTGCTCGCTGACAATCAACATCTTATCGATCCCAAATGCGCGCAGAGGTGCCAGTGCCATCACGATTGGCATTGTCGTACAATTCGAGTTCGCAATTAACGCCCCTGACGACCACCCACGATTAGCCCGCTGTACGTCAATGAGGCCCACATGCTCGTGATTAACTTCAGGTAGAAGTAAAGGTACATCATTTGCCATACGATGCGCCGAGGCATTCGTACAAACGACATGCCCCGCCTGTGCCAGTTCGAGTTCGCGTGCTTTCGCGGCGTCCTTCGGTAAAGCAGAGAAAACCAAAGGCGAGTCGAGCGAGCGATCTAAAGGCTTGACTGTCATGTCCATGATGTCTACCGGCGGATTATCATCTAATATCCAGTTGACAGCATCGCCGTATCGCTTGCCAGCACTCGTTTTACCCACGAGTTCGGCAATTTGAAACCATGGATGCCCCGTCAACAATTGAATGAATCGCTGTCCAACCGCCCCAGTAGCCCCTAAGATTGCAACATTGATTTTCGTCATGCCATCCCTTTTCATTTTCAATGTGTATCGGATAAACGAATAATGTGGAAATCCTAACATCAAGCGACAAGGTTTGACAATGGATAGGCAAAAAGCTAGACTTAAGTAGACATATATCTGAAAAATTCGCGAGTTATCCATGCAAGAGACCCGAAAACAGATTCTCGAAATTCTACATGATAACGGTGAGGCAACGGTCGATGACATCGTCTGTGAGCTAGAGAAACGGCGTGGTTCGATCACAGCCGTGACTGTGCGGCATCATCTAGCAAAGTTACAAAAGGGGGGTCTCGTCACGATGCCACACATGCGCCATCGTGCAACGCCGGGTCGTCCACAGCATATTTATGCACTGACAGATCAAGGGGTTTCGTTCTTTCCAAATAATTATCAGCACATCACGTCTAACCTCATCCGTCAGATGCAAGCCAATTTAACGGACAAGCAGGTTAATGTGATTATTGAAGGTGTCGCATCTTCGATGGCTGATGAGGCGGCTATTCCAAACGGGAATATGCCTCAGCGATTGGTTGCAGTGGTCGATTATCTGGACCAGCATGGATACAAAGCATCATGGGAACATCATACCGATGGCTACATTCTGCATATGACAAATTGTCCGTATCATGACGTTGCTCACGAGAGTGATACACTTTGCCGGATGGATACGCATTTGATCGCCAAGATGCTAGGAGTCGTTCCTCGTCTTGTGTCGCATATCTCAGAAGGCGACGATTCTTGCTCATACCTAATTCCTACCCATGACAAATGACACTATTTGTCAAATAAATGTCTGTTTTATTGACGTTCGATAGTGACGTATGATATATTTTGTAGTGAAAACTTTTTAATCAAGGAGACTGATTCCATGGCACTCGTAGAGCAAAAGCCGAACGAAACAATCGAAGAAACATTCATGACTGTTACACCGTCCGCAGTCGCTGTTATCAAAAACTTACTTGCTGAGCGTAATATCCCGGACTATTCCCTGCGTGTCTTCGTCACGGGTGGTGGATGCTCAGGTATGCAATATGGGATGTCATTTGAGGAGACCCCACAGGAGCATGATAC
The DNA here is from genome assembly GCA_034437755.1 of Anaerolineae bacterium. GTDB lineage: Bacteria > Chloroflexota > Anaerolineae > Aggregatilineales > Phototrophicaceae > JAUZRW01. The sequence continues at coordinate 35,320 of DAOTTV010000003.1, read as the reverse complement.
AGTAGTCGAGACAGACGGTGTGCGCCTGCTGGTTGACCCGACAAGTATCGTTTATCTGCAAGGCGCTAACATCGATTTTGTCGATAGCTTGATCGGTGGTGGCTTCCGTATTGATAACCCGAATGCGGCATCAGCATGCGGTTGCGGTTCATCCTTCAAAGCTGAAGATGGCGCTGGTGCAGAAGGCGGCGGATGCGGCACTTGCAGTAGCAGTTACTAACACTCGACGAGCCATACTCTAAAGTAGTAGATCAAAAAGCCCATTTCAGTTGGGCTTTTTTATTTCTATCGTTGGTTACGCACGGATCAAACTAATCAATAAGCCCAGAAGCCCGAATACACCCAGACCCAAGATCGGTAGAATCGGTGGGATGTCGCCGGATGCAACGGATTCGATCGTCGCATCAATGAGACTACTCGGAGGTGTCGGTGATGCTTGAAGCCCAATCGATTGCGTCGGTGCTAGAGCAACAACGTCAGGCGGTGGCGTATAAGTTGGTGGGAATTGCTGACCATTGCCGAAAAACTCATCGGTTGGCACACTGAGTATCCGAGCAGATGCTGTTGCAGTATTCGCCACATCTGGCGTTAATAGGCGTAATTGCGCTTCTAGTGTCGGGTCTTCAACAGGTGTAGGTGCCGCGTCAGGGTCGATAATCGGAATATCACTATCATCGCCGATAATCCGTACACTTTGCCCGAATACCCATCCCAATCCATCCGGTGCAGTTTCATATCGGAATTGATACCACGAGAAGAAGCGACCGGTTACTTCGTATTGCTCTTCTGGCTCTAGTGACCCAAGATATGCACCTATTACATCAGGATAATCGCGGACGTTGATATTCTGCGGGGTATCAATGGCTTGTAGCAACACAGATGGCAACTCAGGCGTAGCTGTGGGCGTAGTTGTCGGTGTCGAAAGCAGGACATTTGTCGGTTGCACGGATTGTATATCCGGCAAGTTAACCGGAACGGGTGTATCAGTAATCCGCTGAGACAATACTGGAGGCGCGCAGACCAACAAAAATAATATGATGAGCGAGCCTAATATGCGACGATGTTTATATAGCATAAACCCTATCCTGAAATGCGGTTGATGTCTGTAGCAATACCCTGTTCAGCCTGTATGCGCTCGCCCCCTTTTTGCATATACCCTTGATACTCTTGCCCTGCAATACCTATAACCTCCCATCCTCCCATGACGAAAGGCGGAATGTTGACATTTGTCAGGCATTGCTGGCAATCAGCCGGGAGCCATTCACCATTGAAACGCCGTCCAATGTGCAAATGCGTCGCATTAGAGACACCGCCCTCACACGATGGGTTGCCGAGCCGTTGCCCCGGTAGCACAGTCATACCGGCACGAATTGACTCATCAACCGTGACGTGCAAATAATTCACCGTCCACCCCGTTGCTTCATCGCCGTCCCCATCAAGATCAAGCACGATCACGCCATCTTCGACACGCGCGATGACCCCACGCGCGACAGCTGTTACCCATGCCGATGATACGTAGCAAAATGTACTCTGCGGACGTTCTTCTGAGGGGGCAAAATCAACAGATGACCACGCACTTCCTGATCCCCAACCGCCATGAGAACCGCCCGTAAAGCGCCATTCTACGCCGTCCTCAAATGGTAAATCAAGCACAGGTTGCTGGATCGTCGGTGGCACGAGCGGATCAGTTGCATCTGCAAAGGGATCACCAAAATACTGGACGTAAACCCCATACAATCCGGCGATGCTCACCTGTTGTTCCCAGGTGCTATAGGGTGTACCAGCCCGACTCAGCGCATATTGCACTGCAATTGTGGCGGGGTTTAGGGTCGGGTTGTACAGTGATCGACTGCCATCACTAAATTGAATCACGACATTGCCACGATACTTCCAACCATAATAGCCGCGATTGAGTTCGTTTGCCAACCACACCAGCTGGCGATACAACCCGCTACGGTCAGTGAGACCCGATGCTTCAGCACTGATAAGTGGATGTGTTTGCAGGTCATCGCGCGGTTGCGGATTACTCAACCAACCCGCACGATATTCCAGCATTGCGAGTAATAGACGCGGATCGACACTGTATTCGAGCGCGACCCGCCGCACGATCTGTGAAGATGTCAGGACACGATCGAAACCTGCTCCGTTTGCGAGACCTGTTGTAACCGTATCCGTCGCAGTGCGGATGTAGCCGGGTTGTTGATTGATGAAAGCCGCAATATCGAATGATGTGCTATCAGGCCCACGTACAAGGCGACTATCAGGGATTATTTTGAAATCCGGTGTGTACTCAGATGGGGCTTCGGGTAATTGAAGCACCTGCCCGACCGATAACACGTTCGGGTTATCGATCTGATTGAGTTCGATGAGTGTGTTCACCGAGACATTATAACGATTAGCGATCGCTGATAGCGTATCACCCGCTTGTACCGTATGTTCATCTGCTACTTGTATCGGCACCCGCGTGACGTTTGGTGTAGGTTGGCTCAGTGGTACATCTGGCACTGGCGATAAACTTTGTGCGACCGGTACGAAGGGGGTCGCGCTTGCTTGTGGTGTATTCGTCGGTATAGCAACGACATAAGGTTCAGCCGGAAAAGTAGCTGTAATGATGATGATATTAGGTTGCTCGCGCATACAACCGGATGTAACGAGCAACCCAATTAGCAAAATGACACAATAACGGAACATAGCCCCTGACTTAATCAAAACTCCAAACGCTGAATACGCCGCTCGCTATTTCTGTTCGTGGGTCTTGTAGGTTCTCAGTATCGAGCTGAATGACCACCGCACGCGGTTGTGTCTCTAAATCAACCACAGTACTATATGTTAAATAGCGGCTATCTGGCGACCAGATGCGATGACTGGGTGCAAATTGATCGAAGTAAGTCAACATGTATTGCATTTCATATGTTGGCAAGAATGAACTCAGACGAATAGCCTCACCCGTTGCGATATCCAGCTTTGACCAGACAAATTCAATACGCTCATTATCCTGCACGAAATGCTGACGGGCAAGGGCTTGCACTTTAGCATTTCGTCCTGCGCGATCATTGACAGAAACAAACGCTAATTTACGGCTATCCGGCGACCAGAAAAACGCCAGAACGCCATCCGTAATCGTGCTGGTGATTGTCTCACCGGTTTCAGCATCGACGACAAAGATAGAGCCGATGTTATTCTCTTGCAAGCTACGATAAGCGATGTAACGTCCATCAGGTGACCAGAGGAACGAGACAAAGCCATTGATACCAGTGACGAGTGCTTGCGTATTGTCATCGTCAGCGACGACTAAATCAGTGCCGCTCTCACCGGCAACACCATATAGCACACGATTATCGACAGGTGACCATGCTGGCGATTGATATGTGCCCGGTGATTGCTCGCGCAAACTACTGACGACATCGTTGTTCACCATATCAAAGATATCGATGCTGTCGTTATTCCGATGGAAGATCATCCGTGTGCCGTCAGGATTCCAGTTATAGTAAAACGGCGAGCCTACACCAATCGTGCGGCTACGGGTTTCTTCAGTATTGTTGGTGAGCATTTCGATCGAAATACCACCACGTACGACATCATTAATCAGGAGCGCTAGTTCACGACAGGCTGTTCCATCATCACACTGAGCGGGTGACCACGCGGCGTGGATGATTGTCTCATTAGCCCCCTCATAAGCGACTTCGCCGGGGCTAATCCCATCATCCGAGATATAAGCAATTGATGATAAATCACGAGTGACGCGCAAATCACAGCAGAAATAAGCGAGGCGCCCATCTCGTGACCATGTCGGCCACTGATAGCGACGCGTTCGGTTTGCGTTGGTGGTGATGGGCGCTAAATCCGACTGCGCCACATCGTAAGAATAAATGTTGTAATCCATGCCGACGACAGCAATCTTTCCGGACGTGGCTTGTGTGAATTCATCAATGGCGGCAGTCGTGACAGTGAATAGCAGGGTGAAAATGAGTAGTGCTAGATACCTAAACATGGGTTTCTCCAATAAAACCGTTTATCAGAACGGTTTCAATAGTATACTACATATCGTACGTTGTCTTTTTAGAGGATCTAATAAGATTGTATTTTCCGAAAAGGAGATGAATTAGAATGGCAACTCAAGAAGAGATTAAAAATATGTTTGGGGAAATGATGAATTCATTTCGTCCAGATAAAGCAAGTGGAGAGAATGCAACCTTCCAATTCGATTTGAGTGGCGATAATGGGGGGATGTATTGGGTAAAAGTCGATGATGGCCAAGCCACACATGGTGAGGGCGAGACCGACGCTGATGTAACGGTGAAGGCAAATGCTGATGATTTCTATCAAATCGCTACAGGTGATATGAACCCGATGCAGGCTTTTATGATGGGTAAGATCAAGATCGACAACATGAACATGGGCATGAAACTCATGCAATGGTTTAACATGGGTGGCTAAATTATGATGATCTAGCAAAGCCCCTACAATCCTCACGGGGGCTTTGCTGTGTTGTGACTGACTAGGTTTCCATGTCATCCATAGTCGTGAATTCGTCGAATATCAACTCACCCATTGCAAGGCTCGCATTACCTAACGCATCGTCAATGCGATCGAGCATGTCATCATCTTCATTTTCTTCAGCAATTTCCGCCGCGTGCTGAAGGATACTAACAGCTTCTTTGCCGCCAATCTCGCCCAATGACCAGATAGCAATTTCTTGCTCGTCACGTTCGCCCTCTGCTAAAATGCGCGTGAGTGGCTTCATCGCGTCTTCTAGTTGTAATTCGCCGGCCGCCTGTGCCGCGGTGATGCGTATCGTATCGTCCGACGTATCTAATTCTTTGAGAACGGTCTGGCCCCAGCGACGACTATCACAGGTGTTCCCCATAGCGGCAATTGCACTTGTACGCAAGACATCGTCAGAACTGTTATATGCTCTGGCAATAATGCCAGCAATTTCTGTACGCGTGCAATTTGCGATTGCTTCTAAAGCACGCCGATGAATTTCAGTATCGATAGTATCAGCATCGAGAATCTGCAAAAGTGTCTCTTCTGCGCGTTTCGTCTCCTCATCGGGCAAATCGCCTAGTTCACCGAGTAAAACAAAGCGTCCTAAAGCCCGGATAGCTTCGGCACGCACGATGACACTATCATCATGCTGTGCCATATGGATGAGCGTATCCATCAGTTTGAGGCTCTTATCTTCCCACAATAGCTCAATTGCGGCTTGTCGCTCCTGTGGTTCTTCTGCATCGAGGTTCGCATAGCCGATTGGGCGATAATTCATTTCATAATTCGATACACTCACGTCAACGAGCATCTGCATGAGAACACGGCGATAGGTCATATCTAGCTCTTGCCAGACTGGTTCCAACGCTTTGATTTGCGCCAAACTCAAGCTTGATAAGCCATACAGTACATCAGGGCTAGGTGTATGACCCGCGCCAGATTTAAGCTCAGCGAGAGCATCGTCGAATGTTGGTAATGCTTCTATGTCGCTCTGGTAATTCATGTCACTCATAGGTGAGTTTTGATACTCCTCTGAAAACTATGGCAGTTGAATAGGGTTGATGATGTCGAAGAAAATCAACACAATGCTCAACAAGATTAATATGATAATCGCCACTTGATGGACGACGTTCTCGATCTGCGGTGGCACTCGTTCACCACGGATGATCTCGACAATTACGAATACAATCCGACCACCATCGAGTGCCGGAATTGGCAGTAAGTTCGTAATCCCTAAGAAAATGCTGATGAGCGCGAAGAATTCTAACACGAGAAATGGCGTTCCATTGCGAATACTGCCCTTGAGGAACTCGCCACCAATCTGACTAATGCCCACGACACTCACCGGACGCGATTCTTCAGGGGTCAGCGTGCCATTAGTGATGCGCGATGGAACGGACGCAATCAATTGAAGTGTCTCCCATGTGCGAGCAAAACCGTACTGTACCGAGAACCCGGCTGACTGTGGCACATATTCAATTTGTGGGTTGGCATCTTGATAGACGACATTATCATCAGTGCGAAACTGTGAGAGAATGCCGATGCCGATGCGTCCTTCATCCGGATTAATCTCACGGGGTGTGACCTGTATATCGAGTGTTGCAAAGCGTTCGCTTTCGTCGTGCGGTCGTTCGATAGTGAGCGTCATCGCTTCGCCGGCACTGGCATTCGTCTGGCGAATGAGGTCACCAACCGGATCAACGGCGCTAATGGTTTCACCATCAACCCCAACGACGCGGTCTTCGGCTTCTAAGCCTGCGATATGGCCCGGCTCATCTTCCATGACAACAGTAATCAATACAAAGCCACGCAGACTACTAGCAGTCGGGGTTACGTTGATGCTATATGGCGTATCATCTTCAAGACGACGCATATCAAGCGTGACATTTTGCCCGTTCAAGGCTGTGAATTCGTCGAAGAATGCTTCTGATGTGGGGAATAATTCACCGTTGATGCGCTCAATCGCGTCCCCTGCGCTAACAGCGCTCTGGTTAAAGATCGATTGCTCAGGGATTTCTGCGAGTTGCACCCGCGCCCCAATTTCCACCGGATAGCCCAAAAATGCGGCAACCATGAAAATCAGAATAGCAGAAATGACGTTGAAGGTTGCGCCGGCCGCCATGAAAATGATACGCGGGATGGGTTTGGCATCATTAACGGACATCAGTTCATCTTCAGGGATGCCACGCGCGATTAACTCTTCGCGCTCAGTGATATACGGGGAATGTTTGGCTTTATTCCCGTCATACTCATCGTCGTAATCGTCCTCGTAGGGGTCGTCTTCACCCGAGACGATGTCCTCGCCAAAGGGACGTACAAAAGCCCCGATTGGGAGCCAATTCAGCGTGAAATCTGTCTCGCCCCAGCGGAATAACCGCACCATACGCGGGGGAAATCCCAGACCAAATTCCAGCACGTTGATGCCGATCCACTTCGCCGCGAGAAAATGCCCTAGTTCGTGGATAATAATGGCTGGGATCAGAATCAGCGCGAAGGCCAATACAGAGATTAAAAAGTCGTTATTCAGTAGTTGCTCCAACATTCGGGTCGCACCTTCAACGTATATACGGATGTTTACATCAATTTATTATATGGTGCTTTGATAGTGATAAGCAAGCACTCTGCAATGAGTGTTCGTTAGGTATTTTTATCGGATGTTGAAATAATACGCGCAGATGAACCAACCGGAGATACCAACACATCTATGATACTAGATAGGGCCGTCAAGCGTTCTCTTACGGTCTCTGCGGCATCTCTGACACAGATACAATGGACATTAGGCCCAGCATCTAACGTGTAGCACACTTGAAGACCATCAATATCCCGCCATTGGCGCACAAGTTCCATAACCGTCAGTGTCGTTGGTTGCCAATAAAATAACGGCGGACGACTGGTCATCATGACAGCGTGCATGAGATTGCTATCATGTTCGACAACATCTGCTAGCCGCGCAAAGTCACGCGATTGTATGGCTTGCTGACATTGCTCTAGGCGATTGACCGCGCCGGCAACCCGTGCGTCTTGCAAATCGCTAGTTTGCGCGGTCGGGTGTCCGGCTTGGGACGTTGTGCGCTTATGCTGGTCGCTGACGACCGCGATCACATCTACGAGATCCCAATGATCAGACGCGGCTACACTTTCAGCATAAGCAGACTCGTGTGTGTCGCCGGCGTGCCACACGACAAAGCCAGCAGGGATTGATCGCGATGCTGACCCTGACCCTAAACGTGCAATTGTCGATAGCTCACGCTCAGACAAGTCTAAGTCGGCGGCACGTACAGCGGCGAGCGTGAGGGCGGCAAACGCCGATGCGGATGAGGCGATGCCTGCGCCCATCGGAAAATTATTGTGAGAATATACGCTTGCGTTTGCATTGATCTGATACCGTTGGCGAATTTGATCAAGGTGCGCCACGACTCGCTCACGCGTCTGGCCCGTCTGTTGCTCACCGTTAATATACAAAATATCGTCGTCTGTGGCATCATCCCACGTAACAGTCGTATCTGTATACAAATCAGCTAGATTCATGCTAATGGATGGATTGATGGGTAAGCGTAAATCATCATCACGGTTGCCCCAATATTTGATAAACGCAATATTCGAGTGTGCGCGGGCGGTTGCTTGCTTTAGCATGTTTATCACTTTCTGTTAAATCGCTATGAGAGACTTATTCTACCCAGATAGCGATTGATATATAGGGGATTGTTGACTATTCTGAGTTGGTTATAATGCGCCACTGAGCTTATTCGACCGTGCCGGAGGATGTCTGTGCAGGCTTTTATTGGACTGATACAAACCATGCGACCGAAACAGTGGACGAAGAATATACTATTTGTCCTGCCGGGTATTGTCTTCGCAGGACAGCTAACTGATCCAACAGCCGTTTTTCGCGTTGTGATCGCCACCCTACTGTTGATTCTCATGTCTGGCACAGTATATATCATCAACGATCTGGTTGATATTGAAAAAGACCGTCTACACCCGCGCAAAATGTCGCGTCCGCTTCCATCAGGCCAATTGCCACCCCGCGTCGCTCAAATCGCCGCCCTGATTATCCCGTTAATTACTTTGAGTGTCGCCATCTGGTTTGATCGGTCATTAGCCGTGATTCTAGCGCTGTATCTCGTGATTCAGATCGCCTATTCATTCTCACTCAAGCACATTGTCCTTGTCGATGTCCTGACAGTTACATCTGGCTTTGTCTTGCGTGTGTTGGCGGGCGTTGTCGTGCTTGACGGTGTCATTATTTCCCCGTGGCTCTATGCCTGCTCAGGGCTTTTAGCCCTCTTCTTGGCTGTCGGCAAGCGTCGGCAAGAGCTGGTCACATTAGGGGATGGTGCCGTTAAAACACGTCCAATATTTGCACATTACAATCTCGCTTTGCTGGATGACCTCTTGCGCTTTGTCGTCACATCGACATTTATCACGTATCTGTTGTATACAATTGAAGCTGAGACAGTGACTGTATACGGCAACAATACTGCTATGCTGACAGTTCCTTTTGTGCTATATGGGCTTTTTCGATATTTGTACTTGATCCATGTCAAAGGCGATGGTAGCGCTCCTGATGAAGTTCTCTTAAAAGACCGCCCTTTACAGATCACAATGGTTTTGTGGGGCGCGACATTCATCATTTTGCTTTATATTTTGCCGGATACGCTTGCATGATTACGACCACTGCACCAGCAAAGATCATTCTCTTCGGCGAACATGCCGTCGTATATGGTGAACCTGCGATTGCTGTTCCACTCGCTGATTTACGTGCGACCGCGACCATGACAGCGAGTGATGCTCCTCTGCACATTATCGCCCAAGATTTGAGCAACCAAACGATACACATAAATGATGACGACCCGCTCGCCCAGATTACTCGCGCGGCTTTAAAAGGGCTTGGACAAGCAATACCACACGCACGCCTCGAGCTTCAGTCGAGAATCCCGATTGCTAGCGGCTTGGGCAGTGGCGCGGCAATTTCAACTGTAATCGTGCGTGCGCTGGCGGCTTTTAACCAGCACTCGCTCAATCATGACGAGACTAATCGCATTGTCTACGACATCGAGAAGCTCCATCACGGTACGCCTAGCGGTATTGACAACACCGTTATCGTATATGAACAGGCGATCTATTACGTCCGCAACCAGCCTATTCAGCATATTGCGAACCGAACGCCTTTCACAATTTTAGTGGCTAATACGGGTATTGGTGCGCCAACCAAGATCGCTGTCAGCGATGTGCGGCGCCTGTATAACACAAAGCCTGAGAATACCAAGCCCGTTATCGAACGCATTGGTCAGATTGCACACAGCGCACATCAAGCCATGCAAGCAGGTGATCTGTCAACTTTGGGCGAATTAATGTATGAGAATCATCGCTTACTGCGACAGTTGACAGTGTCATCCCATGAACTCAATATACTGGTTGAAACAGCGCGGGCTAATGGGGCACTGGGGGCAAAATTATCTGGTGGCGGACGTGGGGGAAACATGATAGCCCTCGTCAAGAGTGATGACAGCCAACGGATAACTGATGCGCTCTATGCCGCTGGCGCGACGAATGTCTTGCAAACAAAGATAGAAAGCACATGATAAAATGGTTACACTTGTCAAACTTGGTGGATCGCTGATCACGGATAAAACACGTCCACTCGCCTTTCGACAGGATGTTATGTCGCGCCTCGCCCAAGAAATAGCCGATACCATGCAGACCTCTATGCCTATTATCATCGGACATGGAAGCGGTTCCTTCGGTCATGTTGAAGCGCAGAAGCACAACACGATGGACGGCGTGACAACGACTGAACAGTGGCGCGGGTTTGCCCGTGTTGCAACCCGCGCGGCAGAACTCAATTATCATGTCGCTTCAGCATTGCAGGCTGTCGATGTGCCAATCATACGTTTCCAGCCCTCTGCGTCATCCATCGCAGTCGATGGATCATTACGTGAGATGGCGCTCTACAATATCGAAAAAGCACTAGCCAATGGACTCGTCCCGTTAGTTTATGGAGATGTGGCATTTGATGAGCAACGCGGAGGAACAATTACATCAACCGAGACGGTGTTCACATATCTTGTGAATAACTTAGCGCACCCTGTCACGCGGATTTTGTTATTGGGCGAAGTTGATGGCGTATATGATGACGTGCAAAACATTATTCCACAAATTACGTCTGAGAACTTTGAGCAGATCGAACCTTTGCTTAAGCCATCACGCGGTGTCGATGTCACGGGTGGGATGCTCAGCAAAGTGCGCGACATGCTCACCTTAGCGATACATCCCCCCTATCCGACGATTCGTATTCTCAACGGACTTGTGCCGGATCGCCTCAAAGATGCGTTGCTTAGCCGTCCTACGATCGGCACAACCATCAGACACGCTCCCACTGATCAACCAGACGATGAACACTAATAATCGTCAGACTGATCGCTAATCCGGGCGCGATTGCTACCCAGGGCGCAATTCTGAATGAATTCCGACCTTCAGCTAGCATGATGCCCCAATCAGGATACGCAGGGTCTTGCCCTAGCCCTAGCAAGCTCAATGCCGCGCTATTGATGATGCTATAGCTAAACACAATTGCTGTATAAGTGAGCAAGGTCGCGCTAATATTTGGCAAAAGATGGTGCCCAATAATATGCCACTGTGAAGCACCTAAGCTATGTGCGGCATCAATATATCCTTCTTGCAATACCTGAAGTGAGCGCGACCGTACAATACGTGCAACCCCTGCCATTTGTGCTAGACCAACCGCGATAGCAATCGGAATCGCGCCGCGTCCTAAAAATAAGAGGAGTACGAGCGCAATAATTAATCCCGGTAATGCTAACCATGCGTCAATCAGTGCGACGACAAGCGCACGCACAGGACGCGGGGCTAGAGTCCCCAGCATTCCCCACATCACCCCCACTGACACAGCAACAACGGTGGCGAGCGTCGATACCGCCAGCGTACGCCGCCCTCCGTACAATGTGCGACTGTAAACATCGCGCCCCAGATAATCGGTGCCGAACAAATGCTGGACATTGGGTGCGATGAGTTGTTGTGTGGGTTGTGTCTGTGTTGGCGCGATCGTCGTTAGTAAAGGTGCCGCAAGGCATACACCAGTAATGCACAACAAAATCAGCAGTGAACTTCTCATAATTCAACTCGCGGATCAATGAGGCTGTAGAGAATGTCGGCGCAGGTATTAAGCACAACGTAGACAATAGCTGTGATAATCACCACCCCTTGTACAACCGGATAATTACGCGCTAGCACTGCATCCAGTAACAAACGCCCGATGCCAGCACGCTGGAAAATCGTCTCGGTAATCACTGTACCGCTGAAGAGAACGCCCATTTGTAGCGTAATCACGGTGATGATCGGTAAGAGCGCGGCTTTCAGCATATGGCGCGTATAAACGCTTGATACGGGTAAGCCCTTGCCATGTGCTGTTCGGATGTAAGCTACATCTTGGATTGTTGATATATTTTGTTGCGTGATGCGTGCGATGCCACCGGCACTATGAAAGCCCAGCACAATCGCCGGAAGCCAGATATTATCTCGCACACCACCGATGTAAACCGCAAAAATGAACACCGCAAGCGTAGCTGTCCAGTAGATCGGCACACCAAAGGAGATGTAGGTTATCCAACGGGCGATGCTCGCAATCACGCGCTGATCGAGCGCACCTACTAACCCGAGTGCAATCCCCAGACAGATGGCAATCAGCGATGCCCAACCGGCGAGGACAAGCGTTGTTGGCAAGCGTTGACGAATAATCTCACTCACAGTCTGACCGCCGTACAGCGACATCCCTAAATCCCCGCGCATGAGCTGTACCCAGAATGAGACGTATTGTTGCCAGATTGGCGCATCAAGCTGATACACAGCGCGGCGCTCAGCAATGATGTCTGCTGGTAAGCCAGACCCACTCAGTTGTGCGGTGATGGCATCGCCCGGCAGTATCCGCAATCCCAAAAACGCGAGCGTCACCGCTAGCCAGACCGTGACTGTTGCTGTGAGTAATTTCTGTACGATGAAAGCCATCATGTCCTGAGTGATATCACTCGTTTGCTAGCGCTACAGGATATAGCAATGGAAACCAACCATATGGGTCATAGCGTAAGTTTTGCACGTCTGTAACGTAGGCATTGAGATTTGTATATTCACGCACAGGTAGCACTAACGCTTGTTCAAGAATGATCGCTTGAGCGCGTCCATATTGTAGCCGACGAGCTTCAGGATCAGAGGTTTGCATGGCTTCTATCAAAACGCTATCCAGTTCTGGATTCTGATACCCTGTCCAGTTATCTTGTGCATCACTCAAATAGCTTTGATTGAGAATATAAGGGTCAATGCCTGGTTGATCAAACGATATGAGATTGTACTCACCTGCTTCTGATGCTTCGATGAGTGCTGGATAGCCCGATACCGGATTGACCACAACATCAATCCCAATTGACTCCCATTGATCTTGTAATAACTGCGTCACTTCAGGTAAGGAACTCCAAGGTGGTTGTAGAACTTGGATCGTCAAATTCGCACCATCGCGATCACGGATGCCATCGTTATCACTATCGACGTAGCCAACATCCGCGAGTAATTGTTGAGCCTGTTGCAAATTGTAAGCATAAACATCTTGCACACCGCGATTGTAAAAGAGCGTCGTCGATGACGTAGGGCCCCATGCAATTTGCGAAAAGCCACCAAAGACCGCATCGACAATCGCCGTACGGTTTGCTGCATAAGCGAGCGCCTGCCGCACCGCCAATTGATCCGTTGGTGCTTGTTGTGTGTTGAAGTAAAACTGAAGCGGCTGCCCCGGTATAGGAACGGTCAACAATTCAATATCAGGGTCATTGACGACCGAACGTGCATCTGTCGGCAAGAGATCGCCCATGACATGAGCATCCCCACTTTCCAGAGCAATCAAGCGTGTTGCCGCATCACGAAAGAAACGGAACTCGACTTCATCAATCGCATTCGGTGGTAAGTCGCCATAGAATTCGGGATGCCAATCGTAATCAGGATTGCGCCGGATGATGATTCGATCCTCTGGCACATACTCCACGAACTCGAATGGCCCAGTACCCACCTGATAATATTGATAACGCAGGGTATTGTATTTGGCTAATTGTGTCGGGCTAGCCATTGCCAGATAAACCTGGCTGAAGGCATCTAACAGGGGCTCAAACGGTTGTGATAAGGTCATCTGCACTGTGTACTCGTCAAGTGCTTCGTAAGTCACAATCGGCTCAATCAAGAAGCGGGCGCGCTGTGAAGCCGTCTCTGGTGCGCGAATACGATCGAGATTATAGACAACCGCTGCCGCGTTAAAACGAGTGCTATCATGAAATATGACATTTTCGCGCAGGTAGAATGTGTAAATCAGACCATCATCAGAAATCTCCCAGCGCTCCGCCAGACCCGGAACAAAAGCACGTGTGTCAGGGTGACGATAGACTAACGTGTCATAGACCTGTCGTAGAACAATTCCTAACTCCGTTGAACGGTTGATGTGCGGGTCGATTCCGCTGGGGCTAAGTGTCAGGCCGTAGATGAGTGTGTTACGATTATCATCAGGGGGATCACCTAAGACGCTACACCCCATCAGCGCTAGACTAACAGACAATGCGATTATAAGTCGCCATACGATGTGCATATTTCACCTTTGCAGTATTCAGACATTTCGCTAGGATTTCTGACAATGAACCGACATTTTAGCATAATTTAACGGGTGAATAGAACCTTGAGTGAGTACAACGATCTGAGATTGCTAACCCCGCCCAAAGAAGAAGAGGAAATTTATCCTTATCGACGGGTGTGGCGGAGTATTATCATCGAGAGCAGTATCTTGCTGGGCTTGATGCTCAACCTCTATCTTTTATGGCAGTTATTTGGGGTTCGTTTGCCGGATACTGCGCGTTTCCCTATCAATATATTGCTCGCATTGACGCCGGCATTACTCTGGGTCATGATCTCGTGGCTACCAGAAAAATTCGCTGTTTCGCCCCGTCCGCGCTTATTCACGGTATTTATCGTCAGCGCATTGGTGGCGAACGCCGTTGCCATCCCAATTTTAAACACTATCTTTCAACTAGATACATGGTTACCCCAACAAGGCACGATCAATCGCATTCTAGGACATATGTTAACAGTTGGCATTTTGCAGGAGTTCTTGAAGTACGTTGTTGTACGTTACATTGCCTATCCCCAGCATTATCGTGTTCGTGCCGATAGCGTTGCCTACTGTGTCGCTAGTGCGATCGGTTATGCGACAGTCTTCAGCCTGAGTTACGTGGTCACAACCCCCATGGCGACAGCGGACGCAGCCATCCTTCGTGTTTTCGGCATCACAGCGATGAATATTGCCGGCAGTGTGGTGATAGCCTATGGACTGTCAGAGACATGGTTCAGCGATGCGCTAGCTTTTCTGCTACCGGCAATGCTATTGTTTGCATCGCTAGTCGTTGGCTTATCGATGACGATGCGTACAGAATTTAGCAAAGCGGCACTTGGCTTGACCATCAGCGAGCAACGCACGATCTTCGGGATGGCAGTAGTGATTGTATTATATGCTGGGCCGATGGCGGTTATGCTATTCTTGTTCAATGTATCAGATCAGCGCGAGCGTGATCGTTTTGCCAGTGAGGAAATATAATCATGCGAATAATCGAGAATTTCTCACAGGCACCATCGTTATCACTGCGGCAACGCTATGCAGATGTCTTCACCGTCTTAGTTTTTGTTATACTGATTCTACTAGGGCTTAATTTTAGAAGTCGTGTCCTCAACGCGACTGTCTTCTATGAGAGTCCACAAGCCGGTATTAGCGCATCATATCCGCAGAATTGGTTGCTTGATACGCAGGGTGATTATGTGTTTCGGGTACGGGATATGTCACGGGCGGGATACAAGACAACTTTTCAGGTCGCTGTGCGGCCAGTCGGCGAAGATGCCGAAGAACGTAACGTCGCCGATCGACTCTCATTAGAGCGGTTGCCTGTTTTAACTGACTATACCATTCTCTTTGATGAATCATTTGATCTGCCAGGTGTAGAGAACACCCGCGCGTTGAGTTATAGCTACACGAGTTCTAACGCGAGTCCGTTCTTGCAAGCTGTACCTTCTGTAGTGCGAGGGCTGGATATACTTGTCATACAAGCGGAGCAAGCAATTATCATCACCTATCGTGCGGATGTGAGTATTTATCACGAGGAATACCCCCGATTTGAAAATTTCTTGAGAAGGCTACAGTTCTAATGCGCTTGAGATATTTATTCATAGCAGTACTCTCACTGGTGATGGTGGTTCGACCGCAAGCCCAACAACGATCCGATGATGTCGATATTGAACGCATCAGACGCGCCACTGTTTTTATCACACAAGCCGGCGGTGATAGCCTGACGACCTATTGTGTCGGTACTGGTACACTCGTACGCTACGACGGTCTAATCCTGACTAACGCGCATCATGTCGTGCAAAGTGAGGCATGCCCCGGCGATGAGCTTATCATCTCGATGAGTGTGAACCCTAATGAGCCTCCCGTGCCGAAGTACCGTGCAGACATTGCACAGGTGAACGAAGGGCTAGACCTCGCTCTGTTACGAATCACGCGCGAAGAAGATGGGCGTGTGCTTGAGCCGGATGCCCTGCCTATTTTACCTTTTGTCGATATTGCCAATGTATCGGATTTAGAGCTTGATGATACGATCACAATGGTTGGTTATCCGAGCTTAGGTAATGATAGCGTTTCATCCATTGTGGGGACGGTCACAGCCTTCATTGCCGAGCCCAGTGGCGGTGAAAAATCATGGATCAAGACGCGTACGATTGCACCCGTGCCCGGCACGATGTCCGGCGGTGGGGCCTATAATCAACAGGGACAACTGATCGGTATCCCGACGAGTGCGCCTATTCGCAGTGATGATGGCTTGTGCCGAACTTTAGAAGATAGCAACCGTGACGGTTTCATCAACCGCAGTGACGTATGTATCCCGATTGGTGATTTTATCAGCGTATTGCGTCCGGCAGATTTTGCTCGTCCTCTGGTTCGCAGTGCCTCCCTTAACCTACAGGTGGAGACCTTAAGCGTACAACCCTTTCGATCGGCATTAGATGATGTCCCAACAGTCGAGCGCTTATACTTCGCATCGTCTGTTAACAACGGCTTACCAACCCGTGTCATTGGCTCAGCGCCAGTTGGCACGACAAGTCTTTACGCTTTCTTTGATTACCAGAACTTCACGCCGGATACAGTCTACGAAGTCCGCGTGAATATCAACGGAAATCCAATCCAGACTTTCAGCTTACCACCAGTGCGCTGGAGCGGTCCTAGCAATGGCTTATGGTATATCGGCAGTAGCGGACAGCCCTTCCCGAATGGCACATATGAATTTCGGCTATTTGTGGATGGCATAGCGCAAGCAAGCCGAACAATCGATATTGGTGGACAACCAACGAATGATCCAACATTTTCAAATGTGGTCTTTGGTTTTATCGACGAGAATAGCAACCTCAGTGGTGAGAGCTATGTCCTGCCTATCAGTGATGTTGTGTCAGCACGCTTTATCTACAGCAATCTACAACCCAATACCCCGTGGTCAGCTGTCTGGTATTGGAACGATCAGGTGATTAGCCGGACGGATGATGTATGGGAAGCCATTGATGGCACAAATGGCTTACGCGATGATGTCAGCATACGCCCAACCGATGGCTTACGCCCCGGTCGTTATCGCGTCGATTTTGGGATCGGCCCACCGGATGCGCCGTCACTTGTTGCGACGGGTGATTTTGTCGTCGCTGGAGAAGCTGAAGGGGCATTGCCGAACGTATTCGATAATATCGAATTCTTCCGGGCTGATAGTCCCACAGCTCGCCCTGCCGAAAATCCAGCGACAGCCTACCCAGACGGGGCTAACACGCTCTATGCGCGTTTTGATTGGAATAATATCGCCCCGGGCACGTTCTGGACGATGCAATGGCTGGTTGATGATACAATCTTCTACGAATCAACAAACCCATGGAATGCGTCAGATAGCGGTGATGATTTCACCGTGCGCCTGACAGCGCCTAATGGTCTGCCGGATGGCACGTATACATTGCGCTTTCTGATCAATAGTATTTTGCTTGAAGCCGCAGAAGTTTCGATTGGTATCGGACAATTGGAAATTGACCAACTGGCACGGGTCGGAGATATTCAACTGCGCGGGCAAATCGTCGATGGTGATACACTTGGTGGTATCGAGGGCGCGACATTCGTCCTGATCACAGAAGATTTCTCCATTGCTGATTTTGTCTGGGATCAGGAACAAATCTATGCTCTAGCGATCACAGACAGCAATGGTAATTTTGAGATTGATCGTCCGCTCGAGTTTGACTCTCCCTACAGCGTTTACATCCTTGCTGAGGGTTACTTGCCTATCACACAGGATGGTTTCACAATCACACCGGAATTGCTCGAGGAATTTGGCGGCAGTCCAGTCGATATGTACATCCCTTTGACACGAGGATAAGATGGCAAAAAAGAAGAAGCAACGGCTTGATGCGCTCGTTTACGAACGCGGATTCGCTGAAACACGATCTAAAGCACAAGCAATGATCATGGCGGGCGAAGTCAAGGTGAACGGCGAGCGTGTCGATAAGCCGGGCACAAAAATGCAACCGGATGTCGAAATTTCGATCAAATATAAGCCACCTTTTGTCAGTCGTGGGGGTGAAAAGCTCGCTGGTGCGCTTCAGGATTTTCAGGTTGATGTGACCGGACGTATTGCCGCCGACGTTGGCGCGAGTACCGGTGGCTTCACCGATTGTCTGCTACACAACGGCGTTGCCCGTGTCTATGCCATTGATGTTGGTTATGGACAGCTGGCGCACAAATTACGAACAGACGAACGGGTGATTATCATGGAACGCACGAATGCACGCTATGTTGAAGTGCTGGATGAGTTAGTCGACTTAGTCGTCATTGATGCGTCTTTTATTTCACTGCGCTTGATTTTGCCAGCGGTGCGACAATGGCTTGCGCCACATGCGGATGTGATCGCGCTAATTAAGCCACAATTTGAGGCGGGCAAATCGGATGTGAGCAAAGGCGGTGTCGTGCGCGATGTGCATGTCCATGAGCGTGTGATATTAGAAATCACCGAGTTTTCGCAGACACTAGGCTTCATCGTCGCCGGCTTGACAATCTCACCGATTAAGGGCCTCAAAGAAGGTAATACAGAATTCCTAGTCTGGCTTTCATATGGTGATGATACCTTGACAGGTATTGACCCACAGGCAGTCGTCGCTGACTTACTCGATACCTAGTATCACGTTTTGATAAGTCATGGGATATAATAGAGATAAGTCGTAATAGATAGAAAGTGAATGCTTATCGGTATGGAACAGAAAAATATACGCAATTTTTCGATTATCGCTCATGTAGATCATGGCAAAAGTACCTTGGCAGATCGCTTACTCGATTTGACAAAGACAGTAACCGAGCGTGAGCAAAAAGAACAATTTCTCGACAGTATGGATTTGGAGCGTGAGCGCGGGGTCACCATCAAGGCATCAGCTGTACGCATGGTCTATGAGGCGGATGATGGACAAGAATACATCATCAACCTGATCGATACACCGGGACACGTGGACTTCACCTATGAAGTCAGTCGTGCCTTGCAAGCCTGCGAAGGCGCTGTATTGGTTGTTGATGCCAGCCAAGGTATCGAAGCCCAGACGTTAACGAATATCTATCTAGCTCTTGAACAAGATTTAGAGATTATCTCGGTTGTCAACAAAATTGACTTACCTGCCGCGCGTCCCGATGAGATTGCTCAAGAAATGGAAGATTTACTAGGGGTAACACCGGCAGAAGATATTCTGAAGATTTCAGCTAAATCTGGCATCGGTGTACGTGAGGTACTAGAACGTGTCGTGAAGATGGTACCGCCACCCGCCGGCGATTTAGAAGCACCTCTGCGCGCGCTCGTCTTTGACTCACACTATGATGTCTACAAAGGTGTTGTCGCATATGTACGGGTGGTAGACGGCCATTTGACGAAGCGTGACGCAATGCGTTTGATAGCGACCGATACCAAGTTCGACCCCGTTGAAATTGGCATTTTCTCCCCGGCGATGCGTACTGTAGATACTTTACAAGCTGGCGAAGTGGGCTATATCGCCACAGGCTTGAAAACTATTCAGGAGTGCCGTGTCGGTGATACAATTACACTAGCAAATAACAGCGCTGAACAAGCCCTTCCCGGTTACACACAGGTCAAACCGATGGTGTTTGCCGGCATTTACCCCACCGAAAATGACGATTATCAAGATTTGCGTGATGCACTGGAAAAATTACAGCTGAACGATGCGTCCTTGACCTATTTACCGGAAACATCGCAAGCACTGAATTTTGGCTTTCGGGTCGGGTTCCTAGGATTATTCCACATGGAAATTATTCAGGAACGGCTTGAGCGCGAATATGACTTAGACATCCTCGCGACAGCGCCCAGTGTGGAATATCAAGTTGTCAGTCATGATGGTGGAGTGACCCGGATTGATAGCCCAGCGCAGTTACCAGATGTGAGCGAAATTGAAGAAATCCGCGAACCATGGATGGACATTCAAATCTACACACCACAGGATTACATCGGGCCTATCATGGAGTTGGTGATTGGCAAGCGCGGTGAAGTGACCCAGCAAGAGTTCGTCGATGCTAATCGCGTGATCTTGCATTACCACATGCCCTTAGCCGAGCTAATCATTGATTTCTACGATCGGTTGAAGAGTGTGACACAAGGCTATGCCAGTCTCGATTATCAGTTCCTTGCGTATCGTGCTGAAGACCTTGTGAAGCTTGATGTATTGGTTAACGGTGATCCGGTAGATGCCTTAGCGATGATCGTTCACCGGGATGATGCCTATTACAAGGGGCAAAAGCTGGTGACAAAACTTAAAGAACTTATCCCGCGTCAGATGTTCGCTGTCCCTGTACAAGCGGCAATCGGCAAACGGGTAATCTCGCGTGCGACGGTTAAAGCGATGCGTAAAGATGTGCTTGCCAAATGCTACGGTGGTGATGTCACCCGCAAAAAGAAACTGCTTGAGAAGCAGAAAAAGGGCAAAAAACGCATGAAGATGGTTGGCTCGGTGGAAGTCCCACAAGAAGCATTCATGGCGCTTCTATCGCTTGATGACGATTAACCGCGGCAATGGGAGGGCATACTCCCTCCCATTCAGTACAATTAGCGTTCGTTCATGATAGCCTGGCATTGGTCTCCGCTGATCTCCCCCGCTTGTTGCAAATGCGATACAATGTCGTGCAGGTGAAAGACAGGATGACTATTGATATGGTCAATTGTATGTACTGTACCGATTATTGGAACAATCGTATGGATCTCTAACCCTACTCGCACGCATCCAGCTATGAACGCTTCTGTATTCGGCGTGATCGCATTGACAATCAATACAGTCGGATGTCCAACGTCATACGCCCCCGCGAGGTCAATCGCTGGTGCATCCCCCCTACCGCGACTATATACCAAAGATACATCGAGTTGATGTGCGATAATGCCCCCGATGACACTACTATCCGCATCAGCGACTAGTCGTTCATAGCGCGGCAGGCTACCTTGCAGAGTGCTTCGTATTCGATCCACGATAGGCGCTATGAGCTGTGGATAGGCTGGCAATAATTCTAATCGTAGCCGATAAGGACGCACACCGTGGGGCGTAGCAAACATGCCAAGCTGTAAAATCCCGTTTTGGAACAATTCCTTAGCGATCATGAGAGTAATTCCTGTATAGCATCACGGGTCGCATCAGCATAATCATCGAGACGGCTCGCATATAACACATTATCTGTTGTGACCTCTAATTGAAGCGCTTTACCATCAGTTGTTCGCAAGCCTATAATGCCCTCATCTTCCCAGTAGTATCCACCTCGCTGTGGCAATATATCAAGGTCAAGCGAGCCAGTCTGTGTGACAAATGCGGCATAAGGTGGTGCAGTCAGATAATGCTCAAGGTCATCAATGCGACTAAGTGTGAGCGCGTCTACACCGAGGGCTGTTTGGTCAGCCATCGCGCTATAAGCTGTCCCAACGAATGCGCCATGCAAAATTGTAGCTGTATCATTACCGACAAAGCGAATCGTGCGTTCAAGCGCTCGTGCGCCAGCCGCACCCATCGCCAAGTACGCCGCAAGGTCAAACATATACGCACAGACGATGTTGCGCGTTGCCGTGATCAAGTCCTTACCAAACGGGAAAAATGGATCGTCGTGCCGCGTAATTGGTAACGGCAGTTGTTCGAAAACAGGATCGAACCGCAGAACAATATGTGTCTTACGGTGTTGGTGTGCAGTCTGGATTTTTTCGACAAAGTCAGTCCACATGTGTTATTTTTTCTTTCAGTTCACGCCACAAATAAGATAATGCCCAGCGACTCACCCAATCACGCGCAAGTGGTGATTGGGCACCGAAGCCATACACGCGTGAGCGTACCGTTTGATTGACATACACGGCGACAACCGTCGCTACATCGACATCCGCATTCTCATCGACATCTGGATCACTGAAGATAACGATACTCGCGTCACTTGCCGTATTATCGACAGCGGATTGTGCGGTTTGCTCTGCCGCCTCGCGTATCGACTGCTCTGCTGTCATTAAGTCCTGTGGGTGCGCGACTGATCGCTGGTCAGCAAAGATGTCATCGCCACCGGTTGCTTGTAACTTAGCAATGACTGCATCTTGAATACCAGCCTCGATGATAGTGATTTTCAATGCTTGATCGCGCAAAAACCGAACCAGAATATCTTCGAGGACATCTTGATCCTTACCGAAGATATACGTCCCTGCGCGTTCTCGTACACGCGCTTCAACGAGATCTAACATTTTGTCTGCTTCTTCCTCGCTAGAGGCTTTAGCAGTCATACGAATATCGATAACGCCATGATGCGCCGCTAGTCCCACAGTTGGATTAGTCTGTTCAAGTAGCTCATTACCCAGAATTTCATCAAGGCGGCTCTCGCCAATGCCGGCTGTTTTAAGCAAACGTGCTTTGATAATACCCAACTCGTACGTGTCACGCAGATAGGGCAAGATGCGCTCCTGCATCAAGTATTTCATCTCGCGTGGTACACCCGGTAAGCTGATGACACACTTATCACCGACTTCAACAATGAAAGCGGGGGCTGTCCCAACTGGGTTTTGAACGATAATCGCGCCATCTGGGGTATAGGCTTGTCGGCGATTGTTATCGCTCATGGTCGCGCGATAGCTGGCAAAACGTGCGGCAATCTGATCGAGCAAGTCCTGCGAGAAAATAAGTTCGCGATGGGTTGCATCCGCGACTCCATGGCGGGTCATATCGTCGACTGTTGGACCTAGTCCACCACAGGTAATGACCACATCCGCGCGCTCCAGAGCAATCTCGATCGCACGGGCAATTCGCTGTCGGTTATCTCCGACAGTTGTCATATAATATAGATTAATACCGACATCGCGAAACTGTTGAGCGATATAGACGGAATTTGTATCCGTAATTTCGCCGAGTAAAATCTCAGTCCCTATCGCGACAATTTCGGCATTTGTATGAGTCATCATGAGAGAAATGATCCTTTTTGTAAGAAATATTTTGCATTTTCCAAGATAGACATTATAATCTGTTAAATGACAGACAAAATTTGGTTTGCAAAATATTCGTGTAAATCATACAAAATTATTGCAATATTGCCCATTTACATCATATGGAGGACATTTGTGGCAGGTCTAACTTTTGAAAACATATACAAGCGCTTCGGCGATGTGACCGTTGTAGCTGATTTGAATCTCGAAGTTCAAGATAAAGAGTTCCTCGTTTTCGTCGGGCCGTCCGGTTGTGGTAAATCGACCACGTTACGTATGTTAGCAGGATTAGAAGAAATCTCTGACGGAACCATCAGAATCGGTGATCGCGTCGTTAACAACGTCGCCCCAAAAGATCGGGATATTGCGATGGTGTTCCAAAGCTACGCATTATACCCGCACATGACCGTCTATGATAATATGGCATTTGGTTTGCGCTTACGTAAAACTCCCAAGCAAGTCATTGATGAGCGTGTCCATGAAGCGGCCAAGAGCCTAGGTATTGAGCATCTGCTAGATCGTCGTCCACGTCAACTCTCGGGTGGTCAACGCCAGCGTGTAGCAGTCGGTCGCGCAATCGTGCGTGAACCAGCCGTCTTCCTCATGGACGAACCACTATCGAATCTCGATGCGAAGCTACGCGTTGAAGCGCGTTCGTTCATCAGCAAGCTCCATCAACGCCTCGAAACAACTTTTATCTATGTTACGCACGATCAAGTCGAAGCGATGACGATGGGAACTCGCATTTGCGTGCTGAACGCAGGTCGCCTGCAACAAGTTGCCTCACCGTACAATCTCTATCACAATCCCTACAATGTATTCGTTGGTGGTTTCATCGGTAGTCCCTCGATGAATTTCTTCGATGCACGCCTAGAAGCTGGTGAAGGTGATGCCATGACTGTTGATACCAATGTTTTCAAAATCACAGTCCCCCCTGCCAAAGCAGAGCCGTTCCGGAGTCATATCGGGCACGATGTGATCCTCGGTATTCGCCCTGAAGATATCCACGACATCAATTACCAACCGCCCGGTATCACCCCGGCAGAATTTGAAGCAACTGTCGAAGTGATCGAGCAAATGGGTAACGAGATGATTCTCTATCTTGAAGAAGGTAATAAGAGTTTCATTGCCCGCACTGATCCTCGTACGGGTGCGCGGGTCGGCGCGAGAATTGGTGTGACTATGAATCTGGACAATATGCACATCTTCGATCGTGATACAGAAGTCTCATTAGCGTATGAATACAAGAAAGAAAAATACGCCAGAGAGATGGTCTAAGAGCCAGAACACAAAAACCACCTTCAATTTAATATTGAAGGTGGTTTAGATTTGGATATACGTCATAGAGATTTTAAGCCGATAATACCGGACGGAACTTGTAGCCATATACAATGACCCCATGCTCGCCCTCTGCCGTCAATTTGCGTGTCACCACTTCGACTCGATCACCAATATCAATGCCATCATCAGCATCTGTTAATTGTGCAGTCACGATCGCGCCTTCATCTAACTTGACCAATGCTAAGATATACGGGGCATGTTTTTCGTAGCCTGCGGGCGCATTCTGCACGATTGTATAGCTGTAGACTGTGCCCAGTCCGTTGAAGTCAACCGACTGCTGTTTTACGCGCTGGGGTGCAACTTGTGCCATATGGATAACCTACCTCGCTGATTATGCCGCTGTCGTCACGACAACGTCTTGCTTATCGACATCGGAGTGCTGGGTGACCACAACTTGGCGTTTGACGATACTTGCCTTACCATTCTGATCATGTGCCCCTGTTAACTGATAACGTTGTTTTTGCTTGCGCCAATAATGTGGAACTTTCACGGTACGCGCTCCTCAATTGATTTGTACAATCTATCACAACTTGTAATCATTGTAAGGAATGAGAGCTATCAAAACCTATCAGCAGGCTAATTTCTACCTATCAAAGCCTCTCAATTGCGCCTATTTGCGTGAAAATCCTACAATTTAACGCAATAGTCATAATGACTCATGACTATCTGCAAGATTTATTAATCTTTTAGCTTACCCCGATAGCGACTATAGGTTGCGTAGTCGATGGCTGTCCGACGTTGAATATAATCTTGTGTGCGGGGCGCCATATTTGCTTTACCCGTAATACGATCTGTGACGAGCAGATCAAACGCATCAGATCCCGCACCGCTACCATAGCTGACCATAAAGATGCGATCACCCGGTTGAGCGATATCTAGAATAGCTGTCAGACCAATCATGCAAGAGCCTGAATACACGTTACCAATGTCATTAGCCAGCAAGCCATGCTTGATTTGCTCTGGCTTAAAACCTAAGATTGTCCCTGCCCGTGACGGAAATTTAATGTTCGGCTGATGGAAAACAGCATAGGTATAATCCTCTGCCTGCGTGCCCATCATCTCTAGCAATTGGCTCGCCGCTGCTAGCGTATGTGTGAAGTAAGCGGGCTCACCCGTAAAACGATCACCATGGCTCGGGTATACTTCATGCTCACGTCGCCAAAAATCAGGCGTATCCGTCACATAGCTATAGCTTCCCTGATAGACAGCGAGAGCTTCTTCGGCGGGACCGAGTAAGAGCGCGGCACCACCAGAGGCTGCAGTATATTCTAAGGCATCGCCCGGACGACCCTGTGCGGTGTCCATACCGATGCTGAGTGCATATTTGCCCATACCACTACCGACAAGCCCAATGGACGCTTGCACGGCTTCTGTACCTGCTTTACAAGCAAACTCCCAATCTGCCGCTTGAATATTTGGTGCAGTGCCAATGTTCTCCGCGACAATAGTACTGCTGGGCTTCACAGCGTAAGGATGGCTTTCGCTACCAACCCAGACAGCGCGTATATCTTGCGGATCAATCTGTGCGCGTGTGACAGCATTGCGCGCGGCCTCAATGCTCATTGTGATCACGTCTTCATCGAGACCGGCAACAGCCTTCTCTTTGATTGGTGATTCACCTAAGCCCTTCGTCCACACGCGGGCAATTTCATCACCTGCGATGCGATATCGTGGAATATATGCACCATAGCCCACGATGCCAACCTGTCGATCAGATCGCATTAACCAATTATGTTGTGGCTTCGTTCCGTTAGGGGTCATGACTACTCCTTTGTGTATTCAGCTATAATTTCTTTAGCTCGTTGTAGGCGAATGTTATTCTCGCGGATCAATTGCTGGGCGATAACCTGTACCTGATTACCTTTGGCACCTGCGGCAACAGCTAATTGTCGGGCATGCATACGCATATGTCCTTGTTGGATGCCCTCTGTCGCTAATGCGCGGATCGCACCTAAATTTTGGGCAAGTCCAACGCAGGCGATAATCTCCGATAAAGTTTGCGCGTTCGGGTGACCGAGGATTTTCATAGCGATTTTAGCAATGGGATGCACGCGTGTTGCACCGCCGACAGTGCCTACTGCTAATGGTAACTCGATTGAGCCGCGTAGGTCACCGTTTGTATCCTTCCACCAGCTGGTCATACTGCTATAGCGCCCTCGACGTGCAGCATAGGCATGAGCACCCGCTTCGATTGCTCGCCAGTCATTGCCTGTTGCGATAATAACTGGATCAATTCCATTCATAATGCCTTTGTTGTGCGTCGATGCGCGATATGGGTCAATCTCAGCAAATACGCCAGCCTCGACAATAGCATCAACAGCTTCTTCACCGCTAATGTCGCCTCGTGTAAGTTTGTCTTTTGGTATCTTGCCTTCCGCATAAGCCTTACGTTGATCGGTTAGATTGCTAAGTATGCGTAAGTTTACACGCCCGCCTGTCATCTCTTCAATTTTTGGCGCGATGTGTTCTGCTGCTGTGTTGATTGCGTTAGCCCCCATTGCGTCTTGGGTATCGTAAATGATGTGAACGACGAGCATATCTCCAATTTTTGTGTCGGGGTATTGGTGTATTTCTATTCGTTTGGCTCCCCCACCTCGCTTGATGATGCTCCCACCTATTGTATTGATTTCTTCTATTAGTTGTGTTTCATTCGCTTTGATATTTGCGCTAGCTGAGGCTAGATTGTTGTTGTCTAAGATCTGTAGTTGACCAATCATGTTAGGTTTATCACTATACGAAGTAAATCCGCCACCAGCCCGAAACATTTTCGCGGCATTACTGACAGCCGCAACGACCGATGGCTCTTCGACAACCATTGGAATTAGATAATCTATATTGTTAATACGAAAGTTCGTCCCAATGGCGAATGGTAGGCTGTACAAGCCTACGACGTTTTCAATCATGTGATCGGCTTGTTCTAAGCTCAATCCCATGTTGCCTCGAAGCGCGTTCACTTCATCCTCTGTCAAATTACACCATTCACGGATGATGTGGAGACGTTCATCGCGCTCTTTTTTGTAGAAACCAGATAATTGTGATGTTTTTTTAGTCATAGTCGCCACGATAACATCACCCCGCTCTCAAAAACTATCAGTATTTTTCATTCACTCTCTTTTTGCGTGGTTATAATGACTATACGAAATAACGTAGCGCTATAAGAATCAAAAAGAGCTTGCCACAACGACGAAGACCGTCAGCAAGCGATACATCTCTGGATTGGGTCATACTAATGTACATGCACAATCCGGAGATGTCATAGTCGATACTTTTGTGTTAGTCGGGCAGGATTTCAGTCTCGAAGAACACATCCAACCAGATCATGAACACCACCCCGATCGGGAAGAATGTCCAGAAGAAATATTGAGGGCCGTATTCCATGATCGTGCGCCCCTGCGGGGTTTCGATCGCACTGAAAGCAGGAAGTGAGTTAAAACCAACTGTGATAATCAGATAAGACGTCACAAAACCAAGCACCTGCGATAGAACTACCACAAAGATGCGTTTCACAGTCAAACTAGACATAGCAACAAATTACTCCTCATCGATAATGCTCTATATCACGTATTTTAACTGATACTCATAATTAATCGCAAGTAACATTTTTCACAAAATATGAAGATGCCCTACGCGGACGCACTGTCGTTCGCCCTTACAGGTAAAACTTGTGTCAACAGAAATCTACGCTGACGAGTCATTCGTAGACCTCTACACAAGCATTCGACCTGTTACCACATTTTTGATAAAATAGCTCATTACTATTCGATTTAGCGTCGTTCTTATACAATAAGTCAATAATGTAAGCTATATGAGTGTAAGTCATATCCATATCTCCACATAGTTGTGGATTTCGTTGATGGGAGTATCATCGTGGCAGATATTTTTAACAAGATTAACGGTTTCACCGCCGCTAAAGATGCCATCGAACTTGGCATTTACCCCTATTTCAGGGCACTCAGCGACTCCGAAGGCGTGACAGCAACATTCGAGGGCAAAGACGTTGTGATGCTGGGATCAAATAACTATCTCGGTCTCACGACTGATGAGCGTGTTCGACAAGCGGCAACCGATGCCCTCCATCGCTATGGCACGAGCGTAACCGGTTCGCGCTTCTTAAACGGCACGCTTGAATTACACAACGAGCTAGAAAAACGCCTCGCGCGTTATGTCAACAAAGAAGCCGCGCTTGTCTTCTCCACGGGATACCAAACAAATGTTGGCACTGTATCTGCACTTGTCGGTAAAGGTGATTACGCCATTCTCGATAAAGATGCACATGCCTGTGTCGTCGATGGCGTGATGATGTCACGCGGTGAGATGAAACGATTTAAGCATAATGACGTGCGCGATCTCGAACGCGTATTAAGTAAGCTACCCGCTGATGCTGGTAAAATCGTCGTCGTCGATGGTGTATATAGTATGGGGGGTGACATCGCCCCCCTACCCGATATTATCACCGTCTGCCAGCAATACAACGCGCGCTTGATGGTCGATGACGCGCACGGCATCGGCGTGATGGGACAGGGGCGCGGCACCGCCGCTCATTTTGGTCTGGCAGATCAAGTGGACTTAATTATGGGAACGTTTAGCAAAAGTTTTGCATCAATCGGGGGCTTCATCGCGGGTGATGCAGATGTCATTCATTATATCCAGCACCATGCGCGTTCACTGATCTTCTCGGCGGCATTGCCTGCACCCAGCACCGCCGCGGTTGCCAAAGCGCTGGAGATTATGGAAACAGAGCCCGAACACATCCAGCGATTGTGGCACAATGCGGATTATATGCGCGAGCAATTGATGAACTTAGGCTATAACATTGGCAATAGTCGCACGCCAATCATTCCTATTATTATCGGCGAAGAATACCTGACCGCAATGGCATGGGGCGCACTGATTGAAGCCGGTGTATATACCAACCCCGTCATTCCTCCTGCCGCGCCCGTCGGCAGTAGTCTATTACGCACAAGCTATACTGCAACCCACACCCACGCACATCTCGACCGTGCCCTAATCGCCTTCAAACAAGTTGGTGAAAATCTCGATCTCATTTCGCCAGCACCGACCGAAACCGTTTAGCTCGCACAAACAAAAGGGAGGGTCTTTCGTATCTTGCGTGGTCAAGCTCTTTTTGTTCCCTTTGTTCAAAATGAACAAAGTCAAGGAACGACAGTTCCTTGTGGGGGTGCGGGGGCAAAGCCCCTGCAACAAAAACTACGCGAAATCCCAAAGAGCCAAAAGGGACACATATATATGTGTCCCTTGCGATGATGCTATATCATTGACGACTCATACGCTTGATTACTCGTTCTTCGCCTTCTCCGGATCAATTTCTGCATCGCGATTACCCATCAAGAAATCATGAAGGGGTGTCAACAGATAGTAAGCAGTCGGCACGACAATCAACATCAGCAGGGTACTGCTAATCACCCCACCAATGACGACCGTCCCTAATTCTGCCGCGATGATTGCCCCTTCGGACAACCCGAGCGATAGCGGTATCAAGCCGATGATTGTTGTCAGCGCCGTCATGATGATCGGACGGACACGACGACCACCCGCCTCGACAATCGCTTCATAGAGTGGCATACCGCGCTCATGGCGGTTAGAGCTCACGCGGTCGATTAAGACAATCGCATTTGTCACCACCAAGCCCAGCAACATCAGCAAGCCGATCAAAGCCGAGATACCCAGCACACGATCTGTCAGCGTCAGCGCGATCGCCGCCCCCACTGGTGCAACAACCACACTACCGATCACAGCAAGCCAGTAAATCGGCGAGCGGAACACAATCATCAGAATAGCGATGATCAGCACAGAGGCAATGCCCATAGCCACGATGATACTCGCAAACCCTTCAGTCTGTAGTTCACTGTCGAAGCCCTGACCAATGCTCACACCTTCCGGCAGATCAACCTGTTCTTGTATCGCTTCGATCGCCTCCGTCGTGAAGTTAATCGTATCCTCGGTTAACACTTCGCCCGTATACGTCAGCGCTGGTCGTGCATTCACCCGAATGAAGGTCGTTGGCGCGTCGTCGTCACCAGCAGTCGCCTCCGCTTCAGTCGTGAGATTACTCGTCACATTCTGAATATCAGGCAATGCTTCCAGCGTGTTGATGATGTCATCGTTGTACTGTTCCAGTGTCACTTGATCAATCGAGTCGTCTTCGGCTGATAACAAGAGTTGGAAACCACCAAAGCCACCTTCTGAAAGCGTTCCAGCTGATACTGTGACACTCTCATCACCAAAGATTTCTATCGCACGCGCCTCTAGTTGTTCCAGATACTGATTAAGACTTTCAGAATTATTCACGCCGATAGTGATGTCAGCGACATTTTCGGAGACACCGCCGCCGCCAATCAAAGCATCAAAGCTGAGACCGCCGCCGCCAATCGTCGCACGAACAGTCGAGAGGTCTCCTTCAGGGATGATGTTACTGATCGCTGTTTCCATCTCTTCGACTAGATCGTTAGTTTCGATAATCGTCGTGCCTTCGGGCATATTCACCGAGACAGACAACTGCGGTTCACCGAATTCTGGCAAGAAGGCGGCTGGACGCTGACCAAACAAGAAGAAACTCAGCCCGACCGACACCAGCGCCAACCCGATTACGCCCCAGCGTATGATGGGCTTCGATAGCACGAAGCGTAACGTAGGCACATACGCCCGTTCCATCCATGTCTCTTCGTTCTTCGGCACATTCTCAGCAGAGATAAACAGATACGCCAAAACCGGCACGACTGTAATCGCTATCAAGAATGAAGACACGAGCGTGTATGTCACCGCTAAACCAAACGGCAAGAAGAATTCAGCAATCAGTCCACCCGTAAGACCGAGCGGCAAGAAGACGATCACCGCAATACTCGTCGCCGAGAAGATTGCAACGGATACATCGCGAGTCGCCTGCAAGACAACTTCTTTCTTATCGGTACTACTATCCACTTGCAATTGCTTGAAGATATTCTCTAGCACGACGATCGAATCATCCACCAGACGACCCACTGCCACCGTCAAACCAGATAAGGTCATGATATTCAGCGTCAGGTTTTCCGGCGCGAGCTTGAGGACAAAATCCACAATCACATTGCCCGAAACCGGGCCTAAAATGCCATTCATGACGACGGGCAACCAGCGCATCAAGGCGAGTGACGACATAATCGACAGTGGAATACTGACCGCAATCACCAGCGTACTACGCCATGATGGATACGGAAGTCGTCCCGGCAAGAGAACAATCCCCGCACCAGCAATGATACCTAGTAAAGCAATCGCGCTGAACAGGACGTATTGCTCGTCAATCATGCCTTCGAGCGACCCTGCTTGAGCGAAAATGAACATGAAGATGAGGCTAGATACCACAGACACAACAACGCCGGTGATTAACCGACCACGCCGCCCCCATGTATCACCGCTGAGGAAGATGAGAATATTGATGATAGCGAAGAATGCACCCAACGTCCCATCACGGACAACGCCAGCGATCGACTCTTCGATGAAGCTCGACTGCTCGAACGCGACTTCAACCGCGATTGTATCGTTATTCGCATCCAGTTCCGTCATCAACGCTTCGACCTGTGCATAAGCGCTCACGGTATTGGCATCTGAGTCTTTGAAGACCGTCACCAGCAAGCTCGGTGCGCCATTCGTCCGCGTGACAGCCGTATTCGGCACGAAAACTTGCCCTTCTTCAGCACGTTCACGGGCACTCTCTGGCAATTGGTCGAAAATCTCCGACGGTAGCAGACGTAACACACGCGGCGATAATTCGTTGATGAAGTTCGGGTCTTCATTCACAATGTAAAAGAACGCATCCGCAGGCATGTTCGCAAGTAAGTCTGTGATGAACGCCGCGCCCTGCGCTGAATCGAAGAAACCGTTGATCCATGTTGCGGGGCTTTCGATTACATCCGGAAAACGGAAGAAATCATAAGCATTTTCAAGCTCAATGTTGAAGAAGTTCGCCGCACCTTGCCAACCTTCGTTGAGTTCCGGCGCGTCTTCGCGCGGTGGGATAGTATCCGTCGCGTACTGGCTTGATAGCTCTTCCGCGGCGGATTGTACGTCGCCGCTTGCAATCGCATTTACTTGCTCAGCCACATCTGGTGCTAAACGATCAAGCGCAGTGGCGGGTAAAGCGGCGAGTGCCTCTGGCGATAACTTGAGCAAAACATCATTTGAGAGTGTTTGATAGAAGCTGTCTTCGTTCTGCGCGAAGTATGCTAGGATTGTCGGGGTCAGGCTGTCAAACAAGCGGACTTCATAGCCAGCATACCGTTCCGGAATTTCAGTATTGACGGTATTCAAGAAAGACGCGGCACTGCCATCGCCGAGAGCGATCACATCATCAGCATCTTGTAGAGAAATATCATCAAACTCCGGACGAGCCGCGAGTGAATTCCATGCTTCGCCCAAGGTCGGCGACACACCCTCAACAGCCAGCACATCCGGCGATAGCAGGCTGTAAACCTGCGGGCTGAGTTGTGCCGGTAAGGTCGGCTCTTGTGCGACAACGTATGACATTGTCTCGGGGCTGATACATCCGATCAACCCTTCAGCCAGCGCATCAAAGTTGATGTCGCCACCTAAGATACCTAATTGCAAAGGATTCAACCCACATGATCCCAGTGCGGCAGTCAACTGCCCGACCTGCGCGAAATCGACAGGTACAGCCGCTTCTGCGTCTTCCCCACCACTTGTGTTAGTTAGCTGATCGCTGAACTGGCTAATCTGTGGCAAGAAGTTGAGCAGAGCAACGATGTCCGTTCCACCAAGGAAGCCTGCCGCCTCCTGTGGCAATTGCAACGCGAGCGCATCATCGGCGGTATCCATCTCAAACCCGCTGAGATCGCCCAATGCTGTAAACAATTCCGGCAATGCGGGGCCTTCAGGATAATTCGGCGCGTCGGTCGTTGCAGTGCTTGTATCAGACTGTCCGCTATCGCTACTCGCGTCTGCGACCTCATCGGTGTTACTCTCACTATCCGTTTCGTCTTGCTGGGATGTTTCATCAGTCGTGAAATCTTCAGGGGCGGCAGTGCTGAAAACGCTGAAGGTCGCTAGCGGTAAATCCGCAAAACTGAAAGAAATCAGTGTAGGGGAGCTTATCACCCATGCGGCTGGTAAGTCAACCGGTTCAGGTTGAACCACATCGCCGGTAATAGCGCGTGCTAGCGATGTCGCCGCAAGCGCATCTCGTGTGAAGCCGTCAAACTCCAGATCTGCGGGCAACGCAGCGAAGACTTCCGGCGGTAAAGCGACAAGTTGCTCAGCATCAAAAGACTCTGCCAGCGTCGGTTCAATCTCCAACATACGGCGAATCGTCTCCGCTGTCAGGTCATCCGTCTCAGCAATCGACCCCTCAATGACACCCGTCTCGAGAAAATCGGTGATGACCCCCGAAAGGCTCTGTGTGAAAGATGCCATTTCCGTCAGA
This sequence comes from Anaerolineae bacterium, assembly GCA_034437755.1. GTDB lineage: Bacteria > Chloroflexota > Anaerolineae > Aggregatilineales > Phototrophicaceae > JAUZRW01. The sequence continues at coordinate 1,468 of DAOTTV010000003.1, read as the reverse complement.
TCAGACGCATCTTCAAACCCATCTGTCTGCCAGCTTGCGGGTAATGCAGGCGGCTCATCCGGCACGTTGATGTCTCGCTGGCTGAGCACGTCTACCGCTGTTTCGTCTAATTCTGATACGTCATCAAGGCGTGATGCAATGACATCCCATGCTTCGGGTGATAGTTGTAAGAGAAGGCTAGTTGTTTCGGTCACGGTCGCTGTTTCGGAGAGTCCGGCAACATCTTCGCCGGGCAACACTTGCCCACCTTCGACAGAGACATTGACAACGACATCAATATTCTCTAATTGTGGGACGACAGACTGCTCCACAAGACGCTCTAGCGCACTACTCGTATCAGTCGTTTCGATCTCACGCTGTGCCAGATAAGCAAGCACATCATTCAATGTTTCATCAGAGAGCATTCCCCAAAATTCAGGGGGTAATTGAAAGATGAAGTTGCGATCTAATCCTTCCAGATAGATCAACACATCCGATGTCAGATCACCAACAAGACGTTGAGCGAACGCTTCCGGCGATCCACCATCAGGAAAGCTAATCTGACGCGTCGGGAAGTAGACCGAATCAATGGCGGCTTCGATGTCTGCACGCAATTGCTCCTGATCTAAACCGAAGTCATTGCTCACTGTCAAGAAAATGACCTGCGAACTCGTCTGCGACTCGACATTGACAACTTCTGGCACGTCCAGAATAGCCGCTTCGATCCGCTCCGTGATGATCGTGAGTCCTTGTTCAGCCGTCAAACCAGAGACCGGTGCAACCACGAAAGTTTGGGGAAATTCAATCGGGGGCAACAACTCTTGATTGAGCTGGGTGGCGGATACACCGCCGAGAACCATCACCGCGGCGACGATGGCGATTGTCACAGCCCGAAAGCGGAGTGCGGTTCGGGTCAAGAAATCGAAAAACGATCTCATTAAGTCTCTCTCCTCATGATGTCGATGTTTTTGTACAAAGTAAAATTTACCTGCACAACGTAAGTACAGGCGATAAGCCGCAAGGCAATCCCTTGTGCTAAGCGATGATATATAGCGCTTGCGAACGATCCGTTGTAATAGTATTTTTTGGGAAAAGTTGGCGCGTTTAAATTTAGCTTGTGATGTTTGATTAAGTCGTTAATGATGCTCAGGTCAGTGTGTGATAAAAGATGATGGACACACCGTTTAATTAGGTGTCCAAAGTTTATCATATCAATTTGCAATTGTATATTAACGTTTGTAAATGAGTTGATTATTTTCCCGCTTGACATTCAGTCCGCAAGCGTGATATTATTTCCAAAGTTCATTTTGGGGGCGTGGTGTAGCGGTTAACATGCCACCCTGTCAAGGTGGAGATCGCGGGTTCGAATCCCGTCGCTCCCGCACCAAAATGAACGTAAATTAAGCAAAAACCAAGTTTTATCTTTGGGGGCGTGGTGTAGCGGTTAACATGCCACCCTGTCAAGGTGGAGATCGCGGGTTCGAATCCC
>DAOTTV010000002.1:0-3106 GCA_034437755.1 Anaerolineae bacterium | reverse complement strand
GTTCTCTGCCAATTGGAATACTCCACCTTATTCTATTGTGACGAAAAATATACATCCAATCAGCGAAAAAGTCAATGGCTGAATTACAAAGCGATGACAATCTCATACAGCAGGCGCAGGCGGGAGATTTAGAGGCATTTAACGCGCTGGTCTTACGCTATCAAAACCTGATTTATAGCATCGCTTATCGCATCATGAGCAGTCGCGAGAGCGCCGCTGATGCCACACAGGAGACCTTCATCGCCGCTTATCGCAAGCTGGCGACGTTCAAGCGGGGCAACTTCAAGGCGTGGTTGGCACGCATCGCCACCAATACCTGCTACGATAGCATCCGTAAGCAAAATCGCCGCCCTGCTGATTATCTGGAAGAATTGCCCGGCAGTGATTTTTACGACGAGCCACCCGTGCCCGCAGATGTCGCCAACCCCGAACAGGAAGCCCAGCGAACGGATCTCAATCAAGCCTTGCAACAGTGCATTGCCGAACTCAACGACGGACAACGGGTTGTGCTGGTGCTGTGTGATGTGCAGGGCATGAGCTACGATGAAGCCGCCGCTAGCGCCGGCATCGCCTTGGGGACGGTCAAATCGCGCTTGAGCCGGGCGCGGCGCGCGATGCGCCAATGCTTACAGGCATTTCGGGAACTTTTACCGACTGAATTTCGTTTAGAAGAGTAGAGTCGCTTCGGGCTTTTGTTTGCCGGAGCGCATGATATGACCATACACGCATGTGATACCTTATGACCCAGCATAGCTTACCCGACAACGACAACACGCCGCCACCTGACGATCAAGCGTTTGAATTGCTCTCGGCGTATCTCGATGATGCTCTGCCGACCGCTGAGCGCGCCGACCTCGAAGCACGCCTGACGACTGACCCGACCCTGCGTGCTGAGTTGCAAGCCTTGCGCGAGACGGTGACCCTGTTACAAGCCTTGCCCCCCCTGCAAGCCCCGCGTGACTTCACCCTCACGCCGGCGGATGTAGAATCGTCCAAAATCACGCTTCTGCCGCGTCAATCGCGCCGCTGGTTGTGGACGGCACTGGGCAGTGTCGCCGCGCTGGTGGTCGTGCTGGTCGCGGCGGTCTACGTCGTCGGCGTGTTCGATGGGGGCGGGCTATCCACCGCTGATCGCGTTGAAGTGGCGAACGCGCCGACGCACATCATGCCGACGGCGACCAGCATCAACTTGAGTCCGCAAGAGCAAGTCGTCCCTGCCGACCTTGACAGCCTTGAGCTTGAAACCGCGAATCAAGCGCCAGCAGATAGCATGGGCGGGGCGGCAGTATCGCCCACCATGCCGGACACGGCGGCGGACGCACCGCCTGCGGGCGATATGCCCGATCAAGCGATGCAGGCGTTCAGCCCGACGACCCTGCCACCACCCGCCGCCGCGAGCGATTTCGCCGTTGAGACGGTGCCCCAAGCGCGGGTTGGTCGTGCGCCAGCAGAGATGGACGTGATGATCGCGAATCTGCTGGCATTCGGGCAGATGATCGCGCGGGCGCTGTTACGTATCGTGCTGGATTATCTGCTGGGCTTAGCGGCATGAGTCGCGTCGCCAACTACTGCCCGAAGTGTGGTCATGCGCTGGTGTATCGCCGCAGGCATGATCGCTTGCGCCCACGATGCCCCGCCTGCGATTTTGTCGTCTATCATGATCCTAAAGTGGCGGTGGTGGTCGTCATCATCGAAGATGAGCGCGTGTTATTGGTCAAGCGTGCTAACGAACCGGGCAAAGGACTCTGGGCGTGTCCGGCGGGCTTTGTCGATCATGATGAAGCGCCCGAACACGCCGCCATGCGCGAAACCCGCGAGGAAACCGGCTTGCTCGTGCAGATCGACCGCCTGCTCGCCGTGTATCCGCGTAAAGATCACGGGCTGGCGAATATCATCATCTGCTATCAAGCGCATGTCCTTGATGGCACCCTGCACGCCGCCGACGATGCCGAAGCGGTCGCGTGGTTTGGGCGCGATCACCTGCCGCCGCTGGTGTTCTATCCGTCGATTATGCTGATCGGGATCAAGTGGCGTAACGGTCAGCTATAGCGTATAATGACGGCATGTTACCATAGATAGACGGAGACGAAACGCGCATATGTTTGACATTGGCGAAATGGTAGAGCAGGTTATTGATCGCGGTGGCGGCGGCGATGGTGTGAGCATCTTCGGCGAAGCCCGTGAAAGCATCACCGGCGGGTGTCTGGGCTTGCTGATGAGTGCTGGTTTCTTCTTCGCGTTTTTCTTACTCACGCTGGCGATCTTCACACAGGCGGATTTATACGGCTTCGTGATCACCGGCGCGGGCTTTCCGGTTGTGCTGTTGTTGTGCGTCGCTGGGATGGCGAGTCCCTTTATCGGTGTGCTGTGGGGCTTACGCGGCGGGCGCTATAACGTCACGGCGCATCTGGGCTGTTTTGGCATCAGCATCATCTTGGTGATCGGCATTGCAATCGCGCTCTCGCTCTAGCCTTTGCGATCGGCTTCGATGACGTGCATAGCGGCGCTCATGTCGGATACCAGCTGATACTCGTAAGGCTTGATGAGGTGGATATTTTCCAGCAGATTGACGAATAAGCGCAGACCGTTATCGTTGAGGATGCCGATTGTGATAATGTCGCGTCCGGAATCGCGGATGAAGGCTTTGAAGAATTTCGCGGGGTCTGCCGTCATCAGGCGACCGCTCTGGCATAAATCCATGATGGCGTAAATCCGCCTGTCCAGTGGAATGTTTGCCGTAAGGGTGACGGCGTGTGCGAAAGCATCTGCGAGTTGTTCCGCGCTCCAATCATCGCTGAATTTGTAGAGCAGGATCAATCGTTTGTCGTCATACCATGTCACATTAATGCTCATGCGCGACTACCTCTCGTGTATCAATTTGGGATAAATTTGGGATAAATTGGGATATATTCGACCGATTGAAGCGTAATATCGGCATATATCACAAATGCCGAATACTTTAAGGCTGTGGTGCAAAATATCCATCTATCGTAACTACTCAGCCCTCACCCTAAATCCCTCTCCCGACCGCCACTATGTGGCTAGGAGAGGGACTTCAACCGTGCTTGTCTTGAGGGCAGAGGCTGGCGTAAATCAATTGACCTGA
>DAOTTV010000001.1:0-4868 GCA_034437755.1 Anaerolineae bacterium | reverse complement strand
TCGCACCGACGATGATCATACCCAGCGCGCTCACGAGGGCTGTGCCGGGCATCCAGTATAAATTCGATGGGACGGGCAGGTGATCCGGCGCACCGATATACGTCCACAGATACGGCTCGCTGAAGCCCTGCCCGCCGATGATGCGCGTCGCGCCGTTATAGTGATAAAAGGAATCGATATATGCCGGTTGCTGATTGAAGTAGCGCACGACGAAGCCAGCGGCAATCAGGGCGATGACGGCGAATAGGGCCGTGTTACGGTTGCTCATGATTGCACCTCGTAGAGTATCACGCGCTCGGTTTCGATCACCGGACGCAGGTAATCGGCAGTAGCTGGCGACCAATCGCCATAAGTACGCGCTTCGGTATCATACCAGACGTAATCTGCGTCGATATCGCGTAGGAATGCGCGCCGCCACGCACGATCACTATCGGTATCATAAAAGCGTGCGAGTTGGGCTTGCTTGGGATTGAAAGCGGCGGTTTCGATCCAGTGTCCGATGAAAACGCGCCGTCCTGTCAGCGCGACGACCGCGCCCCCTGTCCCGCGTTGAGTCGTGTCGAATGTCGTCAGGATCAGAGCATCGCGGTCGGTGTTCTGGCGTATCCACTGTGCCGCTGTTCGTTCATCGTCCGTATAGAACTGATTCGCGCTCGTCTGTGGGTTGGCTAGTGAGAGACTATTCATCGTCAGCAATAGCAGAGGCGCGATCATGCTGAGTGCCAGCACTGGGATCAGCAAGTTACGGCTGAGACGCTTGCCGAAACGCGCTTGCACGCCGTGTATCCACGCATACGCGGTGAGGATCGCTAGCGGTGATTGTACGCCGAGCAGATAGCGGCGCTGGGTCGGCAAGGGCAAATACAGCAGAATCATCACCAGCGCGACCCACAGCACCGGTAAAAGCCAGCGCGAGTCAGCGCGCACAACCTGCACCAGTGCGCCACCGCCGACTAGCATCACCAGCAAGAAGGGCAAATAGCCCATCACGTAATACAGCGGCGCGGGTGATAGCGTCAAGTTTTGTGCGGTAAAATCCGCCCAGATTGGATGTCCGGCGATTGCGAGATACTGATAGACCACGATGCCCCCGTGTGCCAGCGCCGGCACGATCAAGAACAGTGCATGCCGGAGCGCGAGCGTTTTGCTGATGAAAACGTGATACGCCGTCAACAAGCCGAATAAAGGGAAGGTCAGCAGGACGACATAAGGCTGGATGATCGCATCGACCAATAGCACCAGTGTCAGCAGGATGATGTGACGCGGATTAGGGCGTTTGCGCCACTGCTCGTAAAGCACGAATGCGACCAGTTGTAGGGTGATGGCGGCGGCGAAGTGCGGCATATACAGCGCACCGATCGCGTTATAAGCATCGATCAGCCAGAATTCAATCGGAGCGACATTAGCGGACATCAAAGGCGCGACGAAGAACAGCAACCAACCCCAGCCCGTGACCAAGGTACCGAAAATCAGCGCGAGCCAGCGCCCACGCGCATCATCGAAATACAGCCATGCGAAGCGCCACAGCGCCAGAATCATCGTCACCGTCAGCACGATGCGCGCGATGTGATAGGTCAGCGCGAAGCCCAAGCCCAGCACCCCGGCAATCGCCCCCAGCGCGACGTAAAAGCCCTGTACCGTCGGCAAGCCAGGGTGTTCTTCATGCGTGAACAACAGCTGATACGCGAATTCACCGCGTGCGCCCTGCCACATCTTGGCGATATGACTGTTGTAATCGACGCGGAAGCCATCCGGCAAGACCAATGCGCCGCTGTATTGCCAGCCATCCGGCGTGTTGGCGAGAGCGACGATATGCGGCAGTGATAGGGCGGTTGCCAGCACTAGCGCATATAGCCACACCCGCCATGAGATATTAGACCTATTCATGCTGGGGCATTGTCCTTTATCTCGCGCTGAAAGCGATCACGCGCATCGTTCCACCACCAGTGGCGCGTCGCTACTAGCAGAACGAACAACACAATCGGCGTTGGCAGGTAAATCGTCGGATGCTCGAACTCCCCATCGACTGTGAGCAAGAAATGCGCCCACTGTTGCACGAATAACAGCGCTAGAATACCAATCGCTATCCACGTACCGCCTCTGCGCCGATAGTGTTGCGTCAACCAGCGCAGGTAAAACACCAGCGGAATCATGAACACGACGAAGTGTGGCGAAGCCGTGCGCGGCGCGACGAGATGCGTGATCGTCAGCGTCATCACGATCGCCCACATGAAACGCTCACGCTGGCGCTGGATCAGCACGGTGTACCAGATCCACAGCATGTAGAGATAGAACACCCCCGCGATCACCCATTCAATTTGCGTGCCAAAGCCGCCATCGACTTGCCATAAGCCCGTCTCCGGGTTGATGCCCAGCCACACCCCGTTCGCGATCACCCATACCGGCCCGCCGATCTGCGTATAGGACGTGTACAAACCGACTTGTCCTAGCCAATCGCTCATCCACGTTGGGAGCAAGAGGAACGACGCGCCCATCAGTACGCCGAAGCTGACGATGAACGCGCCCACGAATTGCCAGCGTGCCTCGCGCAAGCCCCACAGCAGTAGAAACGGCACGAGCAAATAGCCCATCTGCGGTTTCAGCGTACTCACAGCGAGCGCCACCCCTGCCAGACGATCGGACTTGCGCCCTAATGCCCAGATTGCCACCACTTCTAAGAAGTAGACGAGAATGCCGGGCTGACCGAGAATCAAGCCGCGTGCTGGAAAATACGAGATCAGCGTCCACAGCACCAGCGTTCCCAGCAAGAGAGGCGCAGGTCGCCATTGAAAGTGCGCCAGGATCAGCAACAGCCCACCGATCAAACAGGCTTCGAGCAGTACCATCCAGATTGCCGATGCCCATGCATAATCCGTGAACGAGATCGGCAGTAAGAGAAAGGTGGTGTAGAAAGGATAGGCGAAATAACCGGGGTCTTCTAATTCCGTCACCGGTCGTCCATAGATGCCAACTTGAATGTTCAGGCTCGCGTCGTCGCCGTAAGGGTTCAAGCCCGCGACCCAGTATGAGCGTGCGCCTTCCCAGCGCGAGAAGAAATCATTCATGCCGGGGTAAGGCGCGGTGAAATACGTGCGCGTGGCAACCACCGCGACAATCGCCAGCACGACGAAGAACACCGACCATAATAAGCATCTCGTGGGTTGCGTCATCAGTCACAGTCTCTCGCAAATGTTGTATCGGTCACAGTATAACGGTAGATGTTCAAATCCTTGAAGGTTTGCTCGCCAGATGGGACGAAAGTCTCACGAAGCCACGCCCGGGTATCATTAAAATCGTCGCTGTCACTGCTGCGATATTGTTGCTCGGCGCGTGCCAACGTGACCAACCACACTGTATCGCTAGCACCGTGTGCCGCCGCCTGCACACAGCGCGACTCGCGCACGCCGAGTACGTCCTGTGTGCTGGGGTCGAGTGTATCCTGTGGACTGCCCTCACGGTCAGCGATGAAGCGGTGCGTCAACTGCGGGGTGGCGACCTGCGCCGGCAACATCGTCAGCTTGTTCATGTGGATGATGATCGGGTCGGTGCTGTTGCTGGCGATATACGTCATTGCGGTATCAACTGGCGCATAGGGAAAGCTATCGACTTGGTATTGTTGCCAATCTCCGCGTGCGAACAGCGCACCGACGATCACGATCAGCCCGTAACTCATGCGGCGTGGGACACCGGCCCGCGTGAAGAACCACCCCAGCATGACGTAAAGCATCATCGCGGCTGGGATTAATGCGCGTTCCAGATATATGGGAGCAACCTGCGAGACCAACCACATCAGCACAATCGGCGCAATGAACAGCCACAGCACAAGCGTGATCGCTCCGGTATCGGACGATTGGCGGCGGCGTGGCTTGCGCGCATACAGTCCCACCTGTGCCAGTGCCAATAGCGTGATGAAAATCGCGCCCCCGTAGAGCCATAATGCCTGTGATACTGCATACTCATGAAAGCCGACGAAGAAAATCCCCAGCGTGATGAAGGGGTCAAAAGCTGTCGGCTTGTTAATCCAGTAGTTCACGTTGAGTTGTGCCAGTTGCGCCGGTAGATTGATCAACCACGGTGCGAAGATCACCAGCGCAATCCCAGCGCCGCCAACCACGCGCAAAAATACGTCCCAGCGACGGGCGAGCAGAGGCGCGAGTCCCAGCGCCAGCAGATAAAACGCCGCCAGTTGCTGGGTGTGCATCGCTAAGCCCGCACTGATGCCGAATAGCCCCCACCACACCCCCTGCGGCACAGCGCGAGTTGTTTTGCGCTCGGCAGTATCGGCATCGACATGGCTCTGCGTCAGCGCGTGTGCGCCACGCACGTAGAACCACGTCGTCAGCATTAGCAAGAGGGCGAGCAAGCTGTACATGCGCGCTTCTTGTGAGTATTGTAGATGGAACGGAGCAATTGCCGTGAGCAACGCGATAACTAGCCCCGTCCGTCGATCGAACCAATCGCGCCCTAGCAGATACATCACGGCGATCGTCGCTACGCCTATCAGCACGCTGAACAGGCGAATCATGAAGACGCTATCGCCGGCAACGCGCATCCACACATTCAAGCTCAGGTAATATAGCAGGGGATGTTCGATCGCGTTCACTGTCCCCGTGACCATCGTCATCAGGTCGTTTTGAGCAAAGAGGACGCTGAAGGCTTCGTCATACCACAGGCTATGATCGGCGAGGCTTATCACCCGCACGACGAGCGCAATTATGAGAATGGCCGGCAGTGCGTAGCGGTTATTCACGTTGAGTTATCCTCATCCTCTGCCAAATCATCGAGCTTGTCGAGAACATTGTCAGCTTTGTCGCCGAGGAGCGCGTCGTCACGGTCAGCCCAATCGTCGATCACCGTGTAAATATCGG